>JALVQZ010000178.1:5585-33125 GCA_027036355.1 Acidimicrobiia bacterium | reverse complement strand
CGCGGCGACGGCCATCGTCACGAGCGCCAGCGCGATCGTGTGGTACATCCCCGGCATCCTACGCGTCGTGAGGCCTGGCGAACCACGCCGCGGCGTCGCGCACCGTCACCTCCAACGGTCGGGCCCCGTACCCCAGCTCGTTCTCCGCTTTCGCCGACGAGACCCGGGGACCGTGGCGGAGCGTCTCGAGGGCCTCGGTCGTCAACGACAAGGCGGCGGGACGCCGACGGGTCAGGACCGTTCCGAGCGGGGCGATGGCTCGAGCGACCCCGTAGGGGATCGTGACCCGCGGTGAGGGGCGTCCCGTGGCCGGCGCTGCCAGGGTCGCCACCTGCCGTATCGTCGCCCAATGACCCGAGAGCAGGTAGCTCTCCCCGGTTCTCCCTCGCTCGACGGCCGAGATCATGCCGTCGACGACGTCCCGGACGTCCACCCAGTCGAATCCTCCCGGCACCGTCGCCCACAGCCGACCCGCCGCGGCGGCGCGCACGACGCGACCCATGCGGGACGGTCCGTGGTCGTGGGGTCCGATGACGCCGGTCGGGTTGACGATCACCGCGTCGAGACCGGCCTCGACGCGCTCTCGGAGCGCCCGTTCTCCCGCCCACTTGGATCGGTCGTACACGGGGAGGTCGGGAGCGTCGGCCCGTGGACCGGTCTCGTCGAGAGGCTCCTCGCAACGAGCCAGGTCGAACGCATGCACCGAGCTGGCGTGGACGAGGCGGCGCACTCCCGCAGCCAACGCGGCGTCGGCGACGTTGCCGGTGCCACCGACGTTGATCCGCCACACCTCACCGGTCGGGTCACCGGCCACGGAGATCACCGCCGCCAGATGGAACACGACCTCGATCCCGTCGAAGGCTTCGACGAGGGCGGAACGGTCCAGGACGTCGACTCTCCGGAACCGATGGCCGAGACCCGCCAGGGCCGCTCCTTCCACCAGGTCCAGGGCGTCGACCTCGTGGTCGGCGGCGAGGAGGCGGCGGACCAGGACCCCTCCGAGATGTCCGGAAGCTCCGGTCACCGCCACCCTCATGGGCGGGCTCGTCGGGAACGCCAGGTCCGGTGTCGCATGCGCGGAGGGTACCGAGACGGGACGCTGACGAGCTGACGACCCGGCCGTCAGTCACAGCGGAGCGGACCGTCAGGAGCCTTCGACATCGTGACGGCCTCGCCATGAAAGGAAGGCTTCCCATGTTCTCCGCTCTCGGACGGTTCACCTACCGGCACCGCAAGACGGTCGCCGCGGTGTGGGCCGTCGTCCTCGTCGTCTCGATCGTCCTCGGCGGTCGGGTCTTCGACAACCTCAGCACCGAAGGGGGCACCCCCGACTCGGAATCGGCCGTCACGGCGGCCCGTCTCGCCGAGATCGAATCCGATGCCGCCCCGTCGGATCTCATCGCTGTCGTCAGGGGCGCCGATCGGCCCGAGGTGCTCGCCTCGATCGCGCAGACCGCGACCGAGCTCCGCGCCATGCCGGAGGTCGTCCAGGTCCTCGACCTGCCCACGACCGGCGTGCCCCAGCTCCTCTCCCGTGACGGGACGTCGACGCTCGTGCTCGTCGACCTGGCCGAAGCCGAGGACCTCGAAGCCGTCGAAGCGGTCGTCCGCAGCATCGACGCACCGGAGGTGCTCGTCGGCGGCGACGAGGTCCTCGCCGCCGAGTTCGTCGAAGCCACCGAAGCGGACCTCCAGAAGGCCGAGATCATCACCCTCCCCGTCATCCTGGTGCTGATGCTGCTCATCTTCGGAGGGGTCGTGGCCGCCGGGCTCCCGCTGATGGTGACCGTCGTCGCCGTTCCGGGGGCGTTCCTCGTCCTGTACGGCATCACCCAGGTCACCGACGTCGCGTTCTACGCCGTCAACGTGGTGACGATGCTCGGTCTGGGCCTGGCCGTCGACTACGCGTTGTTGATGGTGAGCCGGTTCCGGGAGGAACGCGGCCGGGGGTTCGACCTCGATCGGGCCGTCGAACGGACCGTCGCATCGGCGGGCAAGACCGTCTTCTTCTCCGGCCTCACCGTCACCGTCGCGCTGTCGGGGATGCTCGTCTACCCCGGTCCCGGGTTCCGGTCGCTCACCTACGCGGGCTCCGGCGTCGTGCTGGTCGCCATGGGCGCCGCCATCACCCTGCTGCCCGCCCTGCTGGGCATGTGGGGGAGCCGGATCAAGGGAGTCGTCGCCCCGGCGGCGGCGACCCACGGGTTCTTCTACCGCCTCTCCCGGCTCGTGCAGCGCCGAGCCGTCCCGATCGTGCTCGCCGTCGGGGCGTTGCTCGTCGCCCTGTGGATCCCGTTCCTGTCGGGCGCTCGCCTCGAGAACGGCGACGTCCGGTCACTCCCACGCACGTCGGAGTCCCGCCTCACGTACGAGGCCATCCAGGGCGAGTTCGGCGGCGCGGACATCGACCCCGTCGTCGTCGTGGTCGATGCCGATGCCGGCAGTGCCCAGGTCGCCGAACTCGGCGCCCGGATCGGACGCCTCGACGGTGTCCAGGCGATCCTGCCACGGACCGGTCTTCCCGCCGGGATCGCCGTCCTCGACGTCGTCGTCGACGGCCCCGCGCAGGGCCCGGTCGCCGAGAACGTCGTGCGCTCGGTGCGGGCGATCGACACCGTGTCGCCGGTGGCCGTGACGGGACCGGCGGCGGAGCTCGTCGACCAGAAGACCGAGCTCATCGACCGCCTGCCCTTCGCGTTGGGGATCATCGCGACCGCGACGTTCGTGCTCCTGTTCCTGATGACCGGCTCGGTGGTCGTGCCGATCAAGGCGATCGTCATGAACGTCCTGTCGCTCGGCGCCTCGATGGGGATCCTCATCTGGGGCTTCCAGAACGGAGGACTGGCCGGGATTCTCTCGTTCGACTCCACCGGGGCCATCGAGACCTTCATCCCGCTGGTCATCTTCGTGTTCGCCTTCGGGTTGTCGATGGACTACGAGGTGTTCCTCCTGTCGCGGATCAAGGAGATCTACGACGAGACCGGAGACAACGACGAGGCCGTCGCCCTCGGATTGCAGAAGACCGGTCGGATCATCACCTCGGCGGCACTGCTCATCGTGGTGGTGTTCGCCGGATTCGCCCTCGGCGACACGTTGAGCATCAAGATGCTGGGCGTGGGCCTCACCGTCGCCGTCATCGTCGATGCCACCGTCGTACGGATGCTGCTCGTGCCGGCGACGATGAAGCTGATGGGCGACTGGAACTGGTGGGCGCCGGCCTCGCTGCGGCGATTCCACGATCGTTTCGGCATCTCCGAGTCGCCGGTCGTGGACCTCACCGCCGAACCTGCCCCCGACCTCGAGCCCGTCGCCTGACCGGTGTCCGGCGTCCGTTGCCGCCCGGCGTCGCGGCAACGGACGCCAGGGCCGTCTCACTCCTCGAGTTCGCCTGCGTAGGGGTCGGCGACGCCGGGGACGGTCCACACGTGCATCATCTCGTTGGTGACCGGGAACGACACCGACAGCAGCGGGCATGCACCCAGCGGCGACTCGAAGCTCGTGATCGCGGGAGGGAACGCCCCGAAGCAGATGTGGTCGTGGGCGTGCCACACGGTGATCGGACCGCCGAACATCGGGCCTTCCTCACCGATCTCCTCCATCTCGTACATCGCGCCCATCAGCACCGGCCCGTCCGGCGTCTCGTCGTACACGAGCGTCTCGGGCCGCTCCGGATCGAGGATCACCCCGTCGGACTTGTAGATCGGGTTCTCGGCATGGAACTCCGAGCCGACGATGGCGTCGACCTGATAGCCGTCGGCGGCGGCGAGCGCGACGTCCTCGTACTTGGCGATCGCCTCGGCGGTGCGCCGGAGGAAGCGGTCCGCCGCCTCCTGCTCGGCGGCTGTCGGCTCCCGATCCGTGCCCTTCGGAAGCAACACGCCCGGCAGGGGTGTCTCGCCCAGGTTCTCGCCGCCCATCCCGGCGACGACGGCGCCGGCCCAACCCGCCAGGGTGGTGAACCCGACGGCACCGACCACGACGACCGATCCGACGACCCTCCGGAGCCGTCCACCATCGACCGTCCGCAGGACGACCGCCAGGACGGTGACCTCCAACAACGCGGTGAGGAACCCGGCCTGGTCCACCGTGACCCCTGCCACCGCGAGGCCGAGGTTCACCGTCAGGGCCACGATCGTCAGCACCACCAGAGGTCGTCGCCACGAGCGTCCGGTCAGGAGCCGGTGCAGCACGGCGGCGGCGCCGGCGCCGACGGCGACCAGCCACGCCCCCGCGCCGCCGAGACGCCCGAGCCCCATGCCGAGGTTCATCGCCGAGACGACCGCCAGCAGCCACGCGGCGAACCGATACAGCGACGGGAGGGCTCGATAGCGCCCGATCAGTCGGGCGGCAGGCGGATGGTTCGCTCGGGCTCCGAGGAACGCGATCCCGGCGGCGATCACGACGGCCGCCACCAGGACGACCGCGAGCCGGTGCTCGGGCGCCATCCCGTAGATGGGGCTGCCGATGTACCGGTCGAGCAGATCGGCCCGGTTCATGCCGCCACCTCCAGCCGTTCGGCGCTCACTGCCGGGTCGTCGTCGACCACACCGATCCCGAAGGCCGCTCTCGCCGCCGGTCGGCGCAGGAGCCAGACGATCGACCCCGGCAGCGCCATGCGCACCATGAACCCCACCGGGGTGAGGCCACGATCGGCGAGGAAGACCGCCAGCAGCAGGTCGACGGTCGCCAGGACGATCCACCCGACCTCGATCGCCAGGATCCAACGCCTGGTGCTGCGGCGGCGTCCCCGGATCCGTCGCGCCAGCACCAGCGTCGTGACGGCGCCGACGACCGTCAGGATGGCGCCGGGGGCGGGCGCGCCACCGAAGGCGACCGCTGCGCCCACCGCTTCGGCGGCGAGCGCGACCGTGATCGCCCCTTGGACGAACAAGAGCACACCGGCGACCGCCACCGGACCTTCGAGGGGATCGTGTGAGGTATCCATGACCGCATCGTCGGAGACGACGATGAGCCGGCGATGGGACGACGATGAGCGCCCGGTGAGAATCCGATCCCCGGTGTCAGCCGCCGAAGCGGAACGAGAGGCGCGCGGCGACGACACCGATCGCCGCCCACACGAACAGGAGCGCCAGCTCGGGCCCGAGATCCCCCAGGCCGAGGCCATGCAACATGACGCTGCGCATGGCGTCGATCAGCGCCGTCATGGGCAGCCACCGGGCAGCTCCCTGCAGGACCGACGGCATCGCTTCGAGCGGGAAGTACAGGCCGGTGAGGAACATCAGGGGGAGCGTGACCAGGCTCGCCAGGTTGGCGGCTCCGTCGACGGTCGATGCTCGCCCGGCGACCGCGAACCCGAATCCGAGGAACACGACGTTGCCCACCGCCCCCAGGGCCAGGACCACCAGCCAGTTGCCTCGCATCGCTCCGCCCAGCCCCACGCCGAGGGCGAGCATCAAGACGAGCTGACCGAGCGCGATGACGAGCCGGGCACCGATCTGACCGGCGATGAACCGGGCAGGTCGCAGTGGGGTCGCCTGGATCCGACGCAGGATCCGCATGCCCCGCAGTCCGGTCACCGAGGTGGCGATCCCGACCAGGGTGAAGTTCATGACGCCGAGCGCCAGCAGGCCGGGAAGGACGAAGTCGAAGTAGTTGTCGCTCGCCGGGACGCCGGACATCCGCTCGAACCGGAGGTCGAAGATGCTCATGGCCAGCACGAAGAACAGGGGGAACATGACGGCGCCGAACAGCGCCGTGCGGTCCCGCAGCAGCATCTTCAAGCTGGCGCGGAAGACGGTGAAGGTCTGGGTCATCGGTCGCTCCTCGCGGTCGAGCCGGTGAGCCGGTTGCCGGTGATCTCACAGAACACGTCCTCGAGGGTGGGGGCGAGCACGGTCAGGCCCCTCAGGTCGACCGTGCGGACCGACGCCAGCGTGAACAGCGCCGGGACGACCCGGTTCGGATCGGGAGCCACCAGCTGGACGACCCCGTCGGAGGAACGGTCCAGTCCGGTCACCCCGGGAAGGTTCCGAAGGGCGCCGTCGTCGAGCTCGGGACGGCACGTGAACCGGATCACGGGGGAGGTCCCCAACCGGGAGATGAGACCCGCGGGCGTGTCGATGGCCCGGATCCTGCCTTCGTCCATGATGGCGACCCGTCCTGCCAACCGTTCGGCTTCCTCCATCGAATGGGTCGTCAACACGATGGTCTTCCCTTCGTCGCGGTTGATCGACTCGATCAGTTCCCACACCTCGCGGCGAGCATGAGGATCGAGGCCCGTGGTGGGCTCGTCGAGGAACACGACGTCGGGGTCGTTGACGAGTGCCGCGACGATCGAGAACCGCTGGGCCTGCCCGCCCGACAAGCTGGCGAGGAGTGCGTTGCGTTTGCCCGTCAATCCGACCCGATCGAGCAGATCATCGGGATCCCGGCGAACGGCGTAGAAGGAACCGAACAGGTCGAGGAGTTCGTGGAGCCGGAGGTGAGGGAAGTAGCTCGACGCCTGGAGCTGGACGCCGATGCGTTCCAGCAGCGCGATCCGGTCGCGCTGCGAGTCGAGGCCGAGGACCGCCGTCGATCCCGACGTCGGTTCGGTCAACCCCTCGACGATCTCGAGGGTCGTCGTCTTCCCGGCGCCATTGGGTCCCAGGAAGCCGAAGATCTCGCCGCGTTCGACGGTGAAGCTCACTCCTGCCACCGCATCGAACGATCCCCCGTCCGGCGACGGATACGTCTTCACGAGTCGATCGACGGTGACCGCCGCGTCGACGGCGACGGTTCTCGGTGCGGTCAGGGATCTGGTCGACACGGGTGCTCCTCGGTTCGGTTCCGCCGCATCGTGACGCGGACGGCTGGCCGGATCGTTGCCGCCGTCTGACCGGCTCGTCCGGGGATCCGTCAGCGACCCGTCAGAGCCGTCGGCGAGCATCCTGCCCATGACGACCGCGACCTCGCTTGCCGCGGAGCGGGCTCCCGCCGGTAGGTTGACGCCCATGCACATCGGGATCCTTGGACCCTTGGAGGTGCACGACTCCTCCGGTGACGACATCACGCCCGTCGGATCGACCGAGCGCCAGCTCCTGGCGGCCTTGGTGCTGGCGGGCGGGAAGGTCGTGTCGTCGGACCGTCTCATCGAGACCCTGTGGGGCGACGACCTGCCCGGCAACCCGACGAACGCCCTCCAAGCTCGCGTCTCCCGACTCCGCAAGTCCCTGGGCGCGGACACGATCGTCACGCGTCCCCCCGGCTACCTGCTCGATCCCGACCGGGTCACGATCGACGCCGAACGGTTCGAGGAGCTCACCGCCGCGGCGCGGGACCTCGTCGACCCTTCGGCCCGCGCCGCTGCGTTGGGTCGCGCCCTCGACCTGTGGCGAGGCGACGCCCTGGCCGACCTCGTCTACGAGGACTTCGCCCGGATCGAGGCCGAGCGGCTCGAGGAGCTGAGGCTGGCGGCCCTCGAGGCGCGCATCGACGCCGATCTCGAATCGGGCGCCCACACCGAGGTCGTCGCCGAACTGGAGGCCCTCGTCGGACGTCACCCGCTCCGCGAGGGCTTCCGTCGCCGGCTCATGCTCGCGTTGTACCGGTCGGGGCGCCAGGCCGAGGCGTTGCGTGCCTACCAGGACACCCGCACGATCCTCGCCGAGGAGCTGGGCATCGACCCGTCGCCGGACCTGCGTTCCCTCGAGGAGCGGATCCTCTTGCAGGACCCGACGCTCGCGCCGGCTCCTCCCGCGCGTTCCCGTCCCGCGACGCGACGGCTCCCGGCGCGCCTGACGAGCTTCGTCGGCCGCGACCGCGAGACCCGCGAGGTGGCGTCGCTCCTCGGGACGTCGCGTCTGGTCACGATCACCGGGCCCGGCGGGGTGGGCAAGACGACCCTGGCGGCGACCGTCGCCTCGGATGTCGACGACCGCGACGTCGTCCTGGTCGACCTCGGGCCCGTCAGTCAACCCGAACTGGTTCCCGTCGCGTTCGCGACGGCGATCGTCGGGGACCGCCTCGGCGGGTTCCGGCCGGGCGAGACGACCACCGATCCGGCGGTCGTCGTCGAGGAGTGGCTGGCCGACGTCCCGACCTTGTTGCTGGTCGACAACTGCGAGCACCTCATCGACGACACCGCGACGCTCGTCGAGCGCTTCCTCCTCGCCGCCCCCGAGCTGCGGGTCCTGGCCACGAGCAGGGAACCGGTCGGCATCCCCGGCGAGATCGTGTTCCGCCTCTCCCCGCTCGGCCTCCCGGAGGGGCTCGCCGACGCCGCGGCCTCGGAGGCGGTGCGGCTCTTCGTCGAACGGGCCGTGGCCGTGGACGGCTCCTTCGACCCGTCCGAGGTCCTCGAGGCGATCGTCGACATCTGTCGCCGCCTCGACGGGATGCCCCTGGCCATCGAGCTCGCCGCCGCCCGGGTCGGCTCGTTGACCGTGCCCGAGATCGCGGCCCGGCTCGACGATCGGTTCCGCCTCCTGACCGGAGGCGGAAGGACCGCGGTCGAGCGCCACCGAACCCTGCGGGCCACGATCGATTGGAGCTACCGCCTGCTCGACGACGACGAGCAGCTGGTCTTCCGCCGGCTGTCGCTGCTGTCGGGGTCGTTCGATCTGCCGACCGCCGAGCATCTGGCGGCCGGCGACGACGTCGACCCGCGCGACGTGGTGGACATCGTCGGGCGGCTGGTGGACCGCTCGATGCTGATCCACCGCCGGGATCAGGGCCGATACCGGTTCCTGGAGACCATCCGGGCGTTCGGTCGGGACCGGCTGGCCGCTTCCGGCGAAGGCCCGCGCCAGACCGAGCGGACCATCCGGTTCTACGCCGACCTCGCCGTCGAAGCCGACCGCCACCTGCGGGGCCACGATCAGCTCGTCTGGCTGGCTCGCCTCGATCGGGAGTACGAGAACGTGGCTGCCGTCCTCGAGATGGCCTGGGCCGTCGCTCCCGACGCCGCCGTCGAGATGACCGGGGCCCTCGGCTGGTACTGGTACCTGCGGGGCATGAACTTCGAGGCCGAAGCCCACCTCGCCCGCGCCGATCAGGCCGGAGCCTCCGGCGTCGCGCTCGTCGGCGTGCTGTTCGCCGCCGCGATCCTGTCCCTCATCGGGCCGGGCGACCCCGCCCGTCTCGACGAGCTCCTCGCCGCCAGTCGCACATCGGGCTACCGTCACGGCGAGGCGCTCGCCCTCGCCCTCATGGCGGCATCGACGTCGGACGGCGAACGGTACGAGTCGCTGATGGGCCAAGCCGAGCGGATCTTCGCCGAGACGGGAGACGACTGGGGCCTCGGCGTGTGCTCGTTCCTGACCAGCTCACGGTCGCACACCGTCGACGGGGCGCTCTCCCACGCGATCGCGGCCAGGGATCGCTTCGTGGCCGTCGGTGACCGATGGGGTCAAGGCATCGCCCAGTTCCTCATCGGGGCGGTGAGTCGGGCCCTCGGTCGATACGACGAGGCGATGGCCACCTACGCCAGGGTGCTGGAGATCGCCGACGAACTGCGATTCGAGCAAGAGACCGGGACGCTGCTCGCAGAGATGGGCAACGTGGCCGCCCTCGCCGGGGACTTCGCTTCCGCCGCCGAGTTCATCGCCCGGGCGGCGGACGGGCATGGCCATCGAGAGCGCGTCGCGGGATCGATCCTCAACGCCGAGGGGCTCCTCGCCCGTCGGATGGGTCGGTTCGCGGACGCCGTCGACCCCCACCGGCGGGCGACCGAGCTCTACCGAGGGTTCGGCGCCTGGCCCGGGGTCGCGTACTCGGCGGGCTCGTTGGGTCGGGCACTGCTCGAGGTCGGCGACCGGGCCGCCGCCGCGCCGGCCCTGGAAGAGTCGCTTCGGTTCGCCGCCGAAGACGATCCGCTCGCCATCGCCTTCGCGGTCGAGGGCATCGCCGGCTGGGTCCTGGACGTCGACCCTCGGGCCGCGGCGCTCCTCCTCGGGGCGGCGGACCGGCTCCGCTGCGACCGTGGGCGCCCACTGCCGGCCGGGGAGCGGTTCGAGGTCGACGCCTGGATGGCGCGGCTCGTGGACGTCTTCGGAGAGGCGCGGTGCGAGCTGGCCTACCAGGAGGGCTACCGGGATCCGGCTCCGGCGCTCGATCTGGCCCGGACGCTCATCTCCGGCCCTCACTGACCCGCCCGGACGCCGGAACCCTCAGGCGACCTCGAAGAGGCCGGCGGCGCCCATGCCACCGCCGACGCACATCGTGACGATGCCGAACCGGCCCCCGGTGCGCTTCAGGTGGTTGAGGATCTGGCCCACCATGCGGGACCCCGTCATCCCGTAGGGATGGCCGATCGAGATCGAGCCGCCCATCGGGTTCAGCTTGTCGTCGGGGATCTCCAGGATCCGCTGGCAGTAGAGGACCTGGGAGGCGAAGGCCTCGTTGAGCTCGACGATGTCGATGTCGTCGAGGGTCATGCCGACCATGTCGAGGAGCTTGGGGACCGCCCGGACCGGACCGATTCCCATCTCGTCGGGATCGACACCGGCGACCTGGAACCCCCGGAACCATCCCATCGGCTCGAGGCCCAGCGCTGCGGCCCGGTCGGCGGCCATGACGATCGTCGCCGAGGCGCCGTCGGAGAACTGCGACGCGTTGCCTGCGGTGACGCTCCCCGCTTCGGGGTCGAAGACCGGCTTGAGCTTGGCGAGCCCCTCGAGGGTCGTGTCCGGACGGTTGCATTCGTCCCGGTCGACCAGCACGTCCTCTTCGACCGCCATCGTGCCGTCCTCCTGCTTGACGGCCCTGTCGACCTTGATGGGGGCGATGTCGTCGTCGAACCACCCCTGCTCCTGGGCGTGGGCGACCCGCTGCTGGGACATGAGGGCGTAGCGGTCCTGGTCCTCCCGGGAGATGCCGTAGCGCTTGGCGACGATCTCGGCCGTCTCGCCCATCGACAGGTAGATGCCGGGGATCTCCTTGGCGAGGACCGGGTTGAACAGGTCCGAGGTGCGGAGCTTGTCGTTCTGGACCAGGGTGATCGACTCGACGCCTCCGCCGATGATCGTGTCCGCCTCCCCGACCATGATGCGGTGGGCGGCCATCGCGATGGTCTGGAGGCCCGACGAGCAGAACCGGTTGACGGTCACGCCGGGGACCGACGTCGGCAGGCCGGCGCGGAGGAGGGCGATCCGCCCGACGTTGTGGCCGGAGGGACCTTCCGGGAGCCCGCAGCCGATGAGAACGTCCTCGATGGCGTCGTCGGCGACGGCGGGGACCTGGGCCAGGGCGGCGCGGATCGCGTGGGCGGCGAGGTCGTCGGGCCGGGTCATGTTGAACGATCCTCGGTAGGACTTGGCCAGCGGGGTCCGCTTGCTGGCGACGACGACGGCTTCTCTCATGGCTGCTCCTCGTTCGGTGTCCGCGGTTCAGCGTAGCTCGCCGTTCCGTCGCCCTTCCCAACGCCGGTTCGGATCGGGTTCGTCGGGCATCGTCGCCGGGACGACGGTCGGGTCAGGCCAGCAGGATCGGATAGAACGCCAGGTACACGAGGACCAGCACCGCCCCGGTGATCCGACCGTGGCGGCGGCGGGTCGCGAGCAAGGCGACGACGATGGCGACGGCCGCCATGGCGGCGAGGGACGCCTCGACGGCGAACGACGCGGTGACGGCGACGGGGAACAGCAGCGGCCCGATGCCGATCGACAGGGTGGTGTCGACGAGGGACGAGCCGACGGCGTCCCCGACGGCGAGGTCCCGCTGCCGGTCGCGGATGGCGGTCAGATCGACGACGAGTTCGGGCAGGGACGTGCCGATCGAGGCGAGGAAGAAGGCGACGACGAACTCGGGGACGCCGGCCACCTCGGCGATGCCGACGATGCCCCGAAGGGCCAGGCCGGCGCCGGCGCCGACGACGGCGAGCATGGCCAGCGCGATGGCGCCGTGGCGGACCAGATGGAGGCTCGGGGCCTGCATCGCCGGTCCTGAAGCCGGCGGTCCGAGGCCGAACACGACCGCCGACCCGACCGCCCACAGCACGACCAGACCGAAGCCGTCTGCTCGGGAGAGCTCGCCGTCGCCTGCGACGAACGCGACCGCGGCCAAGCCGACCAGGATCACGGCTCCGGGCGCCACGATGCGTCGGGGTCCGACCCCGAAGGCGCCGGCGACCAGCGGAAGGATGCCGAGCACGAGGGTCATCTGGGTCACCGTCGACCCGATCGAGTCGCCGACGTTGACGTCGCCGTGGCCCGTGGCCGATGCGACGATCGAGTTGGCGATCTCGGGCAGGTCCGTGCCCAACGCCATCAAGGTGATGCCGATGAAGAACGGTGGGAGCCGGGTGCTCTCGATGATCGCCGCGGCGTGAACGACGGCTCGGCGACTCGCCACGATGGCGGCCCCGAAGCCGGCGGCGACGGCGACGACCCAGACGACGATCACGTCGCGAGCATGCATCGCCGCGACGCGGCCGGGAAGGGCCGAAGGTCAGCGAGTGATGGTCGGGACCTCGACGAGAGGCTCGGTGGCCTCGACGACGGCCCATGCCGCGTCGAGGAGGGGCTCGGAACGAACGAGCTCGGTCTCGATCGACCTGAACGTCGCCGTGCCTCCGGGGGTCGTGAACGTGAACGTCGTGTCGATGCCGTCGACACAGCCGTTGCAGCGGCCTTCCGGGAGTCGGGCTCGCAAGGCGCCGGGATCGGCCGTCGTCGCCGCGGACCACAGGCGCTCGACGAGCGCCGGATCGGTCGCGACGGTCGTCACCGGGGTGACGTCGGTTCCGACCCTGAACACCTCGACGGTGCCGTCACCGTCGACGACCCAGCGCTGGCAGTTGGGGCCCATCATCATGCATCCACCCGAGAACTCGACGACCAGCACGGGCCCGTCGGGGATCGGTGGAGCGGCCGGAACGCCACCGGATCCCGGCGAGGCGGCGCAGGCGGCGGCGATCAGGGCGAGGACGAGCGGTGCGGTCAGGTGCTTCATGGAGGCTTGGACGCTACGGCGAGGACGGAGGTTCCTGTCGTCCGGTCAGTCGACCGGCGTCACGGTCACGTCGCGGACGATGCACCGGACGTTGACCTTCCGCGGCGACGAGGCCCGCACCTCCCACGCCGTGGTGTCGCCGGAGGCGAGCTCGCCGACGTCGACGACCTGGCGTTCCAGGCGGGAGCCCGTGGTCGATCGGATCAGATCGACGGTGAGCGCGAACGTCAACGTCTGATCGACGGGCGACAGGTTCGTCACGGTTCCGGCGGCGCCGAGGCTCCCTTGACCCGACCCGCACTCGTCCCCGTCGATCTCGAAGACGACGATCTGGCCGTCGCGATGGATGCGGGCCGGACGATCGATGGGCGGCGCTTCGATGGTCACGGGCGCCGACACCGGCATGTCGACGAGCTCGAGGGCTTGGACCGGCTCGTCGGGCGGCAGGGTCGTCGTCGTGGAGGTCGTGGTGGTGGTCGCCTCGGCGCTCGTCGCCGGCGGGGTCCGGTTCAACGACCCCACCAGCACGACCGCCAACGCGCCGAGGGCGATCATCGTCAAGGCGCCGGCTCCCCACATCGCCATGCGCCACAGATCCTCTCGGGGGATCGGCGGGTCGGGCCGAGGTTCGGGCGGCGCCAACCGGCGTCCGCATTCGTCGCAGGCGACCGCCCCTTGGTACGCCTCGGCGCCGCAGGCTTCGCACCGCATGGTGATCATGGGATGCTATCGGCAGGCGTCCACCGTCGCTTGACGCCGGCGTGGTCCGGTACGCTCAGGCCGATGAGCGACGACACCTCCGGCTTCGACCCTGCCGACCTGACGGGCACCGAGCGGTACAAGCTGCTGATCGGTTCCGTGGTGCCACGACCGATCGGGTGGATCGGGACCG
This sequence comes from Acidimicrobiia bacterium, assembly GCA_027036355.1. Classification (GTDB taxonomy): domain Bacteria; phylum Actinomycetota; class Acidimicrobiia; order Spongiisociales; family UBA5794; genus JALSQW01. Next base: position 19,342 of record JALVQZ010000178.1, on the reverse strand, counting down.
TCGACGCGGACGGGGTCCGGAACCTCGCTCCGTACTCGTTCTTCAACGTCGTCGCCGGGACCCCGCCGACGGTGGTGTTCTCCGCGGGCCGCCGCGGGGATGCGGCCAAGGACACGCTCGCCAACGTGCTCGCCACCGGCGAGTTCACGGTCAACGTCGTCGACGAGGACCTGGCCGAAGCCATGAACCTCACGTCGGGCGAGTACGGCCCGGAGGTGGACGAGGCGGCCATGGCGGGGATCGAGATGGCCCCAGGCGCCGTCGTCGCGGCTCCCCAGGTGACGGCCTCGCCGGTGCGTCTCGAGTGCCGGCTCGTGCGGACCGTCGAGCTCGACGAGCCGCCGACCAACACGGTGGTGTTCGGTCGGGTCGTGTGGATCCACGTTCGGTCGGACCTCCTCGACGGCACCCGGGTCGATCCGATCCGTCTCCGGGCGGTCGGTCGCATGGCAGGGTCCGGCTATACCCGCACCGTCGACGGCTACTTCGAGATGGATCGCCCGACCTAGTGCCCTCTGCGGCGACGCGCCTACACTGAGTGGCAGGTAGGAGGGCCTCCGCCGGACGATCCCCGGGAGGCCGATGGACATGCGACGATCCCTGTTGACGGCCGCCGCGATCGCGGTGGCGCTCTCGTCGATCCTGCCCGCGATCCCTGCTCGCGCCCAGTCGACGGTCGGCGTCACCATCTTCGAGGACGGGTTCGAATCGGGTGACCTGTCACGATGGGACAACATCGCCACCAAGCGATACGCGGTGACGTCGGACCCGGCGCACGTCCGCACCGGCTCGTACGCGCTCGAAGGCACGATCGCCGACGACGGATGGGGCGGCGAACTCAACAAGTGGTTCCTCCCCGGCTACGACGAGCTCTACGTCCGGTTCGCGGTGATGTTCGAACCGGGGTTCCAGAACCTGCGTGGCGACGGCAACGGCATGCATTTCGTGTCGGTGGCAGGCAACCGCATCGACAACAAGTGGAGTTCCCACGGCCAGGCCGGGATCACCCCCGACGGCACCGACTTCTTCGTCACGACCGTCGACCCGGCCCACTCGTGGAACGATCCGACCCTCGAGCCGCTCACGTTCTATTCGTACTTCCCCGACATGGTCCCGCCGTGGGGGAACGTCTTCCGCCAGAGCGATCCGCCGCTTCCGCTCGAGACGGGGCGGTGGCACGAGATCATCATCCACGTCGACGCCGGGACCCCCGGCGCCTACGACGGCAGCCAGGAGCTGTGGATCGACGGGGTGAAGAAGATCGAGGTCACCGGCATGCGATGGCGGGACACCGACGACCTGCGTCTGAACGAGTTCGCCATCGTGGACTACATGCCCGGCACGCCTCAGACCCAGCGCATCTGGTTCGACGACATCTGGGTGGGTACCGCCTTCCCGGGATCGTCGGTCCCGCCGTTGGGAGCGACGATGGGTCTGGTCGACCCGGACACCGGGAAGTGGTGGCTCCGTCATCCCGACGGCACGATCGAGACCTTCTACTACGGCAACCCGGGGGACACCCCGTTCGTCGGGGATTGGGACTGCGACGGGGTGGAGACCCCGGGCCTGTACCGCCGGTCCGACGGGTTCGTCTACCTGCGCAACTCCAACACCGCGGGCCCCGCCGACGTCGAGTTCTTCTTCGGCGACCCGGCCGACGTGCCCCTGGCCGGCGACTTCGACGGCGACGGGTGCGACACCGTGTCGATCTACCGTCCGTCGGAGGCCCGGATCTACGTCATCGATCGTCTCGGTGACGGCGCGGCCGGGCTCGGCGCCGCCGACTATTCGTTCGTCTTCGGGGATCCCGGCGATCAGCCGGTGGTCGGCGACTTCGACGGCGACGGGATCGACACGGTCGGGCTGCATCGGGCGAGCACCGGGTTCGTCTACTACCGCAACTCGAACACCACCGGAGTCGCCGAGCGATCCTTCTTCTACGGTGATCCGGGTGACCGCATGGTCGCGGCCGATTGGAGCGGCGACGGGACCGAATCGGTCGGGTTGTTCCGACCGTCGCGGAGCCGGTTCTATCTGCGGTTCGTCAACGCCGCGGGGAACGCCGACGTGGAGTTCCCTTGGGGCGACCGGGATTGGCTGCCCGTCGCCGGGGCCATGGGTCGATGAGTCACAGGCCGCGAACCGCGACCATCATCGACAGGATGACGGCCACCAGCACGAGGAAGCCGAGACGGGGGATGATCCGGAGATAACGGATCGTCGTCTCGACATCTGCAGGGGAAGCGGCCGCGTCGGCGACCCTGGCTTCGAGTCTGGGCTCGGCCAGGAAGTGGAACGCTCCGAGCGCGAGCCCGAGGCCGCCGCCGAAGAAGATCGGCACCGCCCATCGGGGACCTCTCAGCGCCACGAGATCGAGGGTCCAGCCGTTGAGCGCCACCGACAGCGCGGCGCCGGCCCCCAGGGTGGCGACGACCAACACGGACGCCATGGTGAACAGTCGCGGGAACACCGTCGACAGGAACCAGGTCCTCCGGTCGTGGTCGGCCTTGGCGACGGCCGGGACGAGCACGAAGGAGATGACCGCCACCTCGCCGAGCCATGCGGCGCCGGCGACGACGTGGATCCAGCGCAGGACGATCGGGAGCATCGGGCGAGTCTACGGGGCGGCAGCCCCGCACCGCGGTGCGCGGGAGCGCTCAGGTGGCGCCGTCGGCGATGGCGGCCACCAGCATGTGACCGTCGTGGAGGGAGAGTCGGAGCAGATCGGGGGTCTCGGCTTCGGCGATTCGACGGTGGAGCGTGCCGTCGGCGATGGTGGCGTACAGCGCGTCGCCGGGGCATGCCGTGGCGGCCAGGTCGCGGTGCCCGTCGACGGCGTCGGGGGTGAACCCGTAGGCCCCCGCGGCCCACGCCAGGATCCCTACCAGGCCGTCGAGCTGGCGTGGGCTGGGTGCTTGCCGTGAGAAGTCGCCTTCGCAGGCGACGAGCAGGCGCCCGGTCGGGTCGTAGGAGGTGGCGGTGTCGCCCCGGTACGCCGGGTCCCGGCCCTCGTAGAGGTGGCCGTGGCGGTCGACGACGAAGTGGTAGGCCAGGTCGGGCCACCCGCGTTCGTGCCGGTGGAGGGCATCCCAGCGGAGGAGCCGGGCGGGGGCTCTCCGATCGTCGGTGAGGACGAGGCCGGTGTGATGGACCGTGGCGCGTTCGATGGTGTGGGGGACGAGGCCGGCTCCTGGCGGGGCGGCGCCCCACGCGTCGCGGGGGATGAGGTGGAGCATCGGGCGGGCCGGTGACGACCGGGTGAGGATCCGGCGTGCCGCGGATGAACCCACGCCGGCGGCGAGGACGGTCAGGAATCGGCGTCGGGTGAGGGCCACAGACCGAGTATCGCCGAAGATCTGTCGTACCGAGATGCCACGATGGTGTCATCGGACGACGAGGAGTGCGGAGATGGTCTGGCTCGTGGTGGGTTCATCGGTGGTGGTGGTCGCGTTGGCGATCGCCGTGGTGGTGCTCGTGGTCTCGCTGGTACGGCGAGAACCCGCACCCGTGGAGTTCCCGTCGGACCTGAACCGGGACGTCATCGAACGCCTCGAACGCCTCGAAGGCGGGCTCGGTGAGCGGATGCGGGCGGTCGGCGATCGGGTGGAGGGGATCGCGACGCTCTTCACGAGCCCGCAGGGTCGCGGCGGATGGGGGGAGCTGTCCCTCCGGCAGGCGCTCGAGCATGCCGGCCTCCTCGAGGGTCGCGACTACGAGATGAACCGGGCCGGGGTCGACGGCCGGCGCCCGGACGCGGTGGTCCATCTGCCCGATGGGCGCCGCATCGTGGTCGACGCCAAGTTCCCGGTGACCCGGTTCGTGGAGGCGATCGCCGCGGGGACCGCCGCAGAACGCGACCGCCTGATGGCCGAGCAGGGTCGTGCCCTGGTGACGATGGCCAAGGACCTCCGCACCCGGGGATACCACACCCTGGCCGCGGGTGGGTACGTGGTGATGTACGTGCCCGACGAAGGGCTCTACGTCGAGGCGATGCGTGCCCGTCCGACGTTGTTCGAGGAGCTGCGTAGAGAGCAGGTGCTGCTCGCCGGGCCGGCCACCTTGCTGGCGCTCCTCGGGGTGACCGCCCAGGTCATCGGCGAGTACCGGGCGCTGCGGGAGGCGCAGGAGATCGTCGCCGACGCCCGGGAGCTCCATGCTCGCCTCACGCGGTTCGCGAAGCACTTCGGTGAGGTCGGGCGGAAGCTGGATTCGGCCGTCAAGGGCTACAACCAGGCCGTCGGGTCATGGGAGTCGAGGCTGACCCCGCAGGTCCGGCGGTTGACCGATCGCACGATGGGCGAGGCGGTGCCCACGCCGAAGATCGTGGAGACGAGCGTCCGGCAGGTCGTGACGCCCGATGACGATCTGCCTCTCAGCGCAGCCGGCTGATCGGTACCCCGACCGTCCAGGGATCCGTCGAGGCGGTTCGCTCAGGCGAGCGACGCCATGGCGAACGGCACGTTGAAGCGCAGACACCACACGAGCACGGTGCGATGCACGGCGGGGTCGAACCCGTCGGGGAGTTCGTAGTTCTGTCCTCCGACGTTGCCCTTGATCTTGCCGAGATCGAGGTAGCCGCTGGGGATCCCCCCGGCGTAGGTGTCGTCGGCGAGGACCCACACGTACAGGTCGGGTCCGTTCTGGATGTCGGTGTCGTCCTCGAAGCGCAACACGTACCGGCCGTCCTGTTCGTAGACCGTGGCGCTCCCCGAGGCTCGATGGTCGATCCCCGAGAACGAACCCGCCGACACGGTCCGTGGCCCGGCGTCGTTGGCCGGTTCGGCGGATGGCGGCGTCGTCGTGTCCCCGGGCGGGGACGTCGTCGAGGGGGCCTCCGTGGCCGGCGACGGGTCTTCGGCGGCCTCCTGCGCGGGAGCGAACGCGTCGTCGAGGGACTCGTCGACCGCGTCGTCGACGAACAGCTTGTCCGGGCGGAACGCCAGGAACGCCGCGATCAACACGGCGAGGGCGCCAAGGGCGATCGGGATCTTCCATCGGGCGAGCTTGGTCACGTCTCTCCTCGGTCGGTTCGTCGACCGTACCGGACCGACGAGCCCCCGCCGGTGGTCGGCGACGATCGTTCACAGAAGGTTCACCGGTGGATCACCGCGTGATGGTCTCGGCGACGAGGAGGCGGCCCGCCATGTGCCCGACGATCGTCAACGGCCGATCCGACCAGGTCACCCCGTTGGCGCTCGACAGCGCCGGGAGGGTCACGTTGCCGACGTCGAGGGCCACGGCGGCGCCGGCACACTGGGGCGGATACGACTCGGCGAGCAGTTCGCACAGCTGCGGTCCGGTCCCATCGTCGACGTAGAAGCCGGAGGTGCTGAAGGTCCCCGGCGGCGGGTCGGTCGCCACCTGCGTGATCGGAACGGTGCCGGTGGTCGGTCGGTCGACGCCGCCGGTGGCACATGCGGTGGCGACGATCGCCACCGTCACCATCATGGCGGCGTATCGCATCGGTTCGGTCAGACGCATCGTCTCTCCTGGCTCGAGATGCCGCTTCGACGCTCACCGGCGGCGGCGGGGTTCCTCGGCCGCTACGGTCCATCCATGGCTCGCATCGACCATGTCCTCATCCCCGTGGACGACCTGGAGGCGGCAACCGCCGGCCTGCGGAGGACGGCGGGTCTCGCCGCCGTGGCCGGTGGCCGCCATCGAGGCCACGGCACGGCCAACCGGATCGTTCCGCTCGGGGCGGCCTACCTCGAGCTGGTCGCCGTCGTCGACCCGACCGAGGCGGCCGGAAGCCCCTTCGGGACGTGGGTCGCTCGCCGTGCTTCGGCCGGGCGTCCCGCCGGCGTGTGCATCGCCGAGGCGATGGACACGGTGACCGCTCGGCTCGGGCTCGCCTCCGTCCCGATGACCCGCCGTCTTCCCGACGGCACCGATCTGGCCTGGCGTGTGGCGGGCATGGCCGAGGCGCTCTCCGAGGACCTTCCCTTCTTCATCGAGTGGGACGATCCGACGCGCCATCCAGGTCGGGCCGCAGCCGATCACGACGTCGACCCCATCGACGTCGAGGTGGTGATCTCGGGCGACGTCGAACGCCTCCGCCGTTGGGTGGGAGACGTTCCCGGTGTGGCGTTCGTCCCCGGGCGGCCCGGCATCGCCGCGGTCACGGTCTCGACCGGGGCGGGTCGGGTCGATCTCGGGTGATCCCCCCGGCGGCCGGTCGTCCGGTCGGGCAACGCCGTCGCGCGGCCCGGGAGCGGGCCGGGATCGACGGTGCGCAGGGCCGTACTCGCACCGGGCTGTGTTTAGACTGCGTCCAAGGAACGGTGGTGTCTGGGCCTGGTCGGGTCGTCGAGCGCATCGCCGGACGGACGAGGAGCCGGACATGACATCGATCGACGAGCGCATCAGGGACACCGGCCTGCGGGTGACCCGCCAGCGCGTCCTCGTCTACGACGCCCTCGCCGCCCTGGGCGGTCACCGCACCGCCGACGAGCTCGTGTCGGCCCTCGACGCGGCGGGGACGGCCCTTCCCCGGGCGACGGTGTACAACGTCCTCGACGATCTGTCGACCGTCGGCCTCGTCATGCAGGCCGATCGGGGCCCGGGGGCCGCCGTCTACGAGGCCGCCAACGGGTGGCATCACCATTTCGTGTGCCGCGTCTGCGGCGCCGTCGAGGACGTGCCCTGCGTGATCGGATCCAAGCCATGCATCGACACCGACGTGCCCGGCGCGGCGATCGACGAGGCGCAGATCATCTTCCGGGGCGTGTGCGCCTCGTGCCGAGCGGCGGGGTGAGGATCCCTCAGAACGGGAGACCGTCGGGGCCGACCGCCACTCGGGTCAGGGCCGGTAGCTCGGTCTCCCATCCCGGGGCGGCGGTCACGCGCACCGTCGGGTCGACATCGATCAGGAACCGCTGACCGTCGGTCGCATCGAACCGCTCGCGGTCGAAGAACAGGCGCGGCTTGACCATCGCCGGGTCGCCCTCCTCGGGACAGAACACCATGCAGTTCCCGCACTCGTTGCACAGCTCTCCGAAGATCAGGTACTGCCAGCGTCCCTCGATGGAGGCTCCGTCGGGCGTCGGGACCTTGAGGACGGCGTCGTTGGGGCAGACCGTGACGCAGAAGTTGCAGGCGACACACCCCCACATCTCGAGCGCGTGGTCCACGCGGCGGGGTCCCTTCGACGTGCCTTCTCGCGCGTACCGGTCCCGATCGTCGCCATGCAGCATCGCGGAGACGTGCCGGTCGATCGCATCGCGTCGACCCTCGTCGACGGCCAGCATCCGACGGTGCTCGCGCCAGCCGGAGAGGTCTGAGACGCCGGCGTCGCGCATCTCCCTGGCCAGGGCGGCCAGCATGGGTTTGAGCCGGCCGTATCCGCCCGGTTTGAGGAGATCGGTCGACATCGTCGCCGGAGCCACTCCCATCGCCAGGGTGTCGGCGACGTTGTCCTTGGTCACCCCGGCCGAGAAGCTGACCTGCACGTCACCGTCGTGACCGGGGATCATCAGGGTTCCGGGGAGGCGTCGTGCCAGCTCGCCCAGCAACGTGGACGAGATGACATGCAGCGGCGGCCCGGACAGGTACATCGGGTCGTCGGGAAGGAACCCCTTGTGGTTGGCCACCACCAGCGTATTGGTGAGCTTGATCCCGAAACGCCGGCCGGTCGCGGCGGCGTGCTCGCGGAGGTCGCCGATGAGCTCGACGGCACGGTCCATCTGGAGGTCGGCGTCGAAGGCGTCTTCGACGAGGCGCACCTCGTCGTAGCCGAGCACGTCGTGGACGATGGCATCGACCTGCGCGTAGCCCAGCAGGGTCGGGTTGAGCTTGACGATCACGTCGAGACCGTGGCGGTCCATGAGATGCCGGGTGATGGCGTCGATCTCGTCGGGTGGGCAGCCGTGGAAGGTCGACAGCGTCACGGTGTCGGCGATGCGAGCCGGGAAGTCGAGGTCGGCGAACTGCCGGAACGGCTCGGGGATGAGCGGGCGAAGCCGGTCGATCTCGGCCGAGGCGTCCATCATCGACTCGATGAATCGGGTCACCTTGTCGCCGGAGATCCCTGCGAGGTCGTAGCCGACCGACATGTCGAACACGTGCGGGCCGGGGTCGTCGCCGAGGTGGTCGGTCAGGGGTTCCCAGCGGCGGAGCATCTCGATGAGCATCCATGCCTTGACGTACTCTTCGAGCGACTGGGGGACACGAAGCTCCTGGCTCCACTCGATGTTGTAGCCGATCGTCTCCATGTCGATGCATGGCCGGGCGATGTCCAGCTCGTCGAGGACCTGAACGGTCTTGAGCTCGAACAGGCGCGCGCCGCCGAGCCATGCGAGGACGATGTTCTGGGCCATCTGGGTGTGGGGGCCCGCCGCCGGCCCGAGCGGAGTGGCCGCGGGGCGGCCGAGGAACTCGAAGCCGAGGTCGACGTCGTCGTCGGGCTTCCAGATCCGTGCGGTGGGGAGGTCGAAGATCCGTTTCCGGGTGCGCCACTCCTCGTCGATGCGGCGCGCCAGCAGATCGAGAGGCAAAGGGGTGAGGGGCGGGACGTCGGGCATGGTCACAGTCTCGCGTGGAGACGTCGGGCTTGCTCGGCGGCCTTGGCGCGGATCTCGGCGGCGTCGACCCGCGTGGGGCCACGGTCGTCGAGGACGACCGTGCCGTCGACGACGACCCGAAGCGGCCGCACCCCGGGGGTGAAGGCGAGATGCCAGGGATCCATCGGGTCGTAGGACCACGTGACCTCATCGTCACGAGCTTCGGGGAACAGCTCCCATCCGGTCTCGAGCCATGCCCAGGCGGTTTCGGGTGAGGCGGTGACGTCGTCCTCGCGCATCCGCAGGTAAGCGGCGCGGAAGCTGGTCAGCATGTCGCCACCGATGCCGTCGGTCCCGAGTGCCACCGGGTTGGTGAAGCGAACCGGCCGGGCGTATCCGACCGCGTTGTTCATGTTCGATTCGGGGTTGTGGAGGATCGTGCCGTCGAGATGGCGGTCGAGGTGGACGCCGTGCGCGAGGAGCCACGAGTCGCGCGTTCGGCCGTCGAGACGTCGACCGGAGTCGATGTCCTCGGGTCCTTCGGCGACGTGGATGTGGACCCCGGCGCCGAGGTCGTCGGCGAGTCCCACTACCGCGTCGAGGGTCTCGTCCGACAGCGTGAAGCAGGCGTGCGCCCCGACCCATCCGCGTCCGCCGGAGCGGAGGAAGCGCTCGTTCTCGGCGAGTCCGCGCCGGGCGCCGTCGGGACCGTTGCGGTCCGTGACCTCATAGGCGCAGGCGACCCGGATCCCGACCTCGGCGCAGGCTTCGGCGATGAGGTCGAGGGAGCCTTCGATGGCGTTGGGTGAGGCGTGGTGGTCGATGATGGCGGTGGTGCCGTGTTCGAGGGCTTCGAGGGCGCCGAGCATCGCCGACCATCGGATCATCTCCGCGTCGAGGGCTGCATCGAGGCGCCACCAGACCTGCTCGAGGATCTCCCGGAAACAGGTGGGGGTCTTCGGCGGGGCCGGCATGCCTCGGGCGAGTGCCGAGTAGAGGTGATGGTGGGAGCACACGAGCCCCGGCGTCGTCGCGGTCATCCTCTCATGCTCGCGCGCTCGGCCCCTGGCGTCCAGGGATGCACACCGGCGTCCGGGCGCGAGATCATCGGGAGGTGGGATGGCCACCGGCCATCATCAAGCCGAGGGTCTCCCGGTTGGCGTCGGTCCGCTCCACGATGTCGACGATCCGCCCTTCGTAGATGACCGCGATGCGGTCGGCCAACGCCAGGACCTCGTCGAGATCCTCGGAGATCACCACCACCGCCGTTCCACGGTCCCGCTCGGCGACGAGCTGGGCGTGGATGTACTCGGCTGCTCCGATGTCGACGCCTCGGGTCGGCTGGGACGCCACGAGCACGTTCGGTCGGGCGGACAGCTCGCGGGCGACGATGAGCTTCTGGATGTTGCCGCCCGAGAGGCTCTCGACCGGGGTGTCCAGGGCGGGCGTCTTCACCTGGTACTGATCGACGAGGTGGCGGCAGTGCTCCTCGATCGCACGGTCGTCGAACAACCCCCGCCGATGGAACCGGCGATCCCCGTGATCGACGAGGAGGAGGTTCTCGGCGACGGTGAACGCGCCGATCGCCCCCTCCCGCATCCGCGATTCGGAGATGTAGCGCACGCCCGCAGCGTGGGTGTCGGCCGGTGAGGCCGTCGACAGCTCTACGCCGTCGACGGTGACGGTCCCTCCGCTGGGACGGCGTAACCCGGCGACGGCTTCGGCGAGTTCCCGCTGGCCGTTGCCGGAGACCCCGGCGATCCCGAGGATCTCGCCGCTGCACACGTCCAGGTCCACGCCACAGACGGCTTCCACGCCGCGGTCTCCCTGCACGCGGAGCCCACGGATCCGCAGTCGCGGCTCGCCGGGTCGCGCTTGGTCCTTGTCCGGCGCCAGCTTGACCTGGCGCCCCACCATCATCTCCGCGAGGCTCTCTCGCGTGGCTGCGCCCACGTCGTCGACCTCGCCGACCACGCGGCCATGGCGAAGCACCGTGATGCGATCGGACAACGCGAGCACCTCTCGCAGCTTGTGCGAGATGAAGATGATCCCCCGTCCGTCGGCGGTCATCGCCCTGAGGGTGTCGAAGAGCTGATCGGCCTCTTGCGGGGTGAGGACCGCCGTCGGTTCGTCGAGGATGAGCAACCGGGCTTCCCGGTACAGCGCCTTGAGGATCTCGACCCGCTGACGTTGGCCGACCGAGAGCTGCCACACGACCGCATGCGGATCGACGGGGAGGCCGAACCGTTCGCCGAGCTCCTCGATGCGGTCGGCAACGACGTCGAGGTCGGTGAGCGGCCTCCGGCTCGAACGCATGCCCATGGCGACGTTCTCGGCGACGGTGAGGGTGTCGACGAGCATGAAGTGCTGGTGCACCATGCCGATGCCGAGAGCGATCGCGTCGGTGGGCCGGTGGATCTCGACGGGCCGTCCGTCGACGAGAACGTCGCCGTCGTCGGGTCGGTAGAGACCGTACACGATCTTCATCAGCGTCGACTTCCCGGCCCCGTTCTCGCCGAGGAGCGTGTGGACCTCGCCGGGCCGGACCGAGAAATCGACGCGGTCGTTCGCCAGCACTCCGGGGAACCGTTTGACGATCCCCCGGAGTTCCAGCATCGGCGTCGTTGCCGCGTCCGTCACGATCTCCTTCCGGTCGATCCGCCCGCAGTGACGGTCCGGGTCATCCCGCGTCGATCGAGCCGTCGACGATCCCGGCGATCGTCTCCTCGGCCTTCTGCTTGACGTCGGCGGGGAGATCGAAGCCATCGTTGTACTCGATGACGATCCCGTCGTTGGCGAGGTCGATCTTGAACGTCTCGCCGCCCTTCTTGCCGGCCGCGATCTGGTCGAGGATCTGGTCGAGGATGACCTCCCAGTGGTAGACCTGGGACGCCACGACGATCTCGGGCGCCAGCGACGTCTGGTTCGACTGTGTCCCGAACCACAGGACACCCTTGTCCTTGGCCACCCCGACGGCACCCACGACCATCTGCGCGGTGCCGGTGAGGACGTCGGCTCCCGCGGCGATCTGCGCCTGCGCCGCCTCGGACGCCAGTCCGACGTCGCTGAACGATCCCGTGTAGTTGATGTTCACCGTGGCGCCGGGATCCTCCGCCTCGACGCCTGCGGCGTACCCGTCGACGTAGAGCTTGGCATCGCCGACCTCGATCGGTCCGATGATGCCGATCACCTTTGACTTCGACAGCATGGCGCCCATGACCCCCATGACGTATCCACCCTCGTTCGAAGCCGCCTCGTAGGCGTAGACGTTGTCCAGCCCGAACGTGTCGGCGGCGGTGCCCCAGGCGAACGTCGTGTCGGGGAACTCGGGCGCGATCTCTTGGAGCGACCCGCCGTACTGCGAACCGTGGGCGATGACCAGGTCGTAGCCCTGACTGGCGTAGTCCCGGATCGCGGCCGCCGCGTCCTCGACGACGAACGTACCGTCGGTGACGGCGACCTCGATGTTGCCGCGCTCGTCCTTGACGCGGTTGACGGCGTCGACGATCGATTGGGTGAACGCCAGGTCGTTCGAGGCCGAGGGGGCCACGATGGCGATCCGGAACGTCTCGCCCCCGCCGCCGTCGCCCCCGCCGCTGTCGTCGCTGCCGCCGCACGCGGCCGCCGCGATCGCCAGGACGGCGCCCAGCACCAGCCAGCGCATGGTCCGTGTGTGCTTCCTCATCTGTCCTTCCCTTCCGTTGTCGAGTCGCTCCTCAGGTCTCCCTGACGAACGGCTTGGCCAGTGCCGCGGGCTGCCGGAACCGGCGAGCGACGAGCACCAGAGCCAAGATCGTGATCACTGCGGGCGCCATGGCGGCGATGTCGGACCAGCTTCGGGGGATGATCCCGAGCGTCTTGAGCTGGAGGACGATCGAGTTCACCATGCCGTACAGCAGGGCTCCTCCCATGACGCCCAGAGGACGCCACGCCCCGAAGTAGACGAGTGCGACGGCGATGAAGCCTTGGGCGTTGGTGAGGTTCTGTTGGAAGATGCCGAGGTCGATCGCCAACGCCGCCCCGGCGACACCGGCCAGGATCCCTCCGATCAGGACGGTGGCGTACCGTACGCGGGCGACGGAGATCCCCACGCTGTCGGCGGCCTCCGGGTTCTCTCCCACCGCACGGATGTTCATCCCGAAGGTGGTTCGATTGATCACGAACGTCGAGATCGGGACCAGGAGGAACGCGGCGTAGACGACGAGCGAGTGCTGGAACAACATCTCGCCGACGACGGGGATGGACGACAGACCCGGGAGGGGGACCTTCGGGAACGACTCGATGGGCAGCGGCGTGCCGACGAGCTTCTGGAACAGCAGGTCGCTCATGCCGAGGCCGAACAGGTAGACGCCGATCCCGCTGATGCCCTGCTCCGCTCCGAGGGTGACGGAGATGAACGCCGTCGCCAGCCCGAGGATGGCTCCGATACCCACCCCCACCACCAGCCCGAGCCAGACGTTGCCGAGCTCGAGGACCGTGAAGTAGCCGCCGAACGCACCCAGCAGCATCACGCCGTCGACACCGAGGTTCAAGACCCCGCTTCGCTGGCCGTAGGTCTCTCCGAGGGCGGCGAGGAGCAGCGGCACGGCCAGCCGGATACCTCCGGCGACGGCGGCGATCAGGATCGCCTGGCTGAAGAACTGGCTCATGGATCTGCCTCCGCCGCCGCGAGGGCCGGTGTCTCGTCGTCGAGGGGGGCGACGGTGCGCATCCGGGCGCGTCGCCGGAACCGATCGGACGACACGACGAACACGACCACGAGCCCGTTGAGGGCGAGGATCAATGCCGACGGCACCTGGACGGCCCGTTGCAGGGCGTTGCCGCCGACGAGCAAGCCGCCGAACAGGAACGACGCCGGGATCGTCCACAGGGGATGGAGGCCTCCGAACAGGGCGGCGACGATGCCGTTGAAGCCGGCGTTGCCGGTGAGACCGGCGGCGGACCCGTCGGTCACCATCCGATGGCTCTCCGAGCCGAACACGAGGATCGCTCCGGCGAGGCCGGAGAGGGCGCCGCTGAGGGTGAGGGCGAGGGTCGTCATGCGCTTGACGGGGATCCCCGCGTATCGGGCGGCGTCCTTGCTCAGGCCGACCGCGCGCAACCGGAACCCGGTCGGTGTGCGCCAGAGGAACAGGTAGGCGAGTACCGCGGCGACGACGGCGATCACCGGCCCGATGTGCAGTCGGCCGCTCCCGAACAGCAATGGGAGATCGGCGTTCGGGTTGAGGCGAGCCGTCTGGGGGACCCCTCATCGAC
>JALVQZ010000178.1:0-5575 GCA_027036355.1 Acidimicrobiia bacterium | reverse complement strand
CCCCAGGCGGCTCCTCCGAGCACTCCGGCCGCGAGGACGAGCGGGATCGTGATCGCCGGCGGCATCGAAGGCACGATCATGGAGACGACCGTGGCCGTCAGGGCGCCGAGGACGATCTGGCCTTCGCCGCCGATGTTGATCACGTTCGCGCGGAAGGCGATCGTGATGCCGACCCCGACCAGGAGGAGCGGCGTGGCCTTCAGGACCGTCGAGACGAGGGCGTCGGTCGATCCGAAGGCCCCTTTGACCATGGCCGCGTACGCCTCGAGCGGGTCGGCGCCCAGGGCGAGCAACATCACCGCTCCGACGAGGAGCGAGAACCCGACGGCGGCGACCGGGATCGTGGCAGCGAGCAGCGCGGCGCGTCGATCGGCCGCTGCCGCGTCGGTCAAACCCGTTCCCTTCCTCGTCCGCTCAGGCGGTCGAGTATGCAGCCCGGACCGGCGTCGGCGCAAGCCGAGTGGTCAGTCGTCGTTGCGGAGGCGGAGAGCGGCGATGCCGGCACCGAGCAGCGACGCGAGGAGGACGAGGAGCCACATCCATGCCGGAGTGGGGTCGTCGCCGGCCGGGATCTCGACACCCGACGTGACGACCTGAGGTGCGATCTCCACCACGGTCGTCTCGCATGCGGGGGTACCGTCGTCGTCGGCGGCGCAGACCTCGATCTCGTACCGTCCGGGCTCGAGGAACCGGTGAGCCGGGGTGGCGCCGGCGGCGACCGTCTCGGTGGGCGTCCCGTCGCCCCAGTCGACCGTGACGTCGACCGGGAGACCACCGTCGAGGACGTTGAAGGCATCGAGGGTCGACACCGTACCGGCGGTGCGGGCGTCGAACCCCCCGGTTTCGATGACCACGGGTGCGTTGGCGATGTCGATCTCGAAGGTGCGGCACACGGTGTCGGTCCCGTCGTCGACACAGACCACGACGGTCGCCGTTCCCGGAGCGTCGTAGCGGTGGACCGCATCCACGGCGTCGCCCGTCAGGACGTCGACGGTGCCGTCCCCCCAGTGGACGGTCACGGTGTGCGCGTCCACCGGGCCCTGGTCGTCGGTGAGGACCCGGATCGTCGTCTCGTCCCCTTCGACCACCGCCCCGGGCCGTCCGATCTGGACCTGCGGCTCGGCGTTGGCGATGACGGCGTCGTTCGTCGCGCAGGTCCCATCGCCGTCCCCGTCGACGACACAGACCTCGACGATGTACGTGCCGTCGTCGGCGTAGGCATGCTCGGGTGCGATGCGACGGCCCCCGTGGCCCGGCACGTCGAAGCGGTCGGTCGACCCGTCACCCCAGTCGACGGTGACGGTGAGGTGATCGTCGGCCCCGTCGTCGGAGGTGATCCCGGCGAGCACCGTCGGGGCGCCTTCGACGCCGGTTGCCGGCTCGATCGAGACGATCGGCTCCGCGTTGGCGATCTCGAACGCCACCTCGACGCAGGCTTCGGCGCCGTCGTCGTCTCGGACACAGACGGTCCCGGCGTAGGTGCCGTTCTGGACGAACACGTGCTCGGGAAGGATCACCGACCCGGTCCCGTCGGCGACGGTGGCTCCGGCCGGTTCGGGGTCGGTGCCGTCGCCCCAGTCGACGGTGGCGGTGAACGTATCCGCGGTGCCCGGGTCGGCGAACGGCACGGTGGCGGTCACCGGATGCCCTTCGACCCCGGTCACCGCCGGGATCGGTTCGGCGGCGGGTGCGACGTTGTCGATCGACACGGAACCGTCGGCGCAGACGGGGACGTCGGGAGCGTCGTCGTCGCTGACGCACAGCGTGGCCGTGTACGTGTCGTCGTCGGCGTAGACGTGGGTCGCGGTGGCCACCCAGCTCCCCGGCGTGGGCCCCGGGCGGAGCGCGGCGTCGACGGCAGGCGTGCCGTCACCCCAGTCGATGGTGCCGGTGAGGAGGTCGGCGGTGCCGACGTCGCCGATGGCGGCGGTGAGCCCGACGGCCGTCCCCTCTTCGCCGCTGCCCGACGGTGCGCCGACGACGGGCAGGACGTTGGCGACCTGGGCCTCGAGTGTGTCGCAGCTTCCGGCGCCGTCGTCGTCGGTGACGCAGACCTGGACGGTGTAGGTGCCGTCGTCGTCGTAGACGTGTGCGGCGTCGGCGGTTCCGCCGGCGCCGGTCTCGTCGCCGGGCGGCCCGAAGGGCGCTTCCATGACGGTGGCCGCTTCGATGGTCCCGTCGCCCCAGTCGACCGACGCCACATGCGTGTCGGCGGTGCCGGCGTCGTGGTACACGGCCGGATCGAGGGACCAGTGGTCGCCTTCGGCGAGGGTCCGGTCGTCGCCGGCGTCGACGTTCGGGGCCCGGTTCGTGATGTCGATCGCCGTCGTGTCACATCCGGTGGCGGCGTCGTCGTCGGTGACGCAGACCTGGACGGTGTAGGTGCCGTCATCGGCGTAGACGTGGGTGCCCGTCGCCGAGCCCTCGGTCGCCCCGGCGGTCTCGGTCACCGACGCCGGGGTCGACGTCCCGTCGCCCCAGTCGATGGTGGCCGTGTGAGTGTCGTCGCCGCCGGGGTCGGCGAACGTCGCGGCGACCTCGACGACGTCGCCTTCGGCGGTCTGGGCGACGTCGGGAACGCTCACCGTTGGCGCGACGTTGGTCACCTCCACCTTCACCGTCGTCGCCGCACCGATCCCGTCCTGGTTGTCGGTCACGGTGAGTGCCACGTTGCGGAGGCCGTCGTCGGTGAAGGTGCGGGTGACGGTGGTCTCGACGATACGGGTGTCGGTTTCGGCGCCGGAGCGGTCCCGCACGGCGGCGCCGTCGGTGCCGTCGTTCCAGTCGACCGAGACGGTCCACGACGAGGCACCCCAGTCGATCCAGCGGGCAAGGACCGGCCATTCGGTCCCTTCGGGGATCGTCACCGGAGCGACGGGCGTCAGCAACGTGGGTGCGAGGCCGGTGATCCGCTCGACGTTGCGGTACGTCACGCCGGCGGTTCCGTCGACGGTCAGCGTGCCGTAGGCATCTTGCGTGGGGGTGACGTCGCCGAGGACGAGGGCCAGGGTGTCGGTGCCGTCGCCTCCGTCGACGTCGACGGGAACGCCGGCCAGCGGCCGGGTCCGAGCGACGTCGTCCCCGCTGCCGGCGACCACGGTGACGGCGGCCGCGTCGACGGTCGTGGGCAATGCCACCGAACCGTCGAGCCCGACGGCGAGGGTCCCGGCCTCCGGCAGGTCGACCGTCACCGCCGACAGGTCGACGTCGCCGTCGATGAGGAAACGGGCGTTCCCCGCGCCGTCGACGGACCCGGTGACGTCCGCGTCTCGGTCGATCCGGAGCCAGATCCCGTTGCCGCCGTCCTCGATGGTCAGGTCGAGGTCGTCCGCCTCGGGTCGCAGGGTGATCGGTGCCGTATCGCTGCCGATCCCGTCCCCGGTCAGGATGTCGATCTCGTCCGCGCGCAGGGTCGCCGTCGCTGCGTCACCCACGAGGTCCTGGTCGACTCCGGCCAGGGCGAGGACCGTTCCGAGGTCGTACCGCGCGTTCCGCAACGCCGCGTCGGAACCGTCGACGACGATCCGGCTCCCCGAGATCGTGTCGGCGACGGCGATCAGCCCGGGTGACGCGTTGTCGAGGGTGACGGCCCCACCGCGCGCGTCGACGTCCCCGGCGACGTACAGGAGGGCGCCGCCGGTGCGCTCGGCGAGCGACAGCGGCGGGAGCTGCAACGTGTCGGGGACGGGCCCCAGACCCGCCGCGATGGCGGCTTCGTCGATGAGGTCGGCGATGCCGTCGGCGACGAGCGGGGCGAGGGTGTCGGAGATGAGCGCGGCGAACGTCGGCGGGATCGACGGATCGGCGTCGTGGAGGCCGGGGATCGTCACCGTGGCGGGCGGGATGGTCCAGCACTCGTCGTCCTGCCAGATCCCGAGGCCGAGGTTGCACTCCTCGTCGTAGCCGATCTCGGTGCCGGGGTCGGGTTCGACGATCCAGCACGTTCCGTTGCCCGTATCGATGAGACCGCACTCTCCGAGCAGGCCCCAATAGCCGCGCCATCCGTCGGTGGGCGGGTCGAAGAGGTCGTAGCACTTGCCCCCGCTCTCGATCCCCCAGCAGACCGACGTGACCTCGCCGGGGACGCCCAGCACGTCGATCGTGATCCCGCCCAGGGCGGCGTCGACGAGGTCGGTGCCGCTCGGGATCCACGAGGCGTAGGTGTCGATCTCGTCGAGGGTGTCGGTCAGGTCGTCGATCCAGGCGGGGACCTCGACGCCGAGGGCCTCGAGCAGCGTCGGGATGGCGGTGACGTTCGCCAGCGAGTACTTGGTGCCGTTCGCCGGGACGATGACGTTGCTGAGCGGTACGGTGAGGTCCGGCACGCAGTCGCCGCAGAGGAGGTTCGTGATCTCGCTGAGGTCTTCGACCATGACGCGGATGTCGTCGTTGGTCGCAGCCTCGGCGACGGCGCCCGCGATCATGTCCTCCACCCGCATCGCGGCGAGGTCCTCGAGGCTGAAGTTCTCGTCGACCATCTGCTCGACCCAGGCTTGGATCTCGTCGGCGGGGACGTTGACGCCGGCTTCGAAGACGATGTCGCCGCCGGAGGTCGTGATGTCGCCGATGCTGACGATCGTGAACGGCGTCGCGGCCGAGAACGTGTCGCCGGGGCCTTGGTTGTCGAGTTGCAGCTCACCGTCGGGGTTGAACGGCGACGGGATCCAGTCGAGGGGGATCCCGACGGCGTCGTACAGTTCTTCTCCGTCGATGAGACCATGCAGGAGCGTGATCCCGAAGACGGCTTCGAGCTGGATGTCGCCTTCGAAGGTCTCGAGGGTGGACGGCTGCAGGAAGGTGACCGGGCCGCGGACCTTGAGGGGCTTGAAGTAGTCGCGGAGCTTCTTGGACGGGTTCAGCGGTCCGGTGAGGAGCCCGATGATCGTGTTCGTCGACCAGTAGCGGAGCCGGTAGTCGGTGAGGTTCGGCGACGTGGGGGTTCCGCAGGACGCGATGCCGACGAGGTCGCAGAAGTACTGGCCGACGAAGGCGCCCGAGTCGAGGATCGGCGACGGCGACGCCTTGAAGGACACGGCGTCGAGGTCGTCGATGGCGGTGACCTGGAGGAGCACCCCTTGGGGGAGGAGCACGAAGGTGAGGGGGTCGAGGAGCACCTCGCCGTCGGCGCCGTCGGCGCCGGTCACGTCGATGTCGCCGTAGGCGTTCGAGGTGCGCCGTCCGGACACCTCGACGTGCCCGCCGCTGCCTCCTCGCCGTCCCCCGCGGGCGGTGATCGTGCCGAAGGACGTGGTCGTGTCGTTCGACCAGACCCGGATGGCGCCGCCGTCGCCGACGAAGCCGGCGTCTGCGGTGATGAGAGTATCGGCGCCGACGTACGTGGACGCCGCCGAGTCGCCGATCGTGATGCGCCCGCCGCCGAACTCCCCTCCGGCGTCGACGACCGCACCGGCGCCGATGCGGGCGTCGGGTCCGAGGAGGCCGACGGCGCCGCCGTCGATGACGATGCGTCCGCCTGGTGCGGTGATGGTGCCGGTGACGATCGTCTCTCCCGAGGCCGGGGAGGTGAGGGCGACGGTGTCGCCGCTGATCGCGCCTGCCGCCGAGACGTTGCCGC
>JALVQZ010000177.1 GCA_027036355.1 Acidimicrobiia bacterium | reverse complement strand
CGTCCGCACCGACCCCGACCACCGGGTCGCCTTCATCGTCGCGGTGGCGATCGCCGTCGTCGGCGTCGGGATCCTGTTCGCCGTCGTTCCCGGCGCCGGTCTCACCACGACCGGTGCGATCGCCGTCGCCGCCGTCGCCGCCGAGGCGCTGCGGTGGCGACGCGAACGCCTCTGGCACCGCCGCGACGTCGTGCGACGGTACATCGGCGCAGCAGCCGTCCTCACCGTCGCCGCCGTCGTCAACGCCCTCGGCAGGACCGGAGGCCCGTGGTGCCGGCCCGACGCGTGGCTCCAGCCCCACGCCCTCTGGCACATCCTCAGTGCCGTCGCCTTCGGAACGCTCGCCGCGGGGCTGTTCGCACCCATCGAGGACCGCCGGCCGACCCGATAGGATGGCCCCCGCACCGGGGAGGGCGATGGGCACCGAAGGCTCGCAGCACCAAGACGTCGACCACGGCCCACTGTCCGCGTACGGGTACCCGTTCTGGCTGAACCCGACGACCATCAAGGGCACGCTGGCGGCCGCCATCGGCCTGTTCGTGCTCTCCACACCGGATCTGTCCGGGTTCGTCCTGCGGATCCTCATCGGAGGAGGTCTCGCCATCTCGGGCGCGTCGGCCGTCTGGTTCGCGGTCGTCACCCTCCATGACCGGCAACGCCGCTCGGCGGTCCTGCAAGGCATCGTGAGCGTCGTCGCCGGCCTTGCCCTCGTGATCTACCCGGCGCGAACCCTGTCGATCATCGTCAGGCTGGCGGCCGTCTACCTGGCCGTACGAGGCATCGCGACCCTCTGGCAGGGCTACCGCGTCCTCCCGGCCGGTCGACGCCGGCTCGACGTCGTCCGGGCCGCGCTGATGGTGGTGTTCGCCGGCGTCATGTTCTTCATCCCGGCGGCCATCGTCTCCAGCCTCCTGATCGTCGGCGCCGGCCTCGCCGTGATCGTCGGCGGGATCATGATCGGCTACGGCTTCAACCACGCCGGCGACGCCGACCTCATGGAGCTCGACACGGCCTCGATCATCGGGATCATCAAGAGCTGGGCGGCCGGCCAGGACCTCGGCGACCTCCGGCGGGAGGAGATCGCCGAAGGCCTCTACTTCGAGCCTCCCGACCGCACCGGCAAGCTCGTCGCATGGTGGGTGATGCTCCTCCTGTCGGTTTCGATCGCCACCTTCGCCATCCTCCAGGACTCCACCGCGGTGGTCATCGGCGCCATGTTGATCGCGCCGCTCATGACCCCCATCGTCGGCGCCGCGGCGGCCATCGTGAACGGATGGAGCAAACGGATGATCGCCTCCTTCGCCCTGATCGTCGCCGGCGTCGCCGGCGCCATCGGCCTGGCGTTCATCATCGGCGTGTGGGCACCGCCCCTCGTGCCGCTCACCTCCAACAGCCAGGTCACGTCACGGATCAGCCCCAACGTCATCGACATGGCCATCGCCATCGCCGCCGGCGCAGCCGGCGCCTTCGCCATCGTCGACAAGCGGGTGTCCGACTCGATCGCCGGCGTCGCCATCGCCGTGGCCCTCGTCCCACCCCTCGGCGTCGTCGGCCTCCTGCTGCAAGAGGGCATGGGCGCCGACGCCCTCGGCGCGTTCCTCTTGTTCCTGACCAACCTCGTGTCGATCATCCTGGCCGCGACCCTCGTGTTCTTCCTGACCGGCTTCGCTCCGTTCGATCGATGGCGAGCGCACCGCGACCAGATCATCGGCACCCTCGGCACGGTGCTCACCGCGGCGTTGGTGATCCTGATCCCCCTCACGTTGACCGCCAAGGGGATCCTGGCGTCGGCATCAACCCAGTCGACCGCCAATCGGACCGTCGACGAATGGCTCGGTGAGGACACGACCCTGCGCGTCGTCAACGTCACCAGCTCGGCGGACTCCGTGTCGGTCGTGCTGAGCGGAGAAGGGGCCGTCCCCCCCGTCGACGACCTGGACCGCCAACTGGAGGAACGCATCGGACGTCCCGTCACCGTCGAGGTCGAGTACGTCCCGACCGTCATCTACCGATCGGACGACGGGTGACGATGAGCCGCCTCCTCGCGTTGCTCGGAGGGGGCATGGTGGCAGGCGCATCGATCACACCGGCCCTGCGCACCAACGGCAGCTCCGCCCTGGCCTCCATGCACGAGGCATCTCCCGACGTACCCGCCGGGATCCCCACCCTGTGGGGCGCCCTCGACCCGTGGATGCGCATCGCCGTGGTCGTCTTCGTCGTCGTGGCGGTCGTGATGGCACTCCGTCCCCCGCTCACCGTCCACATGGCCAAGGTCGACGGCGCCATCGTCGCCGTCACCGGCGGCGTCGTCTTCATCATCGCTGTCCTCGCCCTCACCCAAGCCCGCCAGGACGCGGCCGCCCTGGCCGACGCGTTCGCGCGGTTCGCCGACGCCGGCGCCATCCCCACCCTCTACGACGCCGCTCCGGGGACGGGATTCGTTCTCCTCGTGCTGGGGCCCGTCCTCGCCGTCGCCGGGGGAGCGGTGTCGGTGCTCGCTCCCGAGCCGGATTGACCCGGACCCGGGTCACACCACGATGACCCCGCGATCCCGCGGAGCCCACGCGACCCGAAGATCCACACCGGACGGAGGCCAGTAGCCGTCGTTGCGGTACGCCCAGTACTCGAACGGGTTGTCGTAGTAGGCGACCGTGGTCACGATCCGGCGCCACGATCCACCGCGTTGCAGCCACAGGACCGTCGCCACCGGGACCGCCGCCACCGTCCACATCCCGTACAGGATCGGATACAGGGGCCCGAACCACCGCTGCTGCCACACATGGAGCCCCTCATGGGCGCGAACGAACCGCCGCCGGCGCCGTCCCCTCTCGGTCCCGGCATCCAACCCGGTCCTCCCTGCCGCATTGGAGACCGCGTTGCCCCATGTCAACGCGAAATCCGGAGCCAGCGACGGCCCATCCTCGAAGACGTGGAGGTTCCGCCGCTCCGACAGATCCGCCCGGTACGTGCCGCCGGTCGCCGCCTGCAGCGCCTGCATCCCCAGACCGGCGAGGGTCCCGGGCAGACCCCACGTGGCATCGAGGGCCATCGCCACCCATCCCGAGGGAGACGACCACCGGTAGATCCGGCGATACCCCGCGGCGGCACCGCCTGCGGCAGCGACCACCGGCGCCACCAACCGCACCGGCGTCCGCCGGAACACGACACCGGCCAGCACCGCAGCCCCCACCGCGACGGCCACCGCTTCGCCGCGGCGTCCCAGCCTCATGCGCCGAGCCGGAACAGCGCGAACAGGTCCATCGACGCCGCGATCGCGATGTGCAACGCGGCCGCGGGCCAGATGCTCCGCCCCTGCAGCGAGAAGAACCCGAGCACCGTTCCACCGACGATGGCGGCCAAGGCCTCGACCATGGGCTTGTTGAAGTGGATCATCGCGTAGGGGACCACCATCACGAACACGGCCGCCACCCCCAGATGGTCCTTCAGCGCGTGGACCATGAACCCACGGAAGAAGAACTCCAACGCCACGAACTGGACGGCGTACAGCACCCACCAGGCGGCGAGATACGGAACCCAGCTCTCGCCCTCGGCGAGGCGGTAGAAGGGATAGCGAGCCAGGAACTCCGGGTTCGACGCCGCCACCGCGATGAACGGGACCGAAGCCACGAACAACGCCACGTAGGGCCCCACCCCCGCCCGGCGCGACACCAATCCGAGGTCGCGCCAGCGGATCCCCAACAGGCGGGACGCCACCAACGCCGGGACGACGTACCCCACGATCGACACCAGCGCCCAGCGAGCGAGACCGTCGAAGGCCGCGTTCGGCGCTCCCAGCGCACCGGAGACCGCCACCGGCGTCGAGCCGTCACGGAGGAAGTTGATCGCCGTCAACGACACCGCGACGGTGACCAGGATCACGGCCACCTCCGTCACGCGGCGCGTCGGCTCGGTCGCCTCCCGATGCTTGGTGGCCGCCGACTCCACCTCGGCGATCAGACCACGCACGCCCCTGAGCGCCGCGCCGACGGCGGAGTCCCGTTCGGTCGTGAGCACCATCCCTCCTTCGTGTCGGTCCACCGCGACCCTACCCGAAGGGACCTTCGGCCCTGTCCGCCGCCCCGGCGACCTTCGACGATGGATCCGACGACGAAAGGACCCCATGGACCTCGCCACCGATGTCCGCTGCGCGATCTGCGGCACCGTCAAGGGCCCGGACACGAAGGTCGAGTGGCTTCACTGTCCCACCTGCGGCATCGTGTACTGCGCGCCGTGCGCCGAACAGGCCAGGCACGAGCAATGGAAGGCCGGTGAAGCGGCCACCGTGTCGTGCCGGACCTGCGGCGGCATCCTCCTGACCACCGTCGAGGACTGACCCGCCACGGCGCTCCGGGTCGGCCGCGACGAGCTGGCCACAACGAGCAGCGGTCGGTACGCTTGCCGGCCATGAGACCGCGGCCGTTCACGTTCCTGGCGCTCGTCGCCCTCGGGACGCTCGTCGGTCACCAGCTCGCCTACGGTCTCGTCGCCTCCCACGCCGCCATCGGCCACGGGTACCTCGGAGCCGTCGCCGCCCTCGTCGTTCCCCTCGGGTTCCTCGCCATGGGCGTGGTCGGACTCCGTCTCTCGGGCGCCGGGGTCGAACGGATCGGTCCCTGGTTGGCGACGGTCGCCTCGACCCAGATCGCCGTCTTCGTCCTCCAGGAAACGCTCGAAGCAGCCGGCTCGGGCCACGGCGCAGGCAGCGTCGTCAGCCAACCCGTGTTCTGGGTCGGCATCCTGCTCCAACCGCTCGTCGCGTGGCTGCTCGTCGCCATCTCCCGACGCGGCGTCGAGGCGGTACGCACCATCGGCGGAGGCGACACCCCCGCCGCTGCCGCCGTCGGTGTCGTCACCGCCGCTCCCGTCGCCCGCAACGTCCACCGCCCCGACCCGGCAGCATCCCACCGACGGCGCCGAGGACCTCCCACCTCACTCGTGTAAGGCCGAGTACACGAGGCCGGGCACACGACCCGGCGAATCGGAGGTAGTTCCATGCTCACCAGATCGGGCAGGTCCTTGGGCCTGCTGCTCGTCGTCGCCCTCGTCGCCGCCGCCTGCGGCGGCACGTCACCGACGGCAGACCCCTGCGACCAGATCACCGTCGAAGATGCGTTCGTTCGCGTCCCACCCGGTGCCAACACGGCGTTCTACGCCACCATCGTCAACGGCAGCGACACCGACGTCGCCCTCGAAGGGGCGACCTCGGACTTCGCCGGAACCTACGAGCTGCACGAGGTCGTCATGAAGGACGACCAGATGACCATGCGTCCCATCGAAGGCCAGCGGATCGTCGTGCCGGCCGGAGGGGAGGTCGCCCTGGCGCCCGGCGGCATGCACGTCATGGCCATGGGCGTCTCCAAGGACCTCGCCGAAGGTGACACCGTAACCATGACGCTGCGGTTCTCCGGAGGATGCGAGAAGGTCGTCGAAGCGCCCGTGAAGGCGATCGGCGGATGATGAGACCGCGCACGTTCGTGGCGGTCGTCGTGGGCCTGGCGCTCGCGACGGCCGCCTGCGCGGCGGCCTCCGAACCCGAAGCGATCGACGGCACCGCCGGATACGGGGTCGTCGACGGCTGGGTCGGCTACCGGCGTACCCCCGCCCCCGACGTCGCCGACGTCGAGCTGCTCGACTTCGCCGACAGCAGCGACGGCGCACCCTTCGAGATGGTGGCCGATCCTGGCGAGCTCCTCCTCGTCTACTTCGGCTACCTGTCGTGTCCCGACGTATGCCCCACCACGCTGTCGGATCTCGGTGGCGCCCTCGAGGCGATGCCGCCCGAGGAAGCCGCACGCGTGTCGGTGGCGATGATCACCGTCGACCCCGAACGTGACGAAGGCCCGCAGGTCGCCACGTACGTCTCGGTGTTCGTCGACCGACCCCATGGACTGGTCGCCCCCGACGCCGCTGCGTTGAACCTCGCCGGAGAACGGTTCGGAGCCCGGTGGGAGATCGAGGAGCACGAGCCCGGAGCGACGGACTACGGGGTCGGGCACACCGCCACCGTCTTCGTGGTCGACGACACCGGGCAGGTCATCTGGGAGTTCAACTTCGGTCTCGAGGCGCCCGACATCGCCCGCACCCTGCGAGGGCTCCTCGAGGAACGGTACGGATGACCGCCCGAGACGCCGCTCGGCGACTGCGGACGGTCGGGCTCGCCCTGGCGGCGGTCGCGGCCATGTCGGCCGCGACCGCCGCAGGCACCACCCCGACCGATGGCGCCATCGTCGAGCAGCCACCGTCGGTGCTCAGCGTCGACGTCGGCGCTCCGGTCGCTGCGGGCAGCATCCGACTGTTCGACGGCGACGGCACGCAGATCGCTCTCCCGCCGGCGACCGCCACGTCGAGCACCCTCTCCGTCGTCGTGCCGGAGCTGCCCGACGGCTTCTACCTCGCGGCATGGAACGCGGAGCCCGACGGGCGATCGGGGGCCTGGACCTTCACCGTCGCGGCGGCGGGACGCGGGACCGCCATCGTCGACCGTGCCATCGACGCCGCCGGGGGACCCGTCGCCGCCGCCCTCGCCGCCATCGCCGCCCTCGGCAGCGTCCTGCTCGCCGCAGCCGCCGTCGACGGGTCGCCCAGACCTCGACGCTCGGCCGCCATCGCCGCGGTCACGACCGCCGCGGCCCTCGGCACCGCCCTCGCCGTCGACCCTGCCGGGTCCGGCAACGTGGTCGACGCGCTCCGAGCTGCCACCGGGCGACCATGGGCCGTCGTCGCCCTCGGTGGCGTGGCCGCAGCCATCGCGGCGCTGGCCGGCTCCTTCCCACATCGGTCGTCGCCTCCCACCGCACGGATCGCCGCCGGAGCCGCCGGGATCGTCGTCCTCGCCGGCGTCGCCCGCGGGTCCATCGAAGCGTTCCACCTGCCCCCGGCGACGGTCGTGGCGGTGCTGGGCGCCGCGGTCGTGGCGGCCGTCGCCGCAGGCCGCGAGGCCACCCGAGTGGCCCTGGGCGCCGCGGCCGTCGGCGTCGCCGCCATCGGAGCCGCGATCGTCTTCACCGCAGCCCCCGGCGGGGCGTCCGTCGACCGCACGGTCGGGAACATCCGTCTCGAGGCGTCGGTCGAACCCGCCAGGCGCGGCCCCAACGAGCTGCACCTGTACGCGTACGAGCCGGGGCGGGGCATCGCCCGTATCGGCGACACCGTGGCACGAGCGTGGAACCTCGACGAGAACGTCGGACCCCTCGACATCCCGCTCCTGCGCGCCGGTCCCCACCATTTCCTCACCTACCGCGCCGACCTGCCCCTCGAGGGCACCTGGCGCATCGTCATGACCACCGTCGGTCCCGACGGCGACGAGATGACCGTCGAACTCCGCTTCGAGGCCCGATGATGGGCGCCCGCAAGACGCTCGGAGCCATCCTCGCCACGGTCCTGATGGTCGCGGCCGCCGTCCTGCTGGCATGGCCCGGAACGAAGGCCTCCGCCGAACTGGTCGTCGTCGTGCCCGAAGGAACCCAGGCCCGGATCGCCGAGGGAGACCCCGTCGAGCTCCTCCCGCGGGTCCTCGAGGTCCACGTCGGCGACTCCATCGTGATCATCAACCAAGACGACGCGACCCACCAGGTGGGCCCCTACATCGTCGGGCCGCACCAACGGCTCGAGCAGCGGTTCACCGTCCCGGGCCGTATCGACGGCATCTGCACGCTGCATCCCAGCGGCGAGGTCTCCATCGTGGTGCGATGACATGACCCGCGTCGCTGCCGTCGTCATCATCTGGATCCTCGTCCTGGCGCCGGTTCCCGCGTTTGCGGACGCCGCCGGACCCACCAGCTACCGGTCCGAGGTCCTCGACGTCCAACCCGCCGGCGCCGCCGACGTCGAGATCGTCGGCGGTGACGCCTTCGTCCGGCTCGTCGCGGCCCCCGGCCGGGACATCGTCGTCGCCGGTTACGAGGGCGAGCCGTACCTCCGGTTCACGCCCGACGGCACCGTGCTGCGCAACCGGCGGTCCCCGGCCACCTATCTCAACGACGACCGCTACGGGCAGGTTCAGATCCCCGACATCGCCGACCCCGCCCGACCGCCCGACTGGGAGACCGTCGCGACCGGCGGCACCTGGTCGTGGCACGACCACCGAACCCACTGGATGGCCCGTACCGTCCCGTCGATCGTCGCCGAATCCGGCCGGGACGCGACCATCGACGTCTTCACCTGGGAGGTCCCGCTCGTCGTCGACGGCCAAGCCGGACAGGTCCGCGGGGTCCTCCGCTGGGTGCCTCCCGTGGCACCGTACCCGTGGATCGCGCTCGCCGTGGGCGTCGCCGCCATCGCCGCGACCCTGCATCGCCGGCGGGCCGCGGTGGTGATGGCCGCGAGCGTCGTGGCGGCGACCGTGGCCGCCGGCGCCTACCTGATCCAGCCTCCGGACGCCCGCGCCGTGGGCCTGGAGCTCATCGCCCCGCTCGTCGCCGTCGCCATCTCCGCGTACGCGACGGTTCGCAGCCGACGAGGGAACGGCGGATGGGCCGACGGGTACGTCGCCATCGCCGCCGCGGTGCTCGTCATCTGGGCGGTGTGGTCCCGCTCGGTCTTCCACATGCCGGTCCTTCCGAACCTCTGGCCCGCACCGCTGGTGCGCGGCGGAGCCGCCGTCGCAGGCGGAGCCGCCGCCGGGGTCATGGCGACGTGGGCGCGGCGCGATCGTGACCACCCAACGTGACACAAGGCCCGGGAAACGCCAAGCGTTCCGCCGTATCCTCAAGGTAGGCACCGAAGCACGGACACGCGGAGGTTGGGACCATGGCTCTGCCCGAAGACGCGCTCGATGGCTCCCCGCTGGTCACCGACGAGGACCTCGACGTCCTCATCGAAGAGATCGGCGACAACCGGATCGTCCTCCTCGGCGAGGCGTCCCACGGCACGTCCGAGTTCTACTCGTGGCGGGCCAGGCTGAGTCGGCGACTCATCGAGGAGAAGGGGTTCTCGTTCATCGCCGTGGAAGGGGACTGGCCCGACGTCTACGAGGTCAACCGCTACGCCAAGGGCTACGAAGGCTCGGGCCCCGACGCCGAGACGGTGCTCGACCGGTTCTCCCGCTGGCCCACCTGGATGTGGGCCAACTGGGAGGTGGTGGCCTTCATCGAGTGGCTGCGCGGCCACAACGACACGCTTCCGATCGGGCGCAAGGTCGGCTTCTACGGGTTCGACGTCTACTCCCTGTGGGACTCGATGCGGACCATCCTCGACTTCCTCCACGACCGGGACCCGCAGGCCTACCAGATGGCGCTCCGGGCATGGCACTGCTTCGAACCGTACGGCGAGGAAGCCCAGGACTACGCGTGGGCGACCCTGTCGCTGGTTCCCGAGGGCTGCGAGGAGGAAGCCGTCGAACTGCTGTCCAGCATCCGGCATCGCCTCCCGGCCTATGCCGAGGACTGGGAGGCGAAGCTCAACGCCGAACAGAACGCCTGGGTCATCGTCGGCGCCGAGCGCTACTACCGCACGATGGTGCGCGGAGGCGCCGCCAGCTGGAACATCCGCGACCTCCACATGGTGCAGACCCTCGAACGGCTCTTGCAGTACCACGGACCCCGATCGAAGGCCATCGTCTGGGCGCACAACACCCACGTCGGCGACGCCCGGGCCACCGACATGGCCGGCCAGGGCATGTTCAACGTCGGCCAGCTCGTCCGGGAACGCCACGGCCGCCAGGGCGTGTACATCGTCGGTTTCGGCTCCCATGGAGGCTCCGTCGTGGCCGCCCGGGCCTGGGGCGACCAGATGGAGGTCATGGCCGTGCCCGACGCCAAGGAGGGGAGCTGGGAATCGCTGCTCCACCAGCGCTCCGACAAGGACCGCATCCTGCGTATCGGCCGGTTCATCGACGACCCGGACGTGGCGCGCCCCCGCGGCCATCGGGCCATCGGGGTCGTCTACCACCCTGAACGCGAAGCGCTCGGGAACTTCGTGCCCAGCGTCCTGCCCGCCCGCTACGACGGGTTCATCTACCTCGACCGCACCGTCGCGCTGCATCCTCTCCACGCCGAACCGCCCGTCGACCGGGAGCCCCCGGAGACCTACCCGTTCGGGTTCTGAGATCCCTCACACCGCCCACGGAAACCGCACATCCACCGAGGCGCGGTCCCGGTGTCGTACACTGACGCCATGGCCGGTCTCGTCGTCATCGTGATCATCGCCCTGGCGGTCCTGATCTGGGGCGTCGTGGCCTACAACCGACTCGTCAGGCTCCGCAACCGGACCGACAACGCCTGGGCGCAGATCGACGTCCAGCTCCGCCGCCGGCACGACCTCATCCCGAACCTCGTCGAGACCGTCAAGGGCTACGCCTCCCACGAGCAGGGCACCCTCGAGGCCGTCGTCCAGGCTCGCAACGCCGCCGTGGCCGCGGGCGACATCGCCGAGAAGGCCCAGGCCGAGAACCTCCTCACGGGAGCCCTCCGCCGCCTCTTCGCCCTCGCCGAGGCCTACCCGGAGCTCCGAGCCAGCGAGAACTTCCGCAGCCTGCAGGAACAGCTCGCCGAGACCGAGAACAAGATCGCCGTGTCCCGCCAGATCTACAACGACATCACCTTGACGTTCAACAACGCCGTCCAGACGGTCCCGTCGAACGTCGTCGCCAGCCTCGCCGGGTTCTCGCCGCGCCCGTACTTCGAGGTCGAAGAGGACGCCAGGAGCGTGCCGCAGATCGACTTCTGATCGTGTCGACGCGTCACCGGCATCGAACCCTCCGATCGACCCTCACCAGATGGGCGCTGGTCGCCGGCCTCCTCCTGACGATCGTCGTCGCCTTACCCGCCGCGCCGGCGCGAGCGAAGAGCTTCACGATCCCGGCCGCTGCCGTCGACATCACCCTGCAGCCCGACGGCTCGCTCCTGGTGCGGGAATCCATCACGTTCTCGTTCGACGGCAGCTTCC
This sequence comes from Acidimicrobiia bacterium, assembly GCA_027036355.1. Taxonomy (GTDB): domain Bacteria; phylum Actinomycetota; class Acidimicrobiia; order Spongiisociales; family UBA5794; genus JALSQW01. Next base: position 1,585 of record JALVQZ010000177.1, on the reverse strand, counting down.
AGGGCGCCTACCGGGATATCCCGCTCCGGCGCGGCGAAGCGATCACCGAGGTCCGCGTCCTGGAAGGTGACGTCGTCTACCGACCCGGCGCATCGACGGTCCTCGGCTCGACGGACACGCCCGGCACGTATGGCGTCGAGGACCGAGGCAGCGTCGTCCGGGTCGTGTGGCACTATCGCGCCACCGACGAGCAGCGCACGTTCACGATCGAGTACACGATGAGCGGCCTCACCGTCGCCTACGACGACGTCGTCGACGTGAACCTGCAGGTCTGGGGCAGCGAATGGGACGTCGGGGTCGGCAGGGTCACTGCCACCCTGCAAGCGCCGATGCCGCTGCGCGCCGGCGACGTGCTCGTGTACGGCCATCCGGCCACCGTGGACGGGACCACCTCGCTGGGTGCCGACGGCGTCAGCCCCTCCCTGGAAGCCCGCGACGTCCCGCCCCATCAGTTCGTCGAGTTCCGGACCGTGCTGCCACGGGACGTGCTGACCTCGACCACCGGCGCGCGAGAGGTCGCAGGAGACGGCCTCGCCTCCATCCTGGCCCAGGAGGCCGCCGAGGTCGAACGGGCCCGACGGCAACGCTCCCAGCTCCTCACCGTGTTCGCGTTCTTCGTCGTCGCCCTGACCGCCGTACCGGTCGCCCTGTTCGTCGGGTACGTCCGCCACGGCAAGGAGCTCCGTCCCGTCTACGACCGGGAGTACGAGCAGGAACCACCCTCGGACGACGGCCCCGCGATCGTCGGCGGGCTCCTTCGCCAGGGCAAGCCCGACGAGGCGGCCTTCACCGGCGTCATCTTCGACTTCATCCGCCGCGGCGTGCTGCGCGCCCGCCCCACCACCGTCACCAAGAGCACCTGGATGGGGCTCAAGGAGGAGACGATCAACGACCTGGAGATCTCCCTCGGCGACCCCGCCGGCTTCGACGAGGCGGAGCGGGATGCGTGGTCGATCCTGCGACGGATCCTCGCCGACGGGCCTCGTCCCCTCGGGGAGTTCCGCACGGCGCTGCGAGCCGACGCGCAGGCGAACCACGACGACTTCGTCCGGTTCCAGCGTGACGTCGAAGCCACCTTGGAACGGCGCGGCCTGCTCACCTCGGCCCGCTACACGTATCCGGCCAAGGTCCTCGCCGGGGTCGTGGTCGTGGTCGTCGTCGGGTTCCTCCTCGCTCCGATCCTGTTCCCGTCGGAGATCGCCCGCTCCACCTTCCGCGCGGTCCTCGTCATGTTCGGCGTCGCCGGATCCGCGATGGCGATGGGCTCGATGTTGCTCCGCACGGCCTGGGTGCGGCGAACCCCCGAAGGTGCCCTCCTCGACGCTCGGTGGAGGGCGTTCGGTCGCTACCTGGAGGACTTCTCCCGACTCCACGAGGCGCCACCGTTGGCGATCGACCTGTGGGAGCGCTACCTGGTGTACGCCATCGTCCTCGGCGTGGCCGAGGCGGTCCTCGAGGCAGCCCGGTTCGCCGCACCGCCCGAGCTGGAGCAGCAGAGCTCGATCTACTGGTACGGCGCCCAGGGCTACAGCGGCGGACACTCCCTCAACGCCATCTCGGGCATCGAACAGGCCCTGTCGGGGGC
>JALVQZ010000176.1 GCA_027036355.1 Acidimicrobiia bacterium | reverse complement strand
GGTCGAGCGGTCGATCTGTGTGGTCATCGTGTCCTCCAGGAACGAGAAGGACCCGCATCGGGGAACCGGTGCGGGTCGCTGGATGGGGGTTGGTTGTCGGGGATCTACAGGGGGTCCACCGGGCGCGACGCCGCAGGTCGGCAACACCGACAACAGGTCACGTGGGTAGACGGTCCGTTCATGGCGTCGAGTGTAGACCTCGGCGAGACGATCGACGACGGGGTCGTCGGTCGACGCCGACCGAACGAGCTGGAGGCCGGCCGCGGTGACGTCGACGATCGCCAGGGTGGCGCGTCAGCCGGGGACCTCGAGAACGACGACCGAGGCGGGCGGTATTGGCTGGTCCGTTCCCCAGGTGCGCAGGAGGAGACGGATGACCCCGCCGTGGGTGAACACCACGTGGTCGCCGTCGATGAGGTCGTCGACGAACGCACCGACCCGGCTGGCGAAGTCGGCGAAGGTCTCACCTCCGGGAGCGTCGAAGCCCTCGAAGGCGACGAGACGGGAACGCAGTTCGCGGCTCAGCTCCGCCCATGTGAGCCCTTCGAGGGCGCCGAGATCCATCTCGCGGAGACGTCGATCCTCCCGTGGTTCGCCCCACGCCAGACGGGCCGTCTCCACGGCTCTCGAGAGATCGGAACTCCACACGCCAGCGAAGTCGTGGCCCGCGAGCTCCGCACGGAGCCGTTCGGCCTGCCGGCGTCCTCGCGCCGTCAGCGGAGGGTCGTGCCACCCGAGGAAGCGACCCTGCGCGTTCCACGTCGTCTCGCCGTGGCGAACGAGCCACATCCTCACCACCATCGGTCGATCCCGAACACCGCAGCGTAGAAGGCGAGTTCGGCGAGGACCTGGACGGCACCGAGGACGTCGCCGGTGATCCCACCGATCGACCGTCGAGCCCAGGCGCCGACCAGCGTGCCGACGCCGAAAGCGGCCAGCGCCCCTCCGAGACCGCCCGGACCGGGCAGCAGGGCCGCGGCCGTCCCGGCAGCGAGGGCCGTCGCCACCGTCGGCCATCGGGCTTCGGTGGCGTACGTGGCGCCCAGACCGGCTACTGCCGTCGGCACGAGACGCATCTGGGCGACGGCCACCGCTCGACTCACGGCTCCGGCGGCGGCAGCAGCAGCGACCACCCTCCACGGCGCCTCGGCGACGATGGCGCCCAGCCACCCGGCCTTCGCCCCCAAGGCGACGAACAAGGCCGCCGCGCCATAGGTGCCGATGCGGGAGTCCCGCATGATCTCCAGCCGACCCTCGACGGTGACGCCACCCGCCAGCCCGTCGAAGGTGTCGGCGAGTCCATCCTCGTGGAATGCGCCCGTGAGGAGCAGCCCCGCGGCGACCGCCGCCAGTCCGGCCACGAACGGCGGGGCCAGCGTCGCCGCGGCGACGGCGACGGTCCCGATGGTGAACCCGATGAGGGCACCTACCGGCGGGAACCAGGCGATGGCCGCACCCAGGGAGGTCTCGTCGAGGTCTGCCACCCCCATCGGGATCCTCGTCAGGAACGACGTGGCGATCCGCAGGCTCCGCATCGTCACACGCCCGGGAGATCGAGCGTCCGGCCAGCGACCACGAGCCGAACCGTTGCCGCCAGATCCGCGGTGGCGATGTTGACCCTTCCCAAGAGGTCGCGGTACCGGCGCGCCAGAGGGTTCACCGGGACGATCCCGGTTCCCACCTCGTTCGTGACGACGACGGCCCCTCCGGGTCGGGTGGCGAGCCGGTTCGCCAATCCCGAGGCCGCGGCGAGCACATCGTCGTCGGCGTGCCCGGCGCCGAGCAGGTTCGATACCCAGAGGGTGAGGCAGTCCACCACCAGGAAGGCCTCAGGGTCCTGTTGGCTCACCGCTTCGGCGAGAGCCAGGGGGGCTTCCACGGTGGTCCATCCCGCCGGCCGGTTGGCTCGGTGGTGTCGGATCCGCTCGGCCATCTCGTCGTCCCCCGCGGCGGCGGTGGCGACGAACACGACCGTCTTCCCCGACCGTGCCGCCATCTGCTCGGCCAGGTCGGACTTGCCGCTGCGGGCGCCACCGATCAGGAGGGTGTACGCCATGAGATGGACCTCGTCATCCCCTCCGGGCCAGGGCGTTGAACTCGCGGATCAGCTCGTCGATCGGGTCGGCCATCGCCTGGATCCGCGTCCAGTAGCCGGGGTCGTACCACTGGGCGTCGAGCTCGGCGGCCGACTTGCCCTGCTGCTCCACCCAGGTGAAGTACTTGAGGTTGTGGATGCGCTTCCGCTCCGGGTAGGTGAGCTCCATCGTGTGGTCCGTCGCCGCGCCCAGCAGGTACCGTTCGAAGGCGGCCACCGCATCGTCCCGGGTGAACGGGCCTCGTTCGTCGTCGAGTTCGGCCAGCCGGGAGCGGTACATGTCCGCCGAATCGGTCGCCACCGTCAACAGGACGTCGTGGGGACCCATCTCGAACCACTTCGCCGTCTTGATCGTCGCCAGCAGGTTCGCCGCGCCGGAGATCCCGAAGCGGCCGAGCTCCTCGACGAAGGCGTCCGGCACCCCACGGTCGGCGAGCAGCTTGCGCCCCTCGGGTTCGTTGAACAGCCGGAAGACCGAGACCGCCGCCTCGTCGTCGATCCCGATCGCCATGTCGGTGTTGCGGACGTTGTGGACCCACGGGATGTGCTTGTCGCCGATCCCCTCGATGCGATGTTCCCCGTAGCCGGCCTGGAGGATCGTCGGCACCTGCAACGCCTCGGCGGCGGCGATGATCGACGTCGGGAACCGCTGCTTGAGGTAGTCCCCCGAGGCGATCGTGCCCGCCGAACCGGTCGTCAGCGCCACCCCCCGGTACGTGTCGGCGTCGGTCATCTCCTCGCGCAGGACCTCCTCCATCGCCGGGCCGGTCACCGCGTAGTGCCACAGGTAGTTCCCGAACTCGTCGAACTGGTTGAAGATGACCACGTCCTCGCCGGAGGCCCGAAGACGGGCGCACTCGTCGAAGATCTCCTTCACGTTCGCCTCGGTGCCGGGCGTCTTGATGATCTCGCCCGCCACCGACTCGAGCCACTCGAAGCGTTCCCGGCTCATCCCCTCGGGGAGGATCGCCACCGACTCACAGCCGAGCAGCGCCGAGTCGTACGCGCCGCCGCGGCAGTAGTTGCCGGTCGACGGCCACACGGCCTTCTGGGAGGTCGGGTCGAACTGGCCCGTCACCAGGCGCGGCGCCAGGCACCCGAAGGCGGCGCCGACCTTGTGGGCGCCGGTCGGGAACCACTTCCCGACGAGCACGAAGATGCGCGACGGGATGCCGCTGAGGGCGGACGGCACCTCCATCCGGTTCACCGGGCCGAACCCGCCGCCCCGCTCCACCGGCTCGTTCTTCCACGTGATGCGGTGCAGGTTGATCGGATCGAGGTCCCACAGGCCCACATCGGCGAGGCGGTCACGGACGTCGGTCGGGATGAGCGAAGGGTCCCGCATCTCGGCGAAGGTCGGGATACGGATCCCCCGCTCGGCGGCTCGCCGGGCGGCCCGTTCCCGGACGTCGGGGTGGATGGACAGGTCGATCATCTGGTGGTCTCTCTTCCTTCGCCGAAGGCGGCATCGAACTCGTCCGGATCGGGCCGAACTCGAAGGGGCACGATACCCGCTCGGCGGGTGGCTTCCATGGCGGATCGGACGTCCTTCAGACCCGACCCGGTGGAGATGACGACCACGCGCTCGTCGCGTCCGACGATGTCCCGCCCGATCGCTGCGTCGAGGCCGGCGAACGCAGCAGCCGCCGCCGGTTCGGGGAAGACCCCGGTCGCGGCCGCCACCCGGGGGATGGCGTCGAGGATCGCGCCATCGTCGACGGCGAGGAACGCGCCTCCGGTGGCTCGTACGGCTCGCATGGCCTTCACCCGATCCCTCGGCAAGCTCGCCGAGATCGAATCGGCGATCGTCCGTGCCGCGATGGGTGGCTTGGTCACCACGTCCTCGTTCCGTTCGAACGCCTCGGCGAGGTAGTTCGAACCTGTCGACTGGACGCCGACGAGCCGGGGCACCCGGTCGATCCATCCCAACGAACGAGCCTCCACGAAACCCTTGTGGACGCCGCCGATGATCGACCCGTCGCCGACGGACACGACCACCACGTCGGGTGCCTGCCATCCCATCTGTTCGGCGATCTCGAACGCCACCGTCTTCTTGCCTTCGGTGGTGTACGGGTTGAAGCCGGTGTTGCGGTTGTACCAACCGCGGCGGGACGCCACCTCCGTGCACAGGTCGTAGGCCTCGTCGTAGGCGCCCTCGACGAGGCCTACGACCTGTGCACGGA
>JALVQZ010000175.1 GCA_027036355.1 Acidimicrobiia bacterium | reverse complement strand
CACCCCACGTCGACGGCTCGGTCGAGCGGGTCACCCCGCGGGTGGTCGTGATCGCCGACGGGTCGCTGTCCCGGTTCGGCCGGGCCCTGGGGACGCACCGACGCCGCGACTTCCCCTACGGGCTCGCCGTCCGCGGGTACTACGCGAGCCCCAACAGCCGCGACGGGTTCCTGGAGAGCCAGCTCGACATCCGAGACCGCGAAGGTCGCTCGATGCCCGGCTACGGGTGGGTGTTCCCGATGGGCGACGGGACGGTGAACGTCGGGGTGGGGGTCATCTCGTCGTTCAAGGGCTGGAAGGAGGTCAACACCTCCAAGGTCCAGGACGCCTACCTGGCCCAGCTCCCCGACCACTGGGCCATCGGACCCGACTCCGAGCTGGTGGCCCCCACCGGCGGCAAGCTGCCGATGGCGTTCTCGGTGGGCCCGAAGGCAGGGGAGAACTGGATGCTGGTCGGGGACGCGGCCGGCGCCGTCAACCCGTTCAACGGCGAGGGGATCGACTACGCCTACGAGACGGGACGGCTCGCTGCCTCCTACGCGGTGGAGGAGCTCGCCGCTCCGGGATCGGGGAGGCTGCGGGCCTATGCCCGGGCGATCGACGACGAGTACGGCGCCTACCACCGGGTGGCGCGAGCGTTCGTGATCGCCATCGGCAATCCGGCGCTGATGCGGGCGCTCACGCGTGTCGGGTTGCGGTCCCGCCCGCTGATGGAATGGGCGTTGAAGGTGATGGCGAACCTGCTGGAGCCGCACGAGATCGGCATGCAGGAGCGGGTGTACCGGGCCATCGAGCGGGTCGTCGCGGTCGGTCCCGATCCGGTGATCCGGACGACGGCCCCTGCCGGCAGGACCGGCCGGTCTGCCTGAACCGCTGGTCCGCCATCGTACCTCTCAAGGCGATGCCCGCGCGGCCGACAGGGGAGGGGTCCACACCCCGCTGGAGGGCCCGATGCCGGTTCCATCCGAAGACCTCGTCGACCCCGGTCGCTCTGCGTCCGCCGAACCGGGGGTGGCGCTCGCCATCGATCCGTTCTCGGGTCTCCCGACGTTCGAGGGGGGAGCGATGCCGCCACCCGAGACGGCGCGACGGAAGCTGGCGATCCGTGGGCTGGCGGTCGGTGCGCTGTGGTTCACCCTCGCCTACCTGACGTGGCGGATCGCCTTCACGCTGAACCCGTCGGCGTGGTGGGTGTCGATCCCGCTCATCGTGCTCGAGATCCACAACGGCATCGGTTTGGCCCTGTTCACCTTCGGGCTGTGGGACGTCGATGCGGTCCCCCCGGCGCGGGTCGTCGACGGTACCGACCTGCGGGTGGCGATGCTCATCACCACCTACGACGAGCCGACCGAGGTGCTCCTCCCGACGATCGCGGCGGCGGTGGCGATCGAACCGGCCCACGAGACCTGGGTGCTCGACGACGGAGGACGTCCGGAGGTGGCGGCGCTCGCTCGCCGTCTCGGAGCCCGCTACCTGACCCGATCCGACCGGACCGATGCCAAGGCGGGCAACCTCAACAACGCGCTGGCTCACGTCGACGCCGACGTCATCGGGGTGGTCGATGCCGATCATGTGGTCCGGCCCGACTTCCTGCGCCACACGCTCGGCTACTTTGACGATCCCCGGCTGGCGCTCGTGCAGACGCCCCAGGAGTTCTACAACGTGACGTCGTTCGAACACGAGCCGCTGCGGACCGGCCGGTACTACACCGAGGAGTCCGTGTTCTATCGGGTGATCCTGCCGGCGAAGAACCGATGGAACGCGGCGTTCTGGTGCGGGACGGGCGCGGTGCTGCGGGTCGCGGCGCTGCGTGACGTTGGTGGCGTCGCCACCGGGACGATCACCGAGGACATCCACACGACGGTGCGGCTCCACGCCAGGGGATGGAGAACGGTCGCGCACAACGAGGTCCTCGCCCACGGGTTGGCCCCGGCGGACGCCGACGCCTATCTCCTCCAGCGGCATCGTTGGGCGGCCGGAGCGATGCAGCTCATGCGTCTCGAGAACCCCCTGGTCGTGCGGGGGCTGACGATGGCCCAGCGTCTGGCGTACGCGTCGACGCTGTTCGCGTGGTTCGATGCCTGGAAGATCCTCGGCTACCTGGTCCTGCCGATCGTCGTCCTGGCGACCGGTGGTGTCCCGATCGTGGCGCCGCTGGCGATCTACGGCCCCCTGTTCGTCGGCACCCTCGCCTTGCAGTTCGTGGCGTTGCGGCGGCTCGCCCGTGGCTACTACCCGCCGCTGTTGTCGACGTTGTTCGAGTTCCTTCGCATGCCGGCGGTCCTGTCGGCGACCGTGATGTTGTTCGACCCGACGCTGCGCACGCGGTTCGAGGTGACGCCGAAGGGACGCAGGGTCGGGAATCGCCCCCGTCCCCCGATGGTGCTCACCGGGCTGTTCGCGGCGGCGGTGCTGACGCTCGGATGGGGCGTTGCGACCCTCGGCGGGTTCACGCCCATGACCTACGGCGAACCCGGCGCGATGATCGGCGCCGCCGTGTTCCTGGCCATCAACACCGCGTTCGTCGCCGCCGGCATCGTTCGTATCACCGCGCCTCGATACGCCGGCGAGCGGAGGGCGAGCGTCAGGATGCCGACCCGGTTGCGGGGCACCCTCGGCGACGAGCCGGTGGAGATCGTGGACCTGTCCTTGGGCGGGGCCCGGTTGCGGTCCCTGTCGGGATGGGTGCCGGCGGCCGGGTCGAAGCTCGAGGTCGAGGTCCTCGGCGAGCGGCTCGTGTTCCGCTGTGAGCCGGTGCCTGGCCACGACCCGGAAGGTGGGGTCTTCGCGGTGCGCTTCGCCGACGTTCCGGTCGAGGAGGAGGCGGAGCTGGCCCGGGCGATCTATCAGGGGGCGTGATCCCCTACAGGTCCAGCGGGATGCCGTTGAGGAGGATGAGCCGGTCGATGGCGGCGTCCCTGGCGGCTTCGAAGTCGAGTCCGGCGGCGACGTTGCGGGGCTCGCCGCGTTCCTGCACGTAGACGCGGAAGGTGCCGTCGGCGTCTTGGAGGATGTACAGATCGTTGGCCGGGCCGGCGACGGTGCGCCCGAGGCTGCGGAGGGCTTCGACGTCGGGGATCTCGGCGATCAGGTCGATGCGTTCGAGGGTGAACGCGGAAGCGAAGTCGGCGCCGCCGACGGGTTGACGCCCGAGGATCTCCTTGGCCATCTTCCGGGCTCGCCGGCGGAGGATGGCTTGGGCTTGCTCGTGGCGGGTCGGCCGGGTCATGGTGCTCCATGGTACGGTGTCGGCATGTGCGGTGAACCGAGTTTCGAGGCCGTCCGCTCCAACTGGGCTCGCTCCGAGCTGCCGTTGATGGAGAAGATCCTGGTGGCGGCGAGGAACAACGCCATCAAGGTGAAGAACCGGTCGAACTGCTGTGGGAACCACGGCGAACCCGGGTGTTGAGTGGGACCTGACGAGCCCGGTCCGGGCTCGCGAGGGGGAGACGCCTGAGCTTCAGCGGGCGTCGGCGACGATCCCGAACCAGCGTTCGAGGGCACCGCGGTCGTCGGGTGTCGGCGTGACGAGTTCGCTTCCGTTCCGCCGGACGACGAGCCGTCCGGCGTTCCATGTGACCCGTCCCGCCATGTCGTCGAGGGCTCGGGTGGCGAACGGAGCGGCGGTGAACTGGTTGGCGCCGGCCCGCAGGAAGCGGGCGGCTGGTTCGAGGTCGGCGAGCTCGACGGCGCCGGGCTCGAGACGGAAGCAGGTTTCCCATCGCCCGTCGCGGCGGCGTTGCCGCTCGAGGATCGTGGCGCCGTCCGCTTCGGCGATCCGGTACGCGCCGCATCCGCCGTCGTGGGGACCGGGGGTGTCCAAGGGGATGGGACGGCGCGGTGTGCCGGTGCCGAAGCCGACGTCGACCAGGTAGGGCCGGTCGAGGGTGACGACGAGGGTGAGGTGATCGGGGATCGGGGCCGCTTGCCCGAGGAGGACCGTCGCCGCCTTGCGTTCGACGGTGAAGCCGAGCCGTTCGAGGAGGACGGCGAAGGCGCCGTTGAGCTCGAAGCACCAACCGCCGCGTCGGCGTTCGACGACCTTGGCGAGGGCCCATCCCTCGTCGCAGGGCACGGGGCGACCGGCGTGGACGTCGAGGTTCTCGAAGGGGACGGTCGTGAGGTGGGCGACCTGGAGCGCCGTCAGTCCTTCCCGGTCGATGGCGGGTCGCTCGGCGATGCCGATCCGCGCCAGGTACCCGTCGACGACCTCCATCCCCGCAGCGTACCCTCCCCGCGTCCGACGAACCCTGGGTTCGCCGAGCCCTGAGGGGGCGCCACCA
>JALVQZ010000174.1 GCA_027036355.1 Acidimicrobiia bacterium | reverse complement strand
GCCACGTCCGATCCGGGGATCGCATGCTTGGGGGTGAACATGCCGTTGAGGCGCGCGTACAGCGGCTTCCCCCTGACCACCTCCCAATCCGATGCACTGACCGACGCGGCATGGACACGGATGAGGACCTCGTCGCTCGCCATCGTCGGGCGATCGACCTCGCGCAGCTCCAGCCCCTCGGGTGCGCCGTACCGCTCATGGACGATGGCCTTCATCGACGCTCCGTTCTCCGTTCGGGGCGGGCGACGGTTCCACCCTACGCCTCGGCGTCGGTTCGACGGGCGGTCCGGATCGACGGCCCGGTCGACGTCATGCCGTGGCGACGATCGATGCTCCGACGACGAGGTACACGATCCCGGCGACGATCGGCACGTTGGCGGGTGCGGTCTCGACCCGGGACGCCTCCCACGATGCCCCGTGGATGGCCAGGTCGAGCAGGGAGCCCACGATCGGCCCGAACACCATCGTGAGCCACCCCAAGGCGATGGTGAGGTATCCCGCCGCGGTCCGAACCGTCACCGGCTCGCACGGTTCGCCGACGGTCACCTCACGGCAGAAGCTCGGCAGATGCGGTGCCCAGAGGACGGCCACGCCGTACGCGACGGCCAACCCGGCGCCGAACAGCAACGGGGTTCGCACCCATCGCGATGTCCACAACTCCCGGATCGACATGACCCGAGACTATCGGTCGGCCGACCGACGCCGCGCGGATGACGCTGCGCCATCGGGTACCCTTCGGGGATGCCTCGGTTCCGCGCGGATCTCGCATCGATCCCTGTCTATCGCCCGGGCAAGCCCATGGCCCAGGTGGCGCGGGAGCTCGGGATCGACGATCTGGCCAAGTTGGCGAGCAACGAGTGCCCGCTCCCGCCGTTCCCCGAGGTCGTCGAGGCCGTCGCCACCGCCGTCTCGAGCATCAACCGGTATCCGGACAACTCGGCGCATGAGCTCGTCGGATCCCTGGCCCGGCACCTGGATGTCGCTCCCGACCAGATCTGGCCGGGGGCCGGCTCGACCCAGCTCATCGCCGCCACCGCACTCGCCGTCGGCGGGCCGGGCACCAGCGCGGTCTTCGCCGATCCCTCCTTCGTCATGTACCCCATCGCCACCCGTATCGCCGGGTCGAGTGAGGTCCCCGTGCCCCTGGACGGCGCTCACCGCCACGACCTCGATGCCATGCTGGCCGCGATCGACGGGACCACGACCGTGGTCTACCTGTGCAACCCCAACAACCCGACGGGGACGATCGTCGAGACCGGCGCCGTCGATCGGTTCCTCGACGCCGTGCCCGATGACGTGTTGGTCGTCGTCGACGAGGCGTACCACGAGTACGTGACCGATGACCGGCACCGCTCCGCCATCCCGCATGCCGTGGCCCGAGACAACGTCGTGGTGATGCGCACCTTCTCGAAGGTCTACGGGCTCGCCGGTCTCCGCATCGGGTACGCGGTCGGACGCGCCGAGAGCCTCGCCTGGTTGCGTCGAACCCAGGTCCCGTTCTCGGCCAACGCCCTCGCCCAGGTCGCCGCCGTCGAGGCGATGCGGTATCCGGACCGGCTCGCGGAGCGGGTTGCGGGCAACGCCGCCGGGCGGGAACAGATCGAATCCGGTCTCGCGGCGCTCGGTGTCGAGTACGCGTCGAGTCAGACGAACTTCGTTGCGTTGTTCCCGGAGGACCCGCCGGGCCTCGCTGCCGCTCTCGAGAATCGCGGGGTGATCGTCCGGGCGTTGGGTCCGGTCCTGCGGGTCACCGTCGGGACCCGAGCCGAGAACGACCGCTTCCTCGCGGCGCTGGCCGAGGTGCTGGGATGAGGGACCCCTCCGTCCTCGACGACCCGACCCTCCGGAGGGTCATCGATCGCCACGGTACCGTCGTCGGCGACCTGCCGGCGTTGGACGACGAGCAACTGGTCGAGTTCTACCGCCAGATGATCAACGCGCGGGTCTTCGACCGGCGGGCGACCGCCGCCCAGCGGCAGGGGCGACTCGGCACCTATCCCCTCCTCGAAGGCCACGAGGCGATCCAGGTCGGTTCCGCCGCGGCGATGCGCCCCGGCGACTTCGTCTACCCGGGCTACCGGGAGCATGCCGTGCAGATGAGCCGCGGCATCCCGGCGGACGTCGTGCTGTCGTACTACCGCGGGTTGCCGAACTCGGCCTGGGAGGTGCATCGCTACAACATGATGACGATCACGGTCCCGATCGCCACCCATCTGCCCCACGCGGTGGGCCACGCGTACATGGCTCGCCTCGCAGGCAACGACGTCGTCACCTACGCGTACATCGGTGACGGCGGCACCTCCGAAGGCGACTTCCACGCCGGGTTGAACTTCGCCGGCGTGTGGAAGACCCCGACCGTGTTCATCGTCTCGAACAACTTCTACGCCATCTCGGTCCCGTACGACCGTCAGACGGCAGCCGAAACGATCGCCGACAAGGCGGTCGGGTACGGGATCCCGGCGATCCGGGTCGACGGGATGGATCCTCTCGCCGTGTTCGCCGCCACCACCGAGGCGGTCCAGCGAGCCGTCGCCGGGGACGGCCCGACCCTGATCGAAGCGGTCTGCTACCGCTTCGGCCCGCACGCGACCGCGGACGATCCCGCCTTGTACCGGACCAAGGAGGAGGAGGGACGCTGGCGCCCCTACGACCCGTTGATCCGCATGGAGGCGTTCCTGCGCGACCGTGGTCTGTGGGACGACGACGCCCAGAAGCACGCGGAGGAGGACGCTCGGGTGGCGTTCGACGATGCGCTCGAGCGTGTCTCCGACGTGCCGCTTCCCGGCCGCGGCGACGTCGTTCGTCATGCGTACGAGAGGATCCCGCGTCTCGTCGTGGACGAGCTCCACCGCATCGAGCGAGACAAGGGCGAACCGGAGACCCGGTTCCCCTCCGACGAGGTGTGGGACGCCGGGGCCGAACCGCCGCCACCGGCCGGTCCGACCCGGCGGTGGTCGATGGCCGAAGCCATCAACGCGGCGATCGCCGAAGCGATGGACGAGGACCCCGCCACGGTCGTCCTCGGCGAGGACGTCGGGGTGGCCGGCGGCGTGTTCCGGATCACCGAGGGGCTCTACGAACGCTACGGCGCAGATCGCGTGATCGACACGCCGCTGAACGAATCCGGCATCGTCGGAACGGCCATCGGGATGGCGATCGCCGGTGGACGTCCCATCGCCGAGATCCAGTTCGACGGGTTCGTCTATCCGGCGTTCGATCAGATCGTCAACCACCTCGGTCGGATCCGGTACCGGACGAGGGGGAACGCGTCGGTGCCGGTCGTCGTCCGGTTCCCCAATGGGGCGGGTATCGGCGCCCACGAGCATCATTGCGACAGCCCGGAGGCCTACTTCGTGCACGCACCCGGCTTGACCGTCGTGGTGCCCTCGACACCGTACGACGCCAAGGGCCTCCTCACCGCCGCGATCCGATCCGACGATCCGGTGCTGTTCCTCGAGCCGAAGGTGCTCTACCGCGCGGGCAAGGAGGACGTTCCGGCGGTTCCCTACGAGATCCCCCTCGGCGTGGCCAAGGTCCGCCGGTCCGGGACCGATCTGACCGTCGTCACCTACGGAGGCATGGTGCCCGTCGTCCTCCGTGCCGCAGAGCAAGCCTCCGTCGACGGCATCGACGCCGAGGTGATCGACCTTCGCACGCTGTACCCGTGGGACGTCGAGACGGTCGTCGCGTCGGTGCGGAAGACCGGGCGGATCCTCGCGGTCCAGGAGCCGCAACGGACCGGAGGCGTCATGGCCGAGGTCGTGGCCGAGGTGGCCGAGCGATGTGGCTACGACCTCGACGCGCCGCCGCGGCGCTTCGCGGGGACCGACGCTCCGTGGCCCCAGTTCGCGATCGAGGATCGGGCGTTGATCGACGAGGACATGGTGCTGGCCGAGATCAGGAGCGCGATCGAGAGCTGACGAGCGGTCGGCGGGGGAGCGGGGCGATCATCCGTTGCCCTCGTCGTCGTCTTCATCCTCGTTCTTCTCGTCGATGTCGATCCGAAGTTCCCCGTCTTCCCAGTCCGCCTTGAACTTCGATCGGTGGTCGTCGCTGCGGAACTCGACCTCCACCTTGCCGGGGCCGGTCGCTTTGGGCTCGACCGAGAACCCGGGAGCAGGGACGGCGCTCTGCAGCGACACGGTGCCGTCACCGACCACGATGACGACCGAACCACCGACGAGGTCGTAGCGTCGGGACTCCGGGGGCGTGGTGGTCGTGGGCGGTGTGGTGGTGGTCGTGGGCGGTGTGGTGGTGGTCGTGGTGGGCGGGGTCGATGTCGACGTGGGC
>JALVQZ010000173.1:6027-12575 GCA_027036355.1 Acidimicrobiia bacterium | reverse complement strand
ACCGCCACCGCTACCGCCCCCAAGCCGACCGGTGCGCCGGCGGCGGCTCCGGCGGTGCCCCCCGGGGTCCGTACCCAACGGCTCCTCACCGTCGTCAAGGCCGGCGCCATCCAGCAGGTCAAGCGGCAGCCCCACGACAAGGTCAACGTGTGGCCGCATCTGCTCGCCATCGAGTTCGTGGCGCTGCTCGCCTGCCTCGCGTTCCTGATCGTCCTGTCGATCTTCCTCGAGGCGCCGCTCCTCGAGTTCGCCAACTTCAACGAGCAGCCGAACCCGTCGAAGGCCCCGTGGTACTTCCTCGGCCTCCAGGAGATGCTCGCCTACTTCGATCCGCAGGTCGCCGGCGTCATCATCCCCGGGTTCGGGCTGGCCGCCTTGGCCATGATCCCCTACGTCGACCGGAACCCGTCGGTACGGCCCTCGGACCGCAAGCTGGCGATCATGATCTTCACGTTCTTCATCATGGCGTCGGCCGTGCTGACGATCTTCGGGTCGTTCTTCCGAGGACCAGGGTTCAACTTCACATATCCTTGGCGGGACGGAATCTTCTTCGACGACCTGAAAGCGATCCTCGAATGAACCCGACCACCATCTTCGCCGTCGCCCTCATCGCCGCCGGCGTCCTCGCCCTCGCCGGGATCCTCGCCGTCGCCGCCCGACGCGGCAACGAGCCCGGCCCGATGACCGCCGCCGAACTCGATCGCAAGGCCATCGAACGCGACCGCAACCGGCGGGTCGAGCCGACCGCGGAGGCGTCGAGCCCGGTGGCGACGCTGGAACGCACCGAGACCGAGACGGGAACCGAGGCCGCGGCCGAGACGGCCGAACCGCCGGTCGACCCGATGCTGCAACGCGTCGAGATCTCCGAGAACGACTACGGGGTCACCCGCCGCCAGTTCTTCAACCGGGCGCTGCTCGCGGTGTGGGGGCTCTTCCTCGCCCAGTTCGGCCTGTTCAGCCTCGCCTTCCTGTGGCCCAAGCTCAAGGGCGGCTTCGGCACCAAGGTCAACGCCGGGAAGCTCCTGGACATCAAGGAGCAGCTCTTCGACGGAGCCACGGTCGTGCCCCTGCACAACAACCCGGCCCAGGCATGGATCGTGCCCTTCGAGCTGAAGCTCCTCGAGGACGTCCCCGGCAACTCCTTCGAGAACCTGCCGTTCCTCATCGCCGGCGGCGAGGACGACGGGATCGGCGTCATGGCCATGTGGCATCGTTGCGTCCACCTCGGCTGCCGGGTTCCCGAGTGCGTGCCGTCGCAGGGCTTCGAATGCCCCTGCCACGGATCGAAGTACAACATCCACGGCGAGTACGAAGCCGGGCCGGCCCCCCGCAACCTCGACCGGTTCGCCGTCGAGATCAACGACGCCGGTGAGCTGATCATCGACACCGGCAACGTCGTCCAGACGCCACGAGCGAAGAACAAGACCGCCATGTACCCCCAGGGTCCGTTCTGCGTGTGAGGTGATCGCCCTGTTGCAACCGTCCACGATCGTTCTGGCCGCCGTCGAGGAGGCCGCACCGGCTCGTCCCGAGGTCTTCGGTGTCGGCGCCCTGGCCCTGACCTTGGCCGTCGTCGCCGTCCTCGGTTGGATGACCTACCTGTACGTCAACTCCCGCCGGCGGCGCTCCGCCGAGCTCGAAGAGGCCCCCGACAACCTGTCGCCCTACCTGTCGGACGACGAGCTCGAGAACGTCCGCTCCACCCGGGTGCTGCGGGGAGCGGTATTCGCCGCCGCGTTCTTGGCCATCATCATGACCATCTACGCCGCCGCCGAACCGAGCCGGCAGGCCAAAGCCGCCGACAACATCTCCGAACAGGCCATCGAGCGCGGCGAAGAGCTCTACCAGCGCTTCGGATGCGTCGGCTGCCACGGGCCCGACGCCGGAGGCGGCGCGGCGCCGTTCACCGAAGCCCGCAGCAACGTCGACACCGCCTGGGTCGTACCGTCCCTCAACGACATCTTCTTCCGGTACAGCGACGAAGAGATCCGCTTCTGGATCACCTACGGCCGCCCCGGCACCCCGATGCCCGCCAACGGCCTCGAAGGCGGCGGCGCCATGACGTTCCAGGAGATCGACGAGGTCATGGCCTACCTCCGCTCCATCCAGATCAGTCAGGCCGACACCCTCGCCAAACGCGACGGCACCGTCCAGTCGGCGCTCGCTCGCATGGCCAACGGTGACACCACCACCGCCCAACTCATCGCCGTGCAGGAAGCCAAGATCGCCGAGATCGCCGCCGCACCCGGGAAGGTCGACGCCGCAGGGACCCTCGACAGCGAACTCGAGGCGCTCCTCGCCGGCGCCGGCACCTGCACCGTCGAATCGGCCCACGCCGTCGAGAAGCCGTGTGACGACCCGGCCCCCGACACCGACCGCGACGGGCTGTCCGACGCCGCCGAACCGGCGATCACCGAGATCGCCGCCGCCGCTCTCGAGCACCTGACCGTGCTCAACACGTCCAAGACCGGAGAGCAGCTCGAACCGGTCTTCGACCCGAACCCCGTCTACGACAAGCGGTTCGACCCTGACGACCCGTTCACCAACGTCACCTCGTCGGGACGCGCCGTGCCGGACCTCGACGCCGCCATCGAGGTCCTCGAGAGCCTCCGCACCGACCTCCTGCTGCTCCGGGTCGCCGCCGAACGCCAGGACGCGTTCCTCGGCGACCTGCAGCTCGGTCTCGACTACCTCCGACGAGCCGCCGACGAGCGACGGTGGATCCTCGAGCCGGCCGCCGTCGCCGAGGCGATGACCCGCCAGCTCGCCGACGACGCCGCCGCCATGGAAGCCGTCGGCGCCGATCCCGAGGACATCCCCACCCCGCGGGTGATCTCGGTCGACGAGGCCGAACGTGCCATCGGCCTGTTCAACGGCTACTGCGCCCGATGCCACACCGGCGGCTGGTCGGCCGGGCCCACCTTCGAACAGGGGCCCGGCAGCGGGGCGTGGGGGCCCTCGCTGAAGGAAGCCCGATCGGTCGTTCAGTTCCCGAACTGGACCGACCAGGTGAAGTTCGTCATCAAGGGCACCGACCAGGCCGCCCACTACGGGGTCAACGGCATCGGATCGGGCCGGATGCCCGGGTTCGGGATGGTGCTGTCGGAGGAGGACATCGAGTTGATCGTCATGTTCGAGAGGTCGCTGCGATGACGACCCGTACCCGTCGCCCCCAAGGGTCCGGTCTCGGGCTCCTCGAGTGGGCCGGCATCGTGTCGGGGATCATCGTGCTCCTGGCGCTCATCCCCGCCGTTCGCGAGGTCATGGCCGACATCGTCGGGCTCGTCTTCAACCAGCGTGATCCCGACACCGGCCACGTGACCGCCTTCTCGCAGATGATGCGGGGGATCGGCATCACCATCGGGTCCGTCGTCGTGTTCATGGGCTCGGGCTGGCTGATCCTGATGACGAACCTCGGCAAACGCCTCGCCTTCCTCGTCGCCGGCGCCGCCGTCAGCGGCTGGATGATCATGAGCGGTCTCCTCTTCGTCGTCTTCGCCCCCCGCGGGGTGCGGCCGGCGAACCTCGAGGGCCTCAACGCGCTCCAGATGCGGATCCCGGCGATCGCCATGACCCTGGGATCGGCGGTCCTGTTCGTGATGTTCGTGCTCGCCCTCGACCGGTACGAGAAGGACGAGCCGGCCTGAGCGACGCCCGACCGGGCTCGCCTATCCCGACAGCGCCCGAAGCAGCTGGCTCAGCTGCTCGAGTTCCTGTTCGACCGCCGACAGGTCGTCGATCCCTTCGGTCCCGTGGCTGATCGTGCGGGTCAGTTCGAAGTCGCGCACCGGGTTCTGGAACTCCATGCCGAACCCGACGTAGCCGCTGCGCTCTCCCGACCGCAGCGCCTTCAGCCGGGCCGACAGGCTCGAGATCCGGCGCGACAGCTCCTCCTCGCCGATGACGGCCGCCCGCATCCGCAGAACGGCTTGGCGGGCGACACGTTCCAGCCGCTCGCGCCGCTCGCCGTCGGCCTGCTCGATCGCCTTGGCCAGTTCCTCGGCGGTGGAAACCAGATCGTCGACCATCGCTATCACCTCTCCCCAATCGTTAGCAGACCAGGTACGCCCTCCGGAGGGCCATTCGGCCCTACGAGGTCGCCGTTGCCCGGTTGTGGAGATGGAACGTGAGGATCTGCAGCTCGGTGGACAGATCCACCCGCCGCACCTCGACGGACTCGTCGACCTGCAGGACCGTCGGCGCGAAGTTGAGGATCGACCGGATCCCCGCCGCGCAGAGGCGGTCGGCGACGTCCTGGGCGCCGGAAGCCGGGACCGCGATGATCCCGATCGACACGTCCTCGTCGGCGACGACCCGCTCCAGCTCCGGGAGCGGTAGCACCGGCACACCGTCGGGACCTCCGCCGACCTTGGCCGGGTCGACGTCCAAGAGCGCGGCGATGCGGAACCCTGCGTCGGTGAAGCCGTCGTAGTGGGCGAGCGCCCGGCCGAGGTTCCCTGCCCCTACGATCACGGCCGCGTACTCCCGCTCGAGGCCGAGGACCCGCCGGATCTGGGCTTCGAGATCGGCGATGTCGTAGCCGACACCCCGCACGCCGTACGAGCCGAGATACGACAGGTCCTTGCGCACCTGGGCCGAGTTCACGCCCGCCACCCGGGCGAGCTGTTCGGACGAACACGTCGTCCGACCCGCCTTGCCCGACGACAGGCAGCGCAGGTAGATGGGCAGTCGCGAGATGGTGGCGTGCGGGATCTGACCCTTCATCGAACGCCAGATTAGGGAGGTTCGGGAGGTCCCGATCCCCGCCGCACCGCGACCAGGGCGTCGCGGACCGCCCGCTTGTCGATCCGCCCCTCGGCGAGCACCGAACCCTCGACGTCCCGCAGGACCGGAACCCGCGTCCCGAACTCGGCGATCAGCACCGGCGACTCGTCGATGTCGCGCACCACGACCCGCACGCCGCGCCGGCGAGCCATCGGGCCGAGCACCGCCATCGCCTCGTCGCACAGGTGACAGCCGGACCGGCTCAGGACCTCGATGGTCGGGCGGTCACGGCTCACGGACGTCTCACCACCGCTATCGTCATCGATCCCATGCGCCCCGTCACCTCGATCGTCGTCGTCGTCCTGCTCGTCCTGATCGTCGGCGCGTTCCTCGTCAAGCTCCTCACCTCCGGCTTCACGCCGTAGACGCCGCGGACCCACCGGCGGCTTCGCCTGGGGCGGCAGGGCTCAGGTCGATCCGTCGGATCCTCGGTCGCCGGAACGTCACCGCCACGCGCTCGGCCACCGGGAACCGCTCGTCCGCCCGGCCGCCGTTGACGGCGATCGCCATCTGCCCGGCCGAGTCCACGTGCACCAGGCCCTCCCCGGGCGGCACCTCCCCGTAGGCGCCCACCCAACGGACCGCGTGGGACGTCCCTCCGATCTCGATCTCGACCTCGTCACCCGGGCCGAGACCCAACGCCGCCAGGTCCTCCGGCGACACGTTGGTCTGGGCGTTGCCGAAAGCGTCGACCCACAGGACCTCGCCGAGGATGCCACCCCGGCCGTCGGGTTCCGCCAGAGGGACCATCAGCGGCACGACCGTGGCCGGATCGACCGCCGGGCCGAGGTCCCCGATGTCGGCCTCACCCGCGGCGAGTACGGCGGCCGCGGGCGCGAAGACGTCCCGGCCGGCGAACGTGGCGCCCCCGGTCGGGATCCGGAAGCGAGGATCCTCGATGGACACCATCAGGTCGGCGCCTCCCACCATGGCCACCGCCGGCGCCAACAGCCCGTTGTCGGGACCGACGAAGAACCCCCAAGGGGTTCGGGCCGCCAGGGCGCGGCGTTCGGTCCCCACGCCCGGATCGACCACCGCCAGGGCCACGCCTTCGGGCAGGTACTGGATCGCCCGGACCAGAGCGAGGGCGGCAGCCCTCACGTTCCCCCGCCCGAAGCGGTGGCCGACGTCGATGACCTTCACGTCGGGGGCGATCTTGGCGATCACCCCGTGCACGACGCCGACGAACTCGTCGTCGAGACCGAAATCGGACAGGAACGAGATCGGGACCGTCACCGCACCCCTCCGAGCCCGCCGTCGTCGGGGAACCAGCCGGCCCGGCCGACCGCCGACGGGAGCCGTTTGCCCAGGCGATCGCCGAGCCAGCGTCCGGTCTCGATCATCGCCGCCGGATCGATCCCCGTCGCCACGTTGGACCGGCGCAACAGGTACAGGAGGTCCTCCGTGGCGACGTTGCCCGTGGCGTTCGGAGCGAACGGGCATCCGCCGGCGCCACCGACGGACGCGTCGAGCACCCCCACGCCGAACTCGACGGCCGCCATCGCGTTGGCGATCCCGGTGTTGCGCGTATCGTGGAAATGGCACCGCAACGTCGCATGCCCGATCGACCCGTCGACGGCCGCCAGACGGCGCCGCACGTCGACCGGAACGGCGACGCCGATCGTGTCCGCCAGGGCGATCTCGTCGACGCCGACGACCGCCGCCCGGCGAGCCAGCTCGACCACTCGAACCGGGTCGACCTCGCCTTCGTAGGGACAACCGAACGACACCGAGATCGTGACCGTCGTCCGGCGACCGGCGTC
>JALVQZ010000173.1:0-6017 GCA_027036355.1 Acidimicrobiia bacterium | reverse complement strand
CCGGCGTCCGCGGCGAGCGGGATCATCGCCTCGATGTCGGCCATCGTGTCCTCGGGCGACACGCCGGCGTTCGCCCGGTTGAAGCCGTCGGTGGCGCCCACGACGAAGTTGATCTCGTCGACGGGCGTGGCCAGCGCCCGGTCCAGGCCCCGCCGGTTCAGGACCAGACCGATGAACGACACGCCCTCAGGACTCGGACCGAGCGCTTCGAGGACCGCCTCGGCGTCGGCCATCTGCGGGACCCGACCGGGATGCACGAAACTGGCGACCTCGAGACGTTTGACCCCGGCGGCCATCAGCCTGCGGATCAACTCGACCTTGTCGGCGGTCGTCAGGACGACGTCCTCGTTCTGCAGGCCGTCCCTGGCCCCGACCTCCACGACCTGGACGTGCTCGGGGAGCACTCGATCGCGTCCGGTCACAGGTTCCCTCGCTTGGCCTGTTCCCGTTCGATCGCCTCGAACAGGGCCTTGAAGTTCCCGGCGCCGAAACCGATCGCCCCACGGCGTTCGATGAACTCGAAGAACACGGTCGGTCGGTCCTGGAGCATCCGGGTGAAGATCTGGAGCAGATGGCCGCCCTCGTCGCGGTCGACGAGCAGCCGCAGGCGGCGGATCCGCTCCCAGTCGACGTCCAGGTCCGGCATCCGCTCGCGGGCCTGCGGGTAGTACTCGTCGGGAACGTGGATGGTCTCGAGCCCGCGCCGGTGGACGATCTCCATCGTCCCCTGCAGGTCGTCGGTCGCCATCGCCACGTGCTGGACGCCCGGCGACCGGTAGAACATGAGGTACTCCTCGATCTGGGAGCGGCGGCGACCGTCGGCGGGCTCGTTGATGGGCAGCTTGACGATGCCGTCGCCGTCCCACATCACCTTCGACATCAACGCCGAGTACTCGGTGGAGATCGCGTCGTCGTCGAAGTGCTTCAGCATCGTGAACCCGAAGACGCGCTCGTAGAACTCGACCCACTCGTTCATCTTCCCGAGTTCGACGTTGGCGACGACATGGTCGATCGTGTGCAGGCCTGCCGGTTCGGCGATCGTGTCCTCACGGGGCTCGAACCCCGGCATGGCGCCGTCGAGCTGCACGAGCGAATGGACCGTGTCGCCGTAGGCGTGGATGCCGGCGACCACCATCGACCCCCGGTCGTCTTCGACCACTGCCGGCTTGGACGCGGCCTCGGCCCCGCGTTCGACGGCGAGCTCGAACGCGGCTTCGGCGTCGGGCACCGCGAACGCCACGTCGTGCACCCCTGGGCCGTGCAGGCGCACGTGCTCGGCGATCGGATGATCGGGGCCCATCGCCCCGGTGATCACGAACCGGATGTCGCCCGATTCCAGCAGGTACGACGCCGTCTCGGGCACCCCCGTCTCGGGACCCCGGTACCCGACGATCCGGAACCCCAGGACGAGCCGATGGAACATGGCCGTCTGGTAGGCGTTGGCGACCCACCATTCGAGATGGGAGAAGCCCTCGATCGGGAACGGATCCTTCGCGGCGTGCGCCCTGGCGCGAACGCGCAGCTCGTTGTCCATGCGGGAACCCTCCGGCTGGTGTGCGGTGTGGTCCGATTATCGCAGTCGCCGCCGCCGAACGGGGCGGCGCAGGGTTCGGTCGTGCCGTAGCATGACCGCCGACCACGAGGAGCCCCATGCCGTACTACCGCTCGGTGGGCGACGTCCCACCCAAACGCCACACCCGATTCGTCCGGCCCGACGGCGGCCTGTACGCCGAGGAGCTGATGGGAGAGGAAGGGTTCTCGTTCGACTCCGCCCTCCTGTACCACCGCCGACCGCCCACCGCCCTCCGGGCCATCGAAGGCGTCGACTCCGAGGACCAGGAGCTCTCCCCCAACCATCCCCTCGCTCCCCGCCACTTCCGAACCCACGAACTCAAGGTGGGAGGCGACGTCGTGACGGGGCGGCACCTGCTCCTCGCCAACGACGACGTCCGTATCTCGTACGTCGCCGCCGGCGACAGCTCGACCCTCTACAAGAACGCCACCGGCGACGAGCTGGTGTTCATCGAGGAGGGCGCCGGCGTCGTCGAAACGGTCTTCGGAGCCCTCCCGTTCGGTCCCGGCGACTACGTGATCATCCCCGCCTCGACCATCCACCGCTGGGTGATCGACGACGACATGGCGCCGGTCCGAGCCCTGGTCCTCGAAGCCTCCGGCCATGTCGGGCCGCCGCGGCGCTACCTGTCGCGCAACGGCCAGTTCCTCGAGCACGCCCCCTACTGCGAGCGGGATCTCCGCGGGCCCGAGGAGCCGCTCCTCGCGGACGGCACCGACGTCGACGTCCTCGTCCGCCATCGGGGAGGATGGACCCGCTTCAGGTACGCCACGCATCCCTTCGACGTCGTGGGCTGGGACGGTTGCCTGTACCCGTACACGTTGTCGATCCACGACTTCGAACCGATCACCGGCCGCATCCATCAGCCCCCTCCGGTCCACCAGACGTTCGAAGGTCCCAACGTCGTCGTGTGCTCGTTCGTACCCAGGTTGTTCGACTACCACCCCGACGCGATCCCGGCACCGTACAACCACGCCAACGTCGATTCGGACGAGGTCCTCTTCTACGTCGACGGGAACTTCATGTCCCGCAAGGGCTCGGGCATCGAGGCAGGGTCGGTGTCGCTGCATCCTGCGGGTCACACCCACGGTCCCCAGCCCGGTTCGGTCGAAGCGAGCATCGGGCAGGCCGGCACCGAGGAGATCGCGGTGATGATCGACACCTTCCGGCCCCTCGACCTCGGGCCCGGAGCACGCGACAGCGAAGACGACCGGTACGCGTGGACCTGGCTCGAGGGCCGGTGACCGTACCGCTCATGATCGATCCCGGGGCGACCCTCTTCGGGCGCCTCATCGACCATGCCGGGCTGTTCCCACCCGCATCGCTCGACATGGTCGCCGCCGTCGCCGAGTACCGGCGGGCCCGCAGCGGGCCGGCCTCGTCGATCGTCGGACGCTTCCTCGTCCCGGCCACCCGGCTGGAGGAGCTCGCCATGGTGCTCGTCACGACGATGACCGCCGGGGAGCGACCGTGGGAGATCGGCGTCGTCGTCGACACCGACGTCGGGGCGGCCGTCGCCGCCGCGGCCGCGTTCCACCGCGAGCTCCATCCCGGAGCGTCGATCGTCACCGCCGAGGCCGGTCTGCCCAACGGCGTCGACGATGCCTCCGTCGAGCGCCTGCATCTGGCGCTCGGAGCGATCGCCGACGACGTCGCCGCCTTCGTGGAGGTCGACGTCACCGGGGAACCGTCGCGCATCGAACATGACGTGACCACGGCCGCCGGGGCGATCGTCCGCTCCCGCCGGCCCGGCGGACTGAAGATCCGCTGCGGAGGCCCGACACCCCACCCGGCCCCGACGCCCGAGGCCGTCGCCGCGTTCGTGGTGTCCGCCACCGCCGGCGGCGTCCCGTTCAAGGCCACCGCCGGGCTGCACCATCCCATCGCGGTCCACGACCCGTCCCGCGGGGTGACCCACCATGGGTTCGTCAACCTGCTCGTCGCCTCGGCCCTCGCCGTCGACGGCGCCCCCTTCGACCTCGTCAGGGCGGCGGTCGCGGACACCGATCGGTCGGCCTTCGGCCTCAGCCTCGGAGGGTTCCGCTGGCGGGACCGCCGGTTCCCTCCGGCGACGCTCGAGCGGGTCCGGGCGCGAGGTCTGATCGGGTACGGATCGTGCGACGTCGTCGCGCCGATCGCCCGGCTCGCGGCCATGGGGCTCATCGCGAACGAGGACATGCCGTGACGAGCCGGCTCGAGATCCCCGACGGATCCGACTTCCCCATCCAGAACCTCCCCTACGGGGTGGCCGAGCACCACGGACGGACCGGCGTCGTCGTGGCCATCGGGAACCACGTGGTGGATCTGTCGGTGCTGGCCGCCGCCGGGACCTTCCCGGAGGTCCCGCCCGGCACCTTCGACCGGGACTCCCTCGATCGCTTCATGGCGCTCGGCCGGCCGGTCTGGAAGGCGGTCCGTTCCCGGCTCACCGACCTCCTCGCCGGCGGCGACGAGCCACACCGGCGGAACGCGGTGGAGGCGGCGCTCGTCCCCATGACCGACGTCACCATGCGTCTGCCGATCCGGATCGGCGACTACGTCGACTTCTACTCGTCGATCCATCACGCCACGAACGTCGGACGTCTCTTCCGACCAGGCTCCGAGCCCCTGCTCCCCAACTGGCGGCACCTCCCGGTCGGGTACCACGGACGCTCGGGCACCGTCGTCGTCGACGGCACACCGATCCGCCGACCCTCCGGACAGCGCCTGGATCCCGCAACGGGGGAACCCACCTACGGCCCCACCCGGGCCCTCGACTTCGAACTCGAGATCGGGTTCATCACCGGATCCGGCAACGTCCTGGGTGAACCGATCCAGGTCGACGATGCGCACCGTCACATCTTCGGGCTCGTCCTCGTCAACGACTGGTCGGCGCGGGACCTCCAGGCGTGGGAGTACCAGCCCCTCGGTCCGTTCCTCGGCAAGTCGTTCGCCACCACCATCTCGCCGTGGATCGTGCCCCTCGACGCCCTCGCCCCCTTCCGGGTCCCTGCACCTCCACAGGACCCCGAGCCGCTCCCCTACCTTCGCCCACGCCGGCGCCTCGCGTTCGACATCCGGCTCGAAGTCGAGATCGTGCCCGCCGGATCGTCCACCGGCACCGTCGTCACGCGCACCGGGTTCGCCGACATGTACTGGACGATGGATCAGCAACTCGCCCACGCGACGTCCAACGGCGCCACGACGCGTCCCGGCGACCTGTTCGCCTCCGGCACCGTGTCGGGCCCCACACCCGACAGCCTCGGCTGCCTCCTCGAGCTCACCGAGGCCGGTCGCCGTCCCCTTCGCCTGGCCGACGGGACCGAGCGGCGCTACCTCCGCGACGGGGACACGGTGATCATGCGGGGATGGTGCGGGCACGGGTCGGCCCGCATCGGCTTCGGGTCGTGTCGCGGCACCGTCGAGTCGGCGTCGACCCGGCCGTGACGACGAGCCGCGACGCCACTCGGCTAGCCTCGCCTCCGATGGCCATCCTCAGACTGTTCGCCAACCTCCGTGAGGCCGCCGGGACCTCGAACGTCGAGATCCCCGGCGAGACCGTCGGCGACGTGCTCGCCGAGGCCGAGCGGCGGTTCGGAGACCGCTTCACCGCCGGCCTGGCGACCGCTCGGGTCTGGGTCAACGGCGAACAGGCCGACCGGGCGACCTCGGTGTCCGACCGGGACGAGGTCGCCCTCATCCCGCCGGTGTCCGGCGGAGCCACGACCGCCCGTCTCGGCACCGACCCCAACGTGCTCCCGCTCGTGCTGCTCACGGCGTTGATCGTCGCGGCGTGGATCCCCTCGCGGTGGTTCGTCATCGTCGCCGCCGGCGCCGTCCTCGCCTGGGCGTGGGATCTCCACGACACCGCTGCCGTTCGCGGAACCGTCCTGCCCCTCTACCCCCTGGTGGTGGCCCCCATCTCGGCTGCCCTCGCCGCCTACGCGTGGGGTCTGCCCGGATACGCCGGCGGCGTCGCCTTCGCCATCCTCCTCGCCGCCGCGTGGCCGGTCTTCGACGTCGCCGCACGCCCCGTCCCGACGATGGCGGTCACGATGACGGTGACGACGATCGGCGCCATCGCCTCGGGCGCCCTCGTGCTGCTCAAGCTCACGTCGACAACCGCCGTCGTGGCCTTCGTGATCGTCACCGTCGTCGGGGTCGTCGCCGCCGCCCTCGCCCAGGTGTACGGAACGACGATCCAGTCGATCGACCCGAACGTCGGCGCGCTCCTCGGCGCCCTCGTCGCGGGGGTCGTCGTCGGGTCGGTCATGTCCGAGATCGACCTGGCCGCGGCGATGCTCGCCGCGGTGTTCGCCGCGGCAGGGCTGATCGCCGGCCGCGCCTTCGGATCGATCCTCCGCCTCGGCGCGGTCGTCCACACCGTGCGGCCTCCGGGGCGGCTCAGCGTCGTCGACGGGGTCATGGTCGCCGCTCCGTTGTTCTGGCTGGCGCTGTGGGTCTT
>JALVQZ010000172.1 GCA_027036355.1 Acidimicrobiia bacterium | reverse complement strand
CACCACCGCCGACACGGGCGCCGCGGCCGTCGTAGGGGGCCCGGCGGCGCCCGTGTCGGCGGTGGTGTCGCCCCCACCGGAGCCGCCCCCACAGGCGGCGGTGATGAGGGCGATGGCGACGAGGATCGGCAGGGTTCGGTTCATCGTTCCTCCTCAGGGCTCGTGGTAGAAGGTGATGAAGGTGCGCGCACGGTTCTGGCCGATGTCCCCCCGGCGGGCGCGTATGGACGGGAGCGGTCAGGCGCCGGCGAGCTCATCGGGGGTGAGCGTGCAGATCCAGTCGGCTCCGAGGCCTACGGGCCCGTAGGGACCCTCGGTGAAGGCGGCGTCGAGGGCGCCGGAGACGAAGAAGTACCCGCTCTCGGAGTCGAGCTCGATGGAATCGACGACGATCTGGCCCTTGGTCTCGGCCCCGCCGCCGAAGCTGCCGAGGTCGAGGATCTTCGCCGTGCCCACGTAGGTTCCCGGTTCGGTGAACGCGTCGGTGGAGAACTGGAACTGGACGGGGTCGTCCTGGTCGGGGATGAGGTCGAGTTCGAACTCGCCGTCGAAGACGAAGCACAGGGTGCCGCCGGTGTACCGGTCGGCGAGCTCGCCTCCGGCCTCGGCGACGAAGCCGGGTTCGCCGGCGGCAAGCTCGGCGCTGGCGCCCACCTCCACGCTCACCTCGCCGGCGGCGCTGTCCCCGCTCAGGTACGCCTGGCAGCGGAAGGTCCCCATCGCCGATCCGGCCGGGCTTCCGTCGACCTGGTTCACCAGGGCGTCGGTGCTGTAGCTGCCGGTCACCGAGACCAAGGTGAGCTGGTCCTGCTGGAAGGGCTCGCCGACCTCCTCGAGGGTCACCGTGCCCGAGGTGGCGTCGAGGAACACGCCCTCGTCGGAGAGGGGGGACTCGTAGGGCGGCGCGATCTGGAACGCCACGTTGTCGTAGGTACCGGGCTGGAGCTCGTCCAACCCGTCGACGACGAAGGACGTCGCCCACCCGTCGTCGGCCGGGGTCATGTCGACGTAGAGCTGCTCCCCGGTGTAGCCGCAGTTCACCTCGAGGGCGGCGTACTCCGCGTTCACGTCGGCGAGCCCGCTGAGCTCGAGGGTCCCGGTCTGGGCGCCGAGGGCCCCCGGTTCGCCGGCGTACTCCTCAGAAGTGTCCGGGACGTCGATCCCGCAGGTGTCGGTCAGGTAGCTGTCGAGGCGGCTCGACGCCGCTTCGAAGGCTGCCTGGTCGGCGTCGGTGATCTCGACCGACTGGTCCCCGTCGAGCGTCGCCGCCACCTTGCGGTTGAAGTCCCGGACGACGACGAGGTCGTCCTTGATCTCGTCGGGGGCCTGGGCGACGAGGGCGTCGAGCTCCTCGAGGTAGCGGTCCATGGCTGCGTCGGTGCTCACCCCAGTCGCCAGGTACGTCTCGGCGAAGGCGGCCGCCGTCTTGCAGAAACCGGCGGCCGCAGGCGAACCGCCGCCGCCGGCTCCGTTCGTCGCCGGGGCGCCCCCGGCTCCGCCGCACGCCGCGGCGACGAGCGCCACGGCGGCCAAGAGGGTCGAGAAGGCCGGTCGTTTCGCCGGGAACCGTCTCGTCGAGGTGGTACCTGTGGTCATCTCCTCACTCCTCTCTTCCCCACGCGACGACGTGGGTCCGCGACCCCACCGTGCCCGAAGTCGCCGGAGGCGTGATGAGTAGGGGTCTACTCATCGGTGTTCCAGGGCTCGCGAGGTCGGGATGGGTGGCCGTGAGCCCTCTGCGGAGCGCGCCGGAAGGGGGTAGATTCCATGCCGTGGACTGGCCGCTCGTCGGGCGAGGGGACGAGCTGGAGGCAGCCCGGACCGCGGTCCTGGGTCGGCCGCGGCGAGGGGTGCTGTTCGTGGGCGCGGCCGGCGTCGGGAAGACGACGCTCGCCCGAGCGCTGCTCGACGACCTCGCCGCCGGTGGCTTCGCCGTCGAGTGGATCCGCACCTCCTCGGGAGCGGCCTCCGTACCCTTCGCTCCCTTCGCCCATCTGCTTCCCGCCGAGTTGCCGGAGGCTCCCTGGGCGGTGTTCCGCACCGTCCTGGTCGCCCTGGAGGAGCGACGCACCCCCGCCGGGCCCTTGATCCTCGGCATCGACGACGTTCCCCAGCTCGACGAGATCTCGGCGGCGCTCGTCCACCATGCGGCGGGGAAGGGGATCGTCGTCCCCGTGTTGACCGCCCGCGACCTCGACCCGCTGCCGGAACCCGTCGACCGCCTGTGGAGGGAGGGCACGGTAGAGCGTCTGGCCCTCCGCGAGCTGGGGCGCGACGCCGTCGATGAGCTCCTCGAGGCCGTCCTCGGCGCCCGGGCGACCGCGCCGCGCAAGGTCCGGGCCTGGGAGCTCTCCCAGGGGAATCCCCTGCTCGTCCGGGAGCTCGTGCTGGCGGGGATCGACACGGTGGACGATCCGGTGGCGCTCGCCTCCGCGGATCGGCTCGTCGAGGTGGTTGCCGATCGGATCGGCGCCCTCGACGTCGAGGAACAGGCGGCGCTCGAGGTCCTTGCCGTCGGGGGGTCCCTCGAGCAGGCGATCGTGATGTCGCACGTCGACCCGGAGATCCTCGCCCGACTCGAAGGCCAGCGGGTCGTCACCGTCGAGATCGAAGGGCGACGATGGATCGTCCGGTTCACCCATCCCCTGCACGGGGAAGTGCTGAGAGCGCGGATCCCGCGATCGCGGCATCGAGAGATCAGCGCCCAGCTCGCCGAGGACCTGGTGGCCACGGGGCTGCGGCGGCGAGCCGATCTCCTCCGGGCGGCGACCCATCAGCTCGACGGAGGCCTCCCGGTCGACCCGGCGCTGCTGGCTCGTGCCGCGGAGGCGGCGTTGAACAGCTTCGCCTACGACATGGCGATCCGCTTCGCCAAGGCGGCGTGGACGGCGGGCGCCGATCCCCGAGCGCTCCTCGTCCTCGGAGAGGCCCTGTCGCGCTGCCAGTGCGGCGACGAGGCGGAGGAGACCTTCGCGGTGGCGATGCAAGGGTTCGACGATCCGGGGTGCCGCATCCAGGTGGTCGTCGCCCGCGCCCGGAACCTGGCGTTCGTGCTCGGCCAGGTCGCCGCCGCGCGGGGGCTCATCGCCCAGGAGCTGGCCCGGCTCCAGGAGCCCTCGCCCATGGCGACGCTGCTCCGCCTCACCGACGCCTGGATCGCCGGCATGCAGGGATCGTTCGCCGCCGCGATCCGCTTGACCGACGAGGTGCTTGCCGACGTCGGGATCGACGATCGGGTTCGCCTGGAAGCCCTCGTGGTGTCGACCCTCGGAATGGTCATGACCGGCCGGGTCGAGGCCGCGGAGGCGCTCATCGCGGAAGCCCTCGACCTGGCGGCCACCCAGCGGGAGGCCGTCCCCTTCGCCGCGGACCTCCTCGAGACGAACCGCTTCATGGGGATGACGTTCGTCGGCCGGATCCGCGAGGCCGAGGAGCTGGCACGCCGTGGGTACGCGGCGGCTACGGCGGAGGGCATCCCCGAGATGGTGGCGCTGTGGGCCGCCGATCTCGCCTTCGTGGAGGAGCGGCGCGGTGTGCTGGCCTCGGCGCTGCGGCGGGCGGAGGAGGCGGCGGAGCTCGGTCGGCGGCACGACCCGTTCTCGATCCGTGGCCTGGTGATCGGCTTCGCCGCCGTCATCGCTGCGGAGATGGGGGACGACCAGGGGTTCCGCCGCCACGCCGAGGAGCTGGAGGCGATCACGTCGCCGGACGACTTCCGGACCCGGACGGTCGCGCATCGGGTGACGGTGTGGCGTCACGTCCTCGCCGGCGACCTGGAGACCGCAGCCAGGGCGGCCGCCGACCTCGGAGCCCTGGGCATCGAAGGGGACGCGGTCAACTGGGCGGTCCTCACCGCCTACGACGCGGTGCGGCTGGGGTTCCCGGAGCTCGTCGTCGATCTCCTGGCATCGACGGCACGCGACGTGGACGGCGCGTTGGTGGCGGCCATGCACCGCCACGCCGAGGCGGCGATGGCTTCCGACGCCGCAGGGATCGAGGCCGTTGCCGGCGCCTTCGAGGAGATGGGATGCGACCTGTTCGCCATGGAGGCGTTCGCCGAGGCCGCACGTCTCCACGGTCGGGCCGGGAACCGCTCGGCGGTCGCCCGGGCTCGGGGGCGGTTCTCCGCGCTCCGGGATCGGCTGCGCGATGTAGCCACACCCGCCCTCGTCGAACCCCCTCCCTTCCTCACCCCGCGGGAGATGCAGATCGCCCGCCTCGCCGTGCGGCGGACGAGCCGGGAGATCGCCGAGCAGCTCTCCATCTCGGTGGGGACCGTCGACAACCATCTGGCGTCGGTCTACGCCAAGCTCGGTATTCGCGGCCGGGACGAGCTGGCGGAGATCCTCCCCGGTGGGGACCTCTCGCGCCCTGCCGGCTGAGCCACCGGCTCGGGATCACGCGGGAACGCCGTCCACGCCGATCCCGACTCCCCCGCAACGACAGGAGGAAGGTACGGGACCGCCGGTCGGTGGGGTCAGACGATCCTGACGGCTCCGGTGTCGAGTCGCTGACGGGCAGCGACCGGGGCGCCGGTCTCGACGTGGTGCTTGAGTCCGGCGAGGACCCCGGCGATGGCCTTGCGGTTCTGCGCCCGCATCCCGCCGTCGAGGAGCCTTCCGATGATCCCGCCCTTGGTGCGCCACTCGATCTGCATGGAAGCCGTCGTACGGTCGTCCGCGATCGGGGCCAGGCTGAGCGTCGCGAGGGCGGTGGCGAACGGGTTGCGGGTGCCGTCGTAGATCTCGATCGTGTAGGACTCGCCTTCCACCCATTCGACGATACGTTCCTCGATCGACGCTCCCGCCGCCGCGAGGTCACAGTGGCGGGTCGCTCCGACACCGCCGCCACCCTCGCTGGTCAGATGGGAACGGGTGACACCGGGGTTGAAGACGCTGACGTTGCCGAAGTCGGCGAGCACCTCCCAGATCCGCTCGACGGGTGCATCGATCTCGACGGATGCGGTTGCGCGCTGCATGGGTCGGTTCCTTCCTCCGAGGACACCCGCTTTATGGAATGTCCGTTCCATATCACTATAGTGGAACGACCAGTCCATATCTTCACGTGAGCGAGACGAGATGGCACGACACCGCGAGTTCGACACCGACCAGGTCCTGGCGCAGGTGATGGACCGATTCTGGGCCCACGGTTACGAGGCCACCTCGGTGGAGGATCTCACCGCAGCCACCGGGCTCTCCAGGTCCTCGCTGTACCAGGCCTTCGGATCCAAGCGGGGGCTCTACGGCGAGGCCCTCGATCGCTACATGGGCGAACTCGAGGTCATGATGCAGCCCCTCGAGGGGGATCCGGGCATCGACGGGATCGTGAGGTTCTTCGAGAACTGGGAGCGGCGGATCTTGGACGGCGAGGTGGATCCCTCGCGCGGATGTCTCATGGTCAACTCGACCACCGAGCTGGCCGGGCGCGACGATGCCGTCTTCCGGCGGTCGGCCGACTACCGGGCGTTGCTCGTGGACCGCTTCGCGGCGGCCCTCGGGCGGAGCCGCGAGCGCGGCGAGGTGAGCGACGGCGACCAGCTCGCGCGGGCTCGAGCGCTGGTCGCCGGGGTCATGGGCGTGTTCGTCGTCAGCCGCGGCAACCCGGACCGATCCGAGATCGTCACGTGGATCCGCTCGCTTCGGTCGTTGGTCGACGAGTGGACCATCCGGAGCTGACCGGCCGGCGGTCCGCCATCGTCGTTCGCGAACCCGGCACCGACCGGCTTCGCCGCCCGCGAGGTCCTACTTCCTGACCCCGACGCGCGTGTAGCGACGAACCGCCAGGGGAGCGAAGACGGCGATGATGATCGCCGCCCACGCCAGCGTGTAGATCGCGGCGTTCTGCAACGGCCAGACGCCGGGCTCGGGAGTTCCTGGGGGGATGTTCCCGAACAGCTCACGCACGGCTTGGGTGACCGCGGACACCGGGTTCCATTCGGCGAAGATCCGCAGCGGGGTAGGCAGGTTGGCGGCGGGAACAAACGTGTTGGCGATGAACGTGAGCGGGAAGATCACCATGAACGAGACGTTGCCGATCACCTCCACCGAGGGGACCAGCAACGCCACGTACGCCATCACCCACGACAGGGCGTACGAGAACACCAGCAACAGGCCGAACCCGGCCAGGGCCGGCCCGATGCCGTCGTGGATCCGCCATCCGACCGCCAGCCCGGTGGCGGCCATGATGGCCAGCGATGCGACGTTGTAGACGACGTCGCTGGCGGTCCTACCGAACACCACCGCCGAGCGGGACATCGGCAGCGAGCGGAACCGGTCGATGATGCCCTTCTGCATGTCGTCGGCGAGACCGGCTCCCGTGAAGGTGGCGCCGAAGGTGACCGTCATGGCGAAGATGCCCGAGATGAGGAACTCCCGGTACGTGCCGCCGGGGATGTCGATGGAACTGCCGAACACGTAGGCGAACAGCAGCACCATGAGGATCGGGGAGATCAGCACCGAGACGAGGATCCCGGGGACCCGCCGGATCTTGATGACGTTGCGTTTGGCGACGGCGATCCCGTCGCCGACGGCGTACAGGACCTCCTCCATCAGCGCACCCCCTCGACCATTCGAGCGGGTCGATCCTCGATGGTCGTGTCGTTCGTCGGGTCGGAGGTGTGGCCGGTGAGCGAGAGGAAGACATCGTCGAGGGTGGGTCGCCGGAACCCGACGTCCTGCAGGTCGATCTCGGCCTCCTTGAGCGCGACGAGAGCCTCGCCGAGGGCGTCGGCTCCCCCGGAGATGGGAGCGGTCACGGACCGGCCCTCGATGTGGACGTCCCCCGCCGAGAGCGTGTCCAGGACCCGGGCCGCGTCGACGGCGAGCGCCTCCGACGGCACCGTGACCTCGATCCGGCCGCCCCCCACCGTCGCCTTGAGGTCGTCGGCGGTCCCGCGAGCGATCTGTCCGCCGTGGTCGATGACCACGATGTCGTCGGCCAGATGGTCGGCCTCCTCCATGTACTGGGTCGTCAGCAGCACCGTCGTGCCGCGAGCGACCAGCTCCTCGATGGCCGACCACAGCCCGACCCTGCTGCGAGGGTCGAGTCCGGTGGTGGGTTCGTCCAGGAACAGCACCTGAGGTTCGGCGACGAGGGCTCCGGCCAGATCGAGGCGCCGCCGCATGCCGCCCGAATAGGTCCTCACGGGACGGTCCGCCGCGTCCGCGAGCGAGAAGCGATCCAGGAGGTCCCTGGCTCGGTCCCGCGACCGGCGCCGGCCCATCCGGTAGAGCCTGCCGATCATGTCCAGGTTCTCGAACCCGGTCAGGTGTTCGTCCACGGCCGCGTACTGGCCCGAGAGCCCGATGCGGCGTCGAACGTCCCCGGGGGAGGTGAGGACGTCGACTCCCGCCACCGTGGCGGTCCCCTCGTCGGGTTCGATGAGCGTGGTGAGGATGGACACGACCGTGGTCTTCCCGGCGCCGTTGGGTCCGAGGAGCCCGAGGACGGTCCCCTCCTCGACCGCCAGGTCGATGCCGTTCAGCGCGACGACGTCCCCGTAGCGTTTGGTGAGCCCGCGGGCCTCGATGGTGAGCGTCATGGTCGTGTCCTTTCGGGTATCGGCGGGAGGCCGCCTCAGAGTGTGATGACGAGCTTCCCCCGAGCGTGTCCATCGGCGAGGCGGGTGAAGGCCTCGGGGACCGCCGCGAGGGGGAAGGTCCGTTCGATGACCGGACTCAGCTCGCCGGTTCCCATGAGGGCTCCGAGCGTGTCGAGGTCCTCGGATCTCACTCGGGCGGTGAACCAGGTGAACCGCTGGTGTGAGGGGATCGACCGGAGGCGACGGGACATCAGGAGCGCGATCGGTCCGAACCATCGGTGCTTCGGGCCGGTGGTCGTGACGTTGCGGCCCCGTGGTGTCAACACCCGCCGGGTCTGCGACCACGGTCGGTCGCCCACGTTGTCGAACAGGAGGTCGTAGCCGCGAGCGATCTCGGTGAAGTCGTGGCGTGTGTAGTCGATCACGTCGTCGGCGCCGAGGGCACGCACCATGTCGAGCTTCGCGGTCGAGCACACCCCGGTCACGTGGGAGGCGCCGAGGATGCGGGCGAGCTGCACGGCGTGGGTTCCGACCCCGCCGGTGGCTCCGTTGATGAGGACCCGGTCTCCCGGGCGGAGGTGCCCGATGTCGCGGAGTCCCTGCAGGGCGGTCATCCCGGCGAGCGGCACGGCCGCGGCATGTTCGAACGGGACGGACCTCGGGAGCAGGGCGATGCGTGGCTCGTCGGTCACCGCATACGGGGCGAAGGCGCCGTGTCCGATGTCGCCGAACACCCGATCCCCCGGTTCGAAGCGGACCACGTCGTCGCCCACGGCGGTGACGACCCCGGCGACGTCGGCGCCGGGCACGTGATGGTTCGGGCGCCTCCATCCGGCGACCGCTCGCACGAGCATGGGGGTGCCGGTGATCATGTGGAGGTCGTAGACGTTCATGGACGACGCTTCGACCCGGATCTGGACCTGGCCGGGACCCGGTCGGGGAGTGGGGACCTCCTCGGTCGTGAGCACGTCGGCGCCCCCGTAGGCATGGTGGACGATCGCCGTCATCGTGGCGGGAGCGGGGGGCTCGTCGGGGTGCCGCCCCGGTGTCGCGGGTCCGTCCGTCGTGCGTTCGTTCATCATGGGTCCCTCCCGGGTCTTACGGCGTAAGCACACCGTACGGCGTAAGTCCGTCAAGTCTTACATCGTACGGTATGCTGCGAACGGATCCCGATGGCGACCTCCACCGACACCGAGCCTCAGCCTCGCCTGCCCCTCACCAGGCGCAGGATCCTCCGCGCCGCCATCGACCTCGCCGACGCCGAGGGCATCGCCGCGGTCACCATGCGGCGGGTCGCCGGCGAACTCGGGGTCGAGGCGATGTCGCTCTACCACCACCTCGACAACAAGGAGGACCTCCTCGACGGGATCGTCGAAGAGCTCATCGGGGAGATCGAGACCGAGCTGGGCGGGTTCAGGGTCGACGTCGGCGTCGAGGACTGGCAACCTCGCCTTCGACACATCATCCTCACCGCCCGCCGCGTCATGCTCCGCCACCGATGGGCCCCCTCGGTGATCGAGACCCGCACCAAGATGCCGCCCGGGCTCGTCCGCTACTTCGAGATGATCCTCGGGATCATGATCGAAGGCGGGTTCAGCAACGACCTGGCCCATCACGCCATGCACGCCCTCGGGAGCCGTGCCCTCGGCTTCAGCCAGGAGTTGTTCGTGCCCGCCAGCACCACCGAGAAAGCCGCATCGGACGCCATGTTCGCCGCCATGATGTCCGAGCTGCCCTACATGGTGGGCATGCTCAGCGCCATCAGCCACGACGATCCCGACTCCACGCTCGGCTGGTGTGACGACCAGACCGAGTTCGAGTTCGGGATCGACCTCATCCTCGACGGCCTCGAAGCTCGCCGCCTCGCCGGCTGAGCGACGAGGCCGACTCCGGCGGGATCAGGCGGCCGGTTCGGTCCGGACGGTCATCTTCCACCACCACCAGGCGAGGCCGCCGAGAGGGATGATCATGATCCACGAGAACACCCGGTAGATGAGCGTTCCGGCGGTCACCGCGCTCGCCAGCGTTCGGTTCGACTCGGCGACCAGCAGGGTCACGTACGCGGCCTCGGCGATGCCGACGCCGCCAGGGGTGACCGGGACGGCGGTGATGAGCTGGACGAGAGCGAACGCGGCGAACACCTCCACCGGATGGAGCTGATCGGGGCCGATCCCGACTCCCCGCAACGACACGAGGAGGATGCCGTACTGGAGGAACTGGGCCGTGAGCGCGGCCACGCTCGCGGCGGGCCAGCGTTGCCGGATCAGCGCGCCGCCGGTCTCCCGGAACTCGGCCAGGCGATCGGCGAGACCATCGGCGAGGTCCTCCGCCAACGTGATCTGGAACGGCCGTGCGAGCTGCCGCGCCAGCCGCCCGGCCCGTTCCCCGACCCGGCGCGCCAGCTGCTCGGAGCGGAGGACGACCACCAGCACGATGATCCCGCCGATGAGGATGGCTCCGGCGACCGTCGCGATGGTCGTCACGTCGGCATCCGCCCGCCCGATCGTCGCCAGTCCGAGCGCCCCGAACAGCGGCAGGGCGACCTTGGCGCCGGTCGTGAACACCCACGACGCCATCACCGAGATCGTCGTGTCCTTGGCCGAGAACCCCCACGACGAGTACATGCCGAACCGGGCGACGAGATCCGCCGGGCCGGGGATGACGCTGGCGGCGGCCGACGGCGCGAGGAACGCAAGGACGGCATGGCCCAGCCCGAGGCCCGGCGTCACCGTCCGAAGGAGCCAGGCCTCGGCCACGATGCGGAGGACCGACACCACCAGGAGCCCGACCCAGGCGATGGCCGACAATCCGGCGATGCCGTCGGCGACGGCCCGCCAATCGATGGCGGTGACGAGTCCCCACAGCAGATAGCCGAACACGGCCAGGAGCCCGGCTCGGACCGCCGTGCGGAGCCACGTCCGGTCCGGTCGGTTCCGTTCACCGTCGCCGGGCCCATGCGGGTCTTCGGCGGCGGGTGGTGGCTGGTGGGGTGTCACGGTGCCCCCTCGTGCCGCGCCGGTCGTCTCATCTCAGGCGGCGAAGAAGCTCTTCAGGCCACCGAGGATCATCTGGGCGCCGATGGTGGCCAGCAGCAACCCGCCGATACGGACGAGCAGCGCGGTCGCCGTCGTCGAGAGCCGGGAGATCAGGTCGCCGAGCCAGGCGAAGGCCACGAAGACGATGACCGCCACCACCGCCGCCCCGATGATCGCTGCCAGGTTCGAGTCGAACCCCGTGCTCGCCGACGAGATCGTGATGACGGTGACGATCGCCCCGGGTCCGGCGATCAGCGGCGTCGAGAGGGGGATGATGAGGCCCAGGTCCTCGGGCGGGCCCGCGTCGGCGGCCTCGGCTTCGAGCTTGCCGCCCTGGGTGCGGCTCGGGGCGCCTCCGTAGAGCATCTCGATCCCCATCCCGAAGATGAGCAACCCGCCGACGACGCCGAAGGCATCCAGGTTGATCCCCATGGCTTGGAGCAGCGGCCGGCCGACCAAGGCGGTCCCGGCCAGGATGCCGAGCACGACGAGCGCCACCCGCAGCGCAGCCGTCGTCCGCCGGAGGCCCTGCCGCTCGATGGTGGCGTTGAACAGCAGGATCTTCACCGGATCGGGCGGCGAGGTGATCATCACCATGGCGATCACCGCTTGTACGACGAAGGTCCAGTCGGTCATGGCACGAGACGCTACCAGAGGGGAGCCAGGCAGACGGTCCGGCGCCCAGGCTCACGAACGAGGCAGGGTGAGCTCCACCCGTGCGCCGCCGAGGGGCCCGTCGGTGATCGCCACCGTGCCGCCGTGAGCGTTCACGAGCTCGGCGACGATGGCCAGTCCCAGGCCGGTTCCTCCGGTGGCCCGGGACCGGGAGCCGTCGAGCCGGGTGAACCGTTCGAAGACGATCGAGCGGTCCTCGGGAGGGATCCCCGGCCCGTCGTCGTCGATGTGGAGGACGGCCCGATCGCCGTCGACGTCCAACCTCACCGCGACCTGCCCGTTGCCGTACCGGCAGGCGTTCTCCACGAGGTTGCGCACCACCCGACCCAGCGCATCGGGATCACCCACGATCCGTGCTGCTTGGACGTGGTGCTCGACGGCGACGTCGGGGAACCGGGCGCGCACCGAGTCGCATTCACGAACGACCAGGTCGTCCAGGTCGATGTCACGCCGGTCCAAGGCGCCGGCTTGCCGGCGGGCGAGGAGCAGCAGGTCGTCGATCAGTCTCGCCGCCCGGTCGAGTTCGGCGAGACCGGCATCGATCAGCTCAGGGGACGGCTCGGCCGACTGCAGCTCCAGGGCCGCCCGGACGCCGGTGATGGGGCTGCGCAGCTCGTGGGCGGCGTCGGCGACAAACCGTTCGTTCGCCGCCAGCGCTCCGGCCAGCCTGCCGATCGTGTCGTTGAGGGCGACGCCGAGGTCCTCGATCTCGTCCCCCGTGTCGGGGACCGGGATCCGCCGCTCCAGGTCGCCCGCGGCGATCGTCTCGAGCTGGCGCCGCATATGGTCGACGGGTCGAAGCGACCGCCCCACCAGCCAGTGGGTCGCCGCCCAGGCGCCGGCAGCGGCGAGGAGCGCCGGGACCACCAGCCACAGGAGCCGGTCTCCCAGGTAGGCGCCGAGCGGCTCCTCGACCGCCCCCACCACCACCGTGTCGCACACGTCCTGGTCGACACACGGCACGCCCGCAGCCACCACCGTGGCGCCATCGATCGGGAGGACCGTGGTGACGGCTACGTCCTGCTGGGTCGTTTCGGTCCACACCTCGTCGACGAGGGCTTCGATGAGCCGGTCGGGGACGTCGCCGGAGACGTCGATGATCTGCGCCGCATCGTCGAACAGGACGACGAACTCGTCGGTGCCGCCGGGGACGGCCACGGCGCGGGCGACCCGGGTGCGGGTCTCGGAGTGCTGGAAAGCGGCGAACTCGACACCGTTGACGAGGTCGGCGCGGTCGGCGTCCCACCGTTGGATGGCGACCGCGGTGGCTGCCACGAGGGTGAGGCCGAGGGCGCCCGCCGCCACGAGCGCACCGAGTCGACCGCGTAGCGAGTGCAT
>JALVQZ010000171.1 GCA_027036355.1 Acidimicrobiia bacterium | reverse complement strand
CACCCGCGTCACGCCTTCGCCGACGGCGTCGACGGTGCCGGTGCCGTCGGCGCCGGTGATGAACGGCAGGGTCGGCGGGGCGGGCAGGCCCCGGGACACCCACAGGTCGAGGTGGTTGATGGCGACGACCTCGAGGGCGATCCGAACCTCGCCGGGGCCGGGTTCGGGGACGGGGACCTCGTCGAGGGCGTAGTTCTCGGGTCCGGTCGTGTCGTGGAGTTGCCATGCGCGCATGGTCCGCAGCGTAGACGACGGCGCACGACCGCCGGTCCGGGCTGCATCGGTGCCGGCGTTGCACGAGCACTAGAGTGCGGCGTCGTGGGGGGGTAGGCATGTCAGGCTCATCGAGTCGTCATAGCGGGGCTGCGGGTCCCGACGGTTCGCGGACAGGGGACGATCCTTCCGCATCGACGGGATATACCGACGAGGACCGGGAGTTCCTCCGGCAGGTCTATGAGGGTGCCGCCGGTGCGGGCCTGCAGATCATCGGGATCTCCGAGATCGTGTCCATCGAGGATCACCGGATCGGACGGACGTTGGTTCCGGTCGTTCTCGGCAAGAGCGTTCGTCTTCGCGTGAGGATCGACGAGGCCGGCCAGTTGCTTCCGCGTCACGGTGTCGACGCCGCGAAGGCGACATCGATCCTGGAACTCGAGGTGGCGCCCGATGTGACGGCGCACGGCGACGGCACCATCACGGTGGTGTGGGAGGCCTCCGCCAAGCAGTACGACACGGCGTCGGCGCAGCTCATCGACGGCTCCACGTCCGGCCCGAGTTCGGACGAGTGGGAGGACCGGATCGGAGGACGTGCGGCCCGCGAGTACCTCGAAGATCCCGAGCTGAGGGACTGGGCGGTCGAGTCGATGGCGAAGTCCCCCGCGGAGGCGACGCGACAGGCCCTGGCACCGCTGGTGGGGGGCGCCAACCGGTTGCGGATCGGGAAGCTGCCCCAGCCGCGGTCGGAGGGACGTCAGGCGGCCAGGAGCATCGCGAAGATCATCGTCGGGGGCGCGTTGCTGCTCGTCGTCGTGGCTTTGGGTGTGTCCGTTCTCCTCGGAAGCGGCAGACCATGGATCGGCGCGGGCCCGGGGACGACCGTCTCGTCGACGAACGTTCCTCAGTCGCCCGAGCCGCTCGTGACGGTTCGGACGACCGCCGACGGTGAGCAGTTCCTCGCGGTCCAGTTCGTCGACCAAGCGCCCAACGACGACTGTCCGAGCCAGCATGTCCGCGTGGCACCGAACCTGGACGGCGTCCGCTCGTTCCAGGCTCCCGACGTCGTTCGTCCGGACGTCGAATCGGGGTGCGGATGGGGGACCGACGCAACGTTCCCCAGATCCGAGCAGCAGATCCCTCGCGACCTGTTCGACGCCTTCTGCGCAG
Organism: Acidimicrobiia bacterium; assembly: GCA_027036355.1. Taxonomy (GTDB): domain Bacteria; phylum Actinomycetota; class Acidimicrobiia; order Spongiisociales; family UBA5794; genus JALSQW01. The sequence continues at coordinate 32,258 of JALVQZ010000171.1, read as the reverse complement.
CTCATCGGTCCGCCTATCCGGGCCGGGAGGATCAGGTCACGGCGGTGTGCTCTGCGCACGGAGCCTGACCGGGCGCCGAGGTGTCGTCACGAAGGTCTCTGGCTGGGGCTGGGGCGGTCCGCCGTCGATCTTCTCCCAAGGGGGACATCATGGGTCACGCGATGGCCGAGACCAGCCATCCCACCGAAGGCGAAACGCCCAACGATGACCAACTCGTTGACACGGTTGGGAACCTGGTCTCCACCGAGGACTTCCCGAACCTCGCCTTCGTCGTCAACGAGGTCGACCTCCTGCCCACGGCATTGCCCAACCGCACGCACTCGTCCAGCGCCCGTCGCCGCACGTTGTCTTGTCGCAGGTCTAGAACCCGGAGTGGTGAACGATCTCCCAATCCTCTGCGATTCTTCCGTGCTCGATCCGGCTGATGACGATCCCTTCGGTGGTCCAGACCTCGCCGGTGGGTTCGACGCCTTGGAACATGCCCGTGTGGTGACCGCTGCTGGTGAAGCGAGTGACAACCAGATCACCCTCCGCGATCTGCTGTTCAACGACGGCGCGTCGGTCGTTCGAAGCGGCCAGGATGGAGGCAGCATGTCGTCGGACGGTCTCAAGGCCTCGTATCTCGGCTCCCTCAGGACCGTGGTGGACGTAGTCAGCACTGTAGATCTCTGCGATGACATCAACGTTCCGCTGGTTGATGACCTCATCGAACCACCTACGGGCGATCGCTTTGGCGACCTCGGATCGGTCCGCCTGAGGCTCGATTCTGCGCCTTGGACGAGCTTCCTCGCCGGAGTTACCCCCGGCCATCAGCAAGACCGTGCAACATGCCAAAGTCAGACGTTCGAGCATCGAGTGATCCTCGCCCTGTGAGGTGCCGGCAGCAAAGCCTACATTCTCCACGTTTCCGTACGCGGTCTTCGGCTTTCTCATTCCGGTTCCGTTGAGTATCCCACCAAGTAGAACGAACGGTTGGGAGCCGCCGGGCGGGTCCCGGCGCCGGTCGCCGCCGCACGGCTCGGGCTGCTCGACGACGATCAGCCGGATGGCGCCGGTGGGGACGGGGGGCAGGGATTGCCGTCGAGCCTTGGCGAAGTCCGCGAGAGTCCTCAAGACGGCGGGAAACGGTGAACAACGGCGTGAGACGGCGGGCCGTGAGCGAGGAAAAGCGAGGGATCCCAACGGTTCCCGGCCATCGGGCCGGTGCTCTCGATGGTGGTCAGGGGCGGGATCGAACCGCCGACCTCCGGTTTTTCAGACCGGCGCTCTTCCAGCTGAGCTACCTGACCGCGCGCCCGGGTCGTGACCCGGGCGAACGATGTGGCGGGAGCGACGGGATTTGAACCCGCGACCTCCGGCTTGACAGGCCGGCGTGAACTCCAGACTTCACCACGCCCCCGCGTCGTGCCCCCAGGGGAATTCGAATCCCCGTTGCCGCCTTGAAAGGGCGGAGTCCTAGGCCGCTGGACGATGGGGGCATGAGCGCCCCGGCATCATAACCGGCGCCGGAAGGCACGGGGCGGGAGTATATCGGCGCTCCGGGGCTTGTCCACAGGTCACGGTCGCCACGCCACCCACGACCCGTCGGCCACGTGCCGTGGTTCGTCGGCCGACAGGTCCTGCACCCACACCCCGGGACGGTCGTCGACGATGCCGGGGAAGGCGAACGCCGTCGAATCGGGGGACCACAGCGTCATCGACTGGGCGTACTGGTCGAAGAACGGCACGAACGTCTGGAACCAGCCGGGATCGGCGACGAAGTCGACCGTCGAGGCGAGGTCGCCGTCTTCCCACACCAGCCAGCGGAAGGTTCCCTGCCGGTCGACGACGTCGAGGATCAGCAGCTTCCGTCCGTCGGGGCTCCAGAAGAACGCCGCCGCCGTCCGGTCGAGGACCTCGATCGTGTCGCCCGATGCCAGGTCGACGACGACGAGCCGACCCTGCGGGACCGTCGGAAGCGTCTCGAACGCGGCCGCCACCCCGTTGCCCTGGTCCGGCTGGTCCGCCGCCGGGAACGTCTCGACGGCGGCGCGGTTCGCGGCGACGACGAACCGGACGACGCCGTCGACCGACGCCACACGGCGTACCTCGGCGCCGTCGATGACGACGAGATGCTGCCCGGTGGCCGATCGGGCGACGGCGACGACGCCGTCGTCGGTCCAGACCGGCGCCTGGAACGTCCCCGGCGTCACTCCCAGCGGTGTCGCACCGTCGCCCCCGACGTCGTCCAGGCGGTCGATCCCCACGTGCGCCGCCAGGCGCGATCCGTCCGGGGCCCAGCTCAGGTAGAAGGGCCGCCCGTCGTCCTCGATCTGCACGTCACCGGCGGTCTCGAACACGATCCCGTCCACGGTGCCGCGCAACCATCCGACCGTCGTGCCGGGCGGGTCCCACATGACGAAGAACGGTCTCGTCGCCAGCGGGATCGACACACGATCGCCGTCGGAGACCGACACGGTCACCACCGAGGCGTCACCCTGTGATCCGGCCGAGAAGGTGACCCGTTCCCCGTCGGGGGACCAGATGGGCTGGAACGCCGACCCTCCGTCGTCGAGCGACACCGACTCCCCACCGTCGTGCCCGACGACCACCACCTCACCGCGGTCGGACACCACCACCAGATCCCCGGCGGTTCCGGCCGTCGACGTGCAGGCCGCAGCGAGCAGACCGACGCCGGCAGCCATCATCGCGAATCGGGACAGGGACGACATCACCCCATGCAACGCCGGCGGCTCCGGCGGCGTTCCGTCTTCTCGGTCCGAATGGCCCTGCACGGCCGCCGGTGGGATGCGTAGGCTGGCTCCGACAAGCAGCGAGACGGAGGAGATGTCCGTGGCCGATTCCACGCTCGAGAACCTGCTGCAAGAGGAACGGGTCTTCCCCCCGCCGCCGGAGTTCGTCGCCCAAGCCAATGCCGGACCCGAGATCTACGACGAGGCGAGGGACTGGCGATCCTGGTGGTTGGAGCAGGCCAAGGAACGCATCACCTGGTACCGGGAACCGACCGTCTCGGTCGACGAATCGAACGCGCCGTTCTACACGTGGTTCGCCGACGGCCAGCTCAACCTGTCGTACAACTGCCTCGACCGGCATCTCGAGACCCGAGGCGACAAGGTCGCGTACCACTGGATCGGTGAGCCGGGGGACACCCGCACCATCACGTACCGGGACCTCTACGAGGAGGTGGGCCGGTTCGCCAACGCCCTCAAGGGTCTCGGGGTGAGCCGCGGGGACCGGGTCGCCATCTACATGGGGATGATCCCCGAGCTCCCCGTCGCGATGCTGGCGTGCGCCCGCATCGGCGCGGTCCACTCGGTCGTGTTCGGCGGGTTCTCGTCCGACGCGCTGTCCGACCGGATCAACGACGCGGAGGCCAAGGTCCTCATCACCCAGGACGGCTCATGGCGCCGCGGCACGAAGGTCCCGTTGAAGGAGAACGCCGACGTGGCGCTCGCTTCGACACCGTCGATCGAACACGTCGTCGTCGTTCGCCGCGTCGACAACGGCGCACCCATGACCGAAGGGCGCGATGTCTGGTACCACGACCTCGTCGACGGCCAGGACGTCGAATGCGAACCCGAGGTCATGGATGCCGAGGACATGCTCTACATCCTCTACACCTCCGGGACCACCGGCAAGCCCAAGGGGATCGTCCACACCCAAGGCGGGTACCTGACGGGCATCACGACGACCCACCACTACGTCTTCGACATCAAACCCGACGACGTCTACTGGTGTGCCGCCGACATCGGCTGGGTCACCGGCCATTCGTACATCGTCTACGGGCCGCTGGCCAATGGAACGACCGGCGTCATGTACGAAGGCGCCCCGGACTTCCCCGACAAGGACCGGCTCTGGTCGATCATCGAGGAGTACGGGGTCACGGTCTTCTACACCGCCCCGACCGCCATCCGGGCCTTCATGAAGTGGGGCGAGGAGTACCCGGAACGTCACGACCTGTCGTCGCTGAGGCTCCTGGGCACCGTCGGCGAGCCGATCAACCCGGAGGCGTGGATGTGGTACCACGAGCACATCGGCCACGAGCGGTGCCCGATCGTCGACACCTGGTGGCAGACCGAGACGGGTGCGATCATGATCACGCCGATCCCCGGCGCCGTCGCCACCAAGCCGGGGTCGGCGACGTTCCCGTTCCCCGGCATCGGCGCCGACGTCGTCGACGACGACGGCAACTCCGTGCCTCTCGGCGGCGGCGGGTTCCTGGTGCTGACCCATCCGTGGCCCTCGATGCTGCGGACCGTCTACGGCGACGATCAGCGGTACCTCGACACGTACTGGTCGCGGTTCCCCGGGAAGTACTTCCCCGGCGACGGAGCCAAGCGGGACGCCGATGGCTATTTCTGGCTGCTGGGGCGGGTCGACGACATCATGTTGGTCGCCGGTCACAACATCTCCACCACCGAGGTGGAGTCGGCCCTCGTGTCGCATCCTGCCGTGGCCGAAGCGGCTGTCGTCGGTCGGGCCGACCCGGTCACCGGACAGGCGATCGCGGCGTTCGTGACGTTGCGGGCGGGGATCGTCGGCGACCAGGACCTGATCGTCGAGTTGCGGGAGCACGTGGCGTCGTCGATCGGGCCCATCGCCCGACCCAAGTCGATCGTGTTCACCCACGACCTGCCCAAGACCCGGTCGGGCAAGATCATGCGCCGGCTCCTCAAGGACATCTCCGAGCAGCGTCAGCTCGGCGACGTGACCACCTTGGCCAACGCCGACATCGTCCAGGAGATCGCCGACATGGCCGCCGCCTCGGCCGGCGACGAGTAGCCGCCTCCCGAACCCAGGGTTCGGGAGGCCCCTGGAGGGCGCTGGGAACCCTGGGTTGGGGGAGCCCCTGGAGGGCGCTGGGAACCCTGGGTTGGGGGAGCCCTCTGAGGGCGCTGGGAACCCTGGGTTGGGGGAGCCCTCTGAGGGCTTCGCCGGCCCACGGTTGGGAGGCGGGTACGGTGGCGGCACGCGACCGGAGGGACGTGACCATGGAGACCGGGGCCTGCCTCGAACGGACATCGAGATGAGCGCACCGGCGCTGCCGTACGTGCTGCTGGCCGGGCTCCCGGCATCGGGCAAATCCGAACTCCGGCGGTACCTCGCATCGCTGGACCCGACGGTCGCCGCGGCGGACTTCGGGCTGGGCCCGACCCTCCACCTCGACGACTACCCGTACGTGCACGTGATGCGTCTCGTCTCCCACGCGTTGCGTGACGCCCGAGAGGATCCCGTGTTCTTCGACGGCGACGCCCGTCCTTTCCGGGACCCGTTGCTGTGGATCGTCCTGACGAGGCTCCTCGCCGAGGACGTCGCCGCCCTCGGGACGACCCTCCCGGCCACGACCGACCCGGCCCACCGGCTCCTCGACCGGATGGACCGGCACCTGGACGCCACCGGCCTCGGTGGGCGGTTCCCGCCCGGCTCCGCCACCCGGACCGTCGCCGCGTCCGCGATCGAACAGGCGGCCTCCGAGCTGTGCGCGGAGCGGCGCGCCGTCGCCGGGGCGTGGGACGGCTCCCAGACCGTGCTCGTCGAGTTCTCCCGCGGCGGACCCGAAGGCGCCTCGCCTCCGCTCCCGTATCCGCTCGGCTACCGATCGTCGCTCCCCGAGTTCCCGACCGAGGTCCTGAGGGCAGCCGCGATCCTCTACGTGTGGGTCACCCCCGCAGAGAGCCGCCGGCGCAACCAGGAGCGGGCACGGCCCGACGGCGCCGCCACCATCCTCCACCACGGCGTCCCCGACGAGGTCATGCGCGCCGAGTACGGCACCGACGATCTGCTCTGGCTCCTCGAGCAAGGGAACGGGCGGCACGTGCCCGTCGACACCGCCGGCGGTCGCATCCCGGTCCCCGCCGCGGTGTTCGACAACCGCACGGACCGCACCTCCTTCCTTCGCCAGGACCCACGGTCCTGGCCGCCGGAGGACGTCGCGGCGCTGCATCGGCAGCTCCAGGGCATCTTCGGGTCGCTCCTCGAGCGAATGACCGCCGGGTAGCCTGCCGAAGAAAGGAGGCCACATGTCGCACACCGTGATCGAGGACCTCACCGGCGTCCTCGAGATCCCCACCGACGGCACGCTCAGCAAGGTCCTCTACAAGGACGCCCAGATCCGCGTCGTCGGGTTCGCCTTCGACGCCGGTCAGGAGCTCACCGAGCACACCGCGGCCGTCCCCGCCATCCTGCAGGTGGTCTCGGGACGGTTCAAGGTCACCCTCGGCGACGACGAGACCGTCCTCGGTCCCCAGGGGTGGGTCCACATGGACGCGCACCTCCAACACGCCGTCGAAGCGCTCGAGCCCAGCATCCTGCTCCTGACGCTGCTGCGGTGACCGGCGGCGATCCCATGACCCGCGTCGCCGTCGTCCAGGCAGGATCGGTTGCCTTCGACCCCGCCGCGACCCTCGAACGGCTCGAGGCGCTGCTCGACGAGGCGGCCGCGGACGACGTCGCCCTCGCCGTCTTCCCCGAGGCCTTCATCGGCGGCTACCCGAAGGGTCACGCCTTCGGGACCGTCGTCGGTTCCCGATCCGAGGAAGGTCGCGACTGGTTCGCCCGGTACCACGCCGGCGCGATCGACGTACCCGGGCCCGAGACCGACCACATCGCCGGGCTATGCGCCGAACGAGGGATCGAGGCGGTCGTCGGCGCCATCGAGCGGGACGGGGGAACGTTGTACTGCACGGCGCTGCTCGTCGGCTCCGACGGGACCCTGCGAGGCAAGCACCGCAAGCTCATGCCAACGGCCGCCGAACGGGTCATCTGGGGCTTCGGCGACGGCTCGACGATGCCCGTGGTCGACACACCCGCCGGACGGCTCGGCGCGGCGATCTGCTGGGAGAACTACATGCCGTTGTACCGCACGACGCTGTACGCCAAGGGGATCGAACTGTGGGCCGCCCCGACCGTCGACGACCGGGAGCGATGGGCCGTCTCGATGCGTCACATCGCGGTCGAAGGGCGCTGCTTCGTCCTGTCCGCCTGCCAGTACACGACCCGGTCGGATTACCCCGCCGACTATCCCGTCGACGTCGGCGATCCGCTCATCGCCGGAGGGAGCTGCATCGTCGCGCCGAACGGCGAGCTCCTCGCCGGTCCGCTCCGGGAGGCCACGGGCATCCTGGCGGTCGACATCGATCTCGCCGAGATCGCGCGGGCCCGGTTCGACTTCGACGCGACCGGCCACTACGCCCGTCCGGACGTGTTCTCGCTTCACGTCGACGAATCGCCTCACGATCCGGTCGTGTTCGACCCGCAAGGCTGATGGGACGCGGGCGGCGAGCCCGCGTCCCATCCGATGTGCCCTACGCCGGGACGTACATCCCGAAGACCTTCATCGGGGCGTCGGTGATCGCTTGCACATGGTCGACGAACGCCTCGACGAAGTCGTGTTTGGCCTGCTTGACCTCGTGCCAGCGGTCCTCGAGCCCCTTGCCGGACTCGGCGACGTCGCGAGCCCGGTCGGTCGCCTTCACCAGCGCCTCGTAGGCGTCGACGACCTCCGCGTACGTGTCGGGGTTCAGCTCGGCGGTCCGCTCGGCGACGGCGAGCAGCCGGCCCGCCACCCCGAGGAGCCGGTCGAGGTGGGCCTCCATGTCGACCGCCGGCCGGTCCTTGGTCTCGTCGTCGGAGTCACGGCCACGGAGCGACTCGACCGCGTCGACGGCCCGTTCGTAGATCGCCTTGACCTGCTCCTCGATCTCGTCGAGGGCACGTTCGCCCTTGGCCGCCTTCGCGTCGGCCTCCAAGGCGGCGATCTCCTCCGTCGCCCGACGGTAGATGTCGGCGACGGCCGGGATCGTCGCGGCTTCGGCGGCGGTCCGGAAGATCGCGACCTTGCGCTCGATCAGCCGCAGCACCGCACGGCGGGCCTTGGCCAGCCGCTCGGCCGCCTTCTCCGCCTCGGTCTTGGCGTACTCGTCGGGATCTTCGGCTCGATCCTTCGTCGTGTTGTAGATCTCGTGGGCCCGAGCCTTGAGCTGACGCAGCTCGTCGATGGACGACGACGCCTCGGCCTTGCGCTTCAACGCCGCCAACGCGTCGACCGCTTCGCCGTAGATCCGGCGCAGGGTCGGGTCGTCGGTCTTCGCCTTGCGTTCGGTGAAGTAGCCCAGCTTGTACTCGATCGTCCCGAGGGCCTCCGCTCGCGCCTCGGCGAGGAGTTGCTCGTCGGACTTGCCCGCGGTCGCCCCTGCGGCTGCGGCCTCGGCATAGACCCCCTTGGCGCGGCTCTTGAGCGCCCACAGCTCGTCGATGTCGTCCTCGACGAGGACCCGCTCGCGGATCCCGCCCAGCTCTGCCAGCGCATCGCGGTAGATCGCTTCGGCCTCGGCCGTCTCGGCCCCGGCCAACAACTCGGTGACGAGGTCGGTCTTGTAATCGACGGTTTCGAGCACCGTCGCCCGGACCGATTCCAGGTCTTGAGGCTCTCCCCCGGCGAGCGCCGGTGCCGCCACCAGCATCACCAACATCGCCGCTGCCAACAGCAGCATCCCCACGTTTCGGCCTCGGTGCATGTGCCTGCTCCTGATCTGTACGGTTCGTTCTCGATCCCTATCGGAAAACGGAGGCTCGGAACTTGAATCGGCGCCCGGAGATGAGGCGAGCGACCCATGGTCATAGGACCCTTGTTCCGCAGCCGGATCGCCGCGAGGATGAGAGACGGACGGGAAGGAGTCGTCGATGAAGCGATCGACGTGGATCTGGGTCGGCGGCCTGATCGTGCTGGTGATCGCGGCGATCGCGCTGACGGCCGTCCGCCGTCCCGCGGTCTATCCCGTCAGCAGCCCGGAAGGTGTCGTCCAGCGGTACCTCCAGGCCGTGTTCGACCGGGACCCCTTGTCGGCTTCGTCCTGGCTCGCGCCGTCGTTGAAGCCTCGATGCGAGAACGCCCTCGACGACGTCATGAACTGGGGGCCCAGCGAGGACCGCGCCACCCTGATCGACTCCCGCATCGACGGCGACCAGGCGTCGGTGCGGGTCTCGATCGGGACGTCCGGGGGGCTGCTCGACCCGGGGTACGAACGCACCGTGTCGTTCCATCTGCGGCTCCTCGACGAGGGCTGGCGGATCGATCGGTCCCCGTGGCCGGTGGAGTACTGCGCCGAGAACCCCGATCTGGAAGGCTGAGCTCGTGGAGATCGTCGGCATCCTCATCTCGCTCCTGATCATGTTCGTGCAGCTCGGCATCGTGATCGGGATCGTCTTCTTCATCATCAAGGCCACCCGCAGAGGCGAAGGAGAAGAGCACGACATCGCCGGGGCGATCCGGCGCTTCTTCGTGTACGGCTTCCTGTTCGTGTCCCTCGTCCTGTTCGCCGAAGGGGTCAGAGGCGTCATCGTCGCCCTCGTCGTGCGGCCGAGCGCCTTCGCCGGCTCGGAGACACAGGTCGCGTCGGCGGTCAGCCTGCTCGTCGTCGGCGGACTCGTGTGGGGTGGCCTCTGGCGGTACGTCCGGCCGCGCATCGTCGCCGAGGACGCCGAGCGGCGCAGCCTCGCGTGGATGCTCTACCTCAACGCCTCGCTCGTGGTCTCGGCCGTGATCGTCACCACCACCGCCACGATGGCGCTGCGCGCGCTCCTGACCCGGGAAGGGTTCGACGGCGAGGTGTGGGCGGCCTTGGTGGTGTGGGGGGTCGTCTGGGTGTTCCATCAGCGCATCTGGCTGGACGACCGGCTCGCTCCCGAGCTCCTTCCGATCCTGCCGGCCCTCGTCGGATCGCTCGTGGGGCTCGTCGCGGGCTCGTCGGGACTGTTCCTGATCGTCAGCCAGGTCTACGAGGGGGTGTACGACCTGATCGCCTCGACCACGCTCGTGGCGGGCGATCTGTGGGACGCCGTGGCCACCGGCGTCGCCCTGCTCGTGGTCGGCGGCGCCGGGTGGGGGTACCACTGGTTCCGGCGCGGTGCCCGCCATGGCGAACGCTCGCCCCTGTGGTTCGGCTACGTGTTGTTGTTCCCCGTTCTCGGTTCGGTCGCCGTCAGCGTCGCCATCGGTTCGGCGGTCCTGTTCGACGTTCTCGTGTGGTTCTTCGGATCGACGGTCCCGTCGGCGTCGGAGCACTTCGCCAAGATGCCGTGGGAGCTGGCGTCGGTGACCGTGGCGGCGGCGATCTGGACCTACCACCGGCGGGTGCTCGCGGAGCACCGTCAGGTCCGCACCGAGCCGGATCGGATCTACGACTACCTCCTGGCCGGCGCCGGACTCGTCGCGGTCGGCTCCGGCATCGCCATCTTGCTGCTGGCGGTGTTCGATCTGATCGCCCCTCCCCTCGCCGGAGCCAACGCCGGCAACACGCTGATCGGAGCGATCACGGCGCTGGTCGTCGGAGGTCCCGTCTGGTGGGTGCACTGGTTCCGGGCGGAGCGGTACGGGGACGAGACCGCCGAACTGCGGTCGGTCACCCGCCGGATCTACATCTTCGGGGTGCTCGGGGTCGCGGCGATCGCCGTGTTCGTCGGTCTCATCGTCGTCCTCCAGGGTCTGCTGGTGCTCGTCCTGTCGGGTCAGGGATCGTTCGGTTCGTTCAAGGGGGCGCTGGCGGCGCTGCTGACGGGAGGTGCGATCGGGGCCTATCACGTCCAGGTGTGGCGGACCGATCGGACCCGGCTCGTCCCGTCGGAGCGGGCGGCGCCGCCCAAGGAGGTCGTGTTGGTGGCGCCCGGGGCCGGCGAGCTGGCGCGGAGCGTGGCCGCGACCACCGGCGCCCGGGTGCGAGCCATGCCGACCGCCGAGGGCGCCGCTCCCGACGTCGATGCCGTCGTCGCCGCGATCGAGTCCGCCGAGCCGACCAAGCTGTTGGTCGTCGCGGTCGGCGACCGTATCGAGGTCCTCGCGCTGCGATAGCGGTCTCGATCGGCCGGTCCCGTTCGTCGGTAGGGTGAGCGCGGGAGAGCCCCGCACCCGATCGAGGAGCACACCATGGCGCAGTACCTGCTGTCACTACACACCGGCGGCGGCCCCGACCGTCCCCCGCCGACCCCGGAACAGATGCAGACGTTCATGCAACGGATCGACGACCTCGAGTCCGACATGCGAGCCGAAGGCGTCTTCGTGTTCACCGGCGGCCTGCACGGGCCCGATGCCGCCACGGTCGTGCGTCCCGCCGACGCCGGCGGCGACCGTGTCATCACCGACGGGCCGTTCGTGGAGTCCAAGGAGCATCTGGCGGGGTTCTACGTCATCGATGTCGACGACCTCGACGAGGCGCTCACGTGGGCCGGGAAGGTCGTCGACGTGGTCGGCCAGGCGATCGAGGTGAGACCGTTCCACGCTTCGCGAGGCGCCTGAGGATGTGCGCCGGGACAGCGCCACCGACGTCGGCGGGTCGTCGAGCGTGACGCTCCGTTTCGTCGTCGTCGCCGACACCCACGTCCAGCTCGAGGAAGCGCCGGCCGGGGACTTCCCGGCCAACCGGCTCCTCGCCGGGCGCAATCGCCACGCCGTCGAGCTGATCGAACGCATCGCCCCGGCGTTCGTCGTGCATCTCGGCGACGTCGTCCATCCTGTTCCGGGCCACGGCGACCACCCCGCCGCCAACGAGCTGGCCGCCGATGCGTACCGGCGACTGACGGTGCCGCTGCATGTGGTGCCGGGCAACCACGACGTCGGCGACAAGCCCTTCGGGTTCGTCGACGCTCCCCGCGTCGACGAACGTCACTACGGACGGTTCGAAGGCCGGTGGGGGCCGGCCTACCAGGCGTTCGGCGTCGAGGGATGCCGGTTCGTTCTCGTCGATACTCCATCGATCGGCTCGGACCTGCCGCGAGCCGTCCAGCACCGGCGATGGCTCGAAGGAACCCTCGCCCACGCCCGCGAAGCAGGAGAGCGCATCTTCGTGTTCGGCCACTACCCGCCGTTCCTGTGGCGATCCGACGAGCCCGAGCACTACGACAACCTCGGTCCGGAGGGCCGTGCGTGGTTCCTGGGACTGGTCCAGGAGTACCAGGTCGAGGCGGTGTTCAGCGGGCATGTGCACCACTTCTTCCACGGCCGCCACGCCGACACCGATCTGTACGTCGTCCCTGCGACGGGGTTCGTCCGACCCGGCTACGCGGAACTGTCCCCGATCGCCCCCACCGACGAGTTCGGACGTGACGAGCGGCCGAAGCTCGGGATGTTCGTCGTCGACGTCGGAGAGCACGATCACGTCGTCCGTCCGGTCCGCACCTACGGACGTGTCGACGAGGGAGCGTCCGAGCGGATCGACGCCTTTCTGGATCCGGCGTGGGCCGATCCGCTCGGGGTCACGATGCGCCACGGCTGGGCGCACGCTCGCGACCTGGCCATGGATGGACTCGACGCGTTCGTCCGGAAGCGGGTCAGGGACGATTCCGCGATCCTCGCCCTGTGGGAAGCGAGGATCGACCGCGTCCGTGTTCCCGTCGCGGACATCGCCGATCCCGACGGGGCGGAGAGGATCGCGGATCTCGCCGCGCGTGGGACACGGTTCTCGGTGGTGGCGCCGGCGGGCACCGCGGCGGAGATCCCGACGCTGGTCGGGATCGAACGATGGGAGCTGGTCCAACCCCGCGGGTCCGGAGCGTTCGTCCCTCCCGATCCTCCTCCCGGCGTGCGGATCGCCATGGGTCCGGCCGTTCCGTTCTCGTCGTCGGAATGGGCGGGAGGTCACTTCGTCGCTCACGGCTACGACCCGTGGGCGCCACCCCGGAGGGTTCCCGTCGGCGTCGACGAGGTCGTCTTCCGGATCCGCCACGACGCCGACGTGTGGGACGGGATCGCACGCTCGCATGGCGCTGCGGGCCGTCTCGGCCTGGGAACGCTCGCCCTCGTCGAGCTCCCCCGAGGAGGGGAGGGGCAGGCCTTCGTCGACGACGCCGCCGTCGCGAACCGCGTGGTCGAGTCGCTCGTGGCCGCGAGCGCCTTCCCGCAGGTGGCGGTGTTCCTCGACGGGTTCGTGGACCACGACCGCGGCTACTTCCCCCGTCACGGGCTGCTCGACCGGTCGGGATCTCCGCGTCCCGCCCATCGGGCACTGCTCGAGGCCGCCGCCGCCACGTCGTCGCTGCCGGGGCGCCGGTGGGTTCGTCGGGTCGCCGGCACCTTCCACAATGGTGAGGTCGTCGTCGTGCTGGCCCGCGGCGGGGAGCGGGCCGCCGCTCCGATGCGTTCGCTCATCACCGGCGACCTGGTTCGAGCCACCGGCGAGCTCACCGCGGGGCCGTGGATCTCGACCGAAGGGGCGTCGGGCGCCCCTCGGTAGGCTGTGGCCATGGAGGATGCCCCCGAACACCCATCCGAGCAGGCTTCGGCTCCCGAGGTCGTCACCGAGATCCCCGTGTCGGTCATCCGTAGCCACCCGCGACGAGAACGCACCGTCGAGGGCTTCTCCTCCCGGGCCGTCGAGAACACCGTCGCGGCCGGTCTGGCCGGGATCCGCATCGCGGCGAAGGCCACCGGGGTGCTGGCCCGCCGGGTCCTGAGGACACCGCCGGTGCAGTTCGCCGGGCAGGTGGCCAACGAGGTGGCGGTGGCCGTCGCCGAGGAGCTGGCTCCGGAGTCGGATCGGGTGGTCAGACGCCTCGAGGACCAGATCGCGAAGATCGTCGCGGCGGTGGTCCCGGTCGTCGTCGACGCGATCGATCCCGTCGACATCGTCGACCGTCTCGACCTGGACGCCGTCCTCGACCGCCTCGACCTCGATGCCATCTTGGATCGGGTCGACGTGAACCACCTGCTGGATCGGGTCGACGTGAACCACCTGCTGGATCGGGTCGACGTCAACCGGCTCCTCGACCGGGTCGACGTCGACCGGCTGATGGAACGGGTGGACGTCGACGCCGTCATGGAGCGGGTCGAGGTCGGCGGCATCGTGACCAAGGGAACCGGCCAGGTGGCCGGCTCGGCCCTCGACCTCGCCCGCCGGCAGGCGGTCGGGCTCGACGTCGTGGTGTCGCGCAGCATCGATCGGCTTCTGGGGCGTGATCCCGACCGGATGCCGGCCGGCCCGGCGGGGCTGGTCCTCGACGGACCGGAAGCCGACGGGGAGGCGGAGCCGTCGTGACGAGCCGACGTGGCCGGGTCAGTGGACACTACGCCGGCGTCGTCACCCGCGCCGCCGCCCTCGTCCTCGACTGGTTCATCCTGACGACGCTCCTGGGCGTTCTCGCCGGGATCGCCGCGGCCGTGGTCGTGTTCGTGACGCCATGGGAGATCCCGACGGCCAAGCAGGGCCTCGCCTGGCTCGCGGTTCTCGCCGCGTGGGCGTTCCTGTACTTCACGCTCAGCCTGACGATCGCCGGCAAGACCCCGGGGATGGCGCTCGTCGGCCTCAAGGTGGTCGAGCGCGACGGTTCGCCCCTCCAGCCGCGGGCGGCGTTCGTTCGCGTCCTGGCGATGCCACTGAGCTTCGTGCTCTTCGGGCTCGGGCTGGCGTGGGCGTTCTTCGATCGCGAACGACGAACCTTGCACGACATCATCGCCGGCACGGTCGTCGTCTACGACTGGGGTGATCGATCCGCGGAGATGCCGGCGCCGCTGACCCGATGGTTGCAGCGGCGTCAGGCGGACGGGTTCGCCGATCCGGGTGCCCGGCGCCCTTGAGCTGCACGACGTCGTGCCGACAGGCGACACGACGACAGCGGAGAGGTCATGGTCCGTCGACGACGCCTTCCTCAGCGGCGTTCCGAGCGAGACGAGCACGTCGCCCTCCACGGCAGAGGCGACGTGCCGGATCGGCACACCATCGCGCTGCTCCGGCGCCTGGTCAGCGGTCGGGTTCGGTCCGTCGGGTCGGCGCCGCGCTGAAGCGCCGGCCGAAGCGGTCCAGGTTCCGACGCCAGATCCGGCGGAGGACGACGGCGGCGAGGCGCTCACCGACGGGTCCGCCGAGTCGCGGTGGGAACGTGAGCTCCTCGGTCCACGTGACACGGGTACCGGAACCATCCGGGGCGAGCGTGAACCTGCCGGTTCCCGAGACGAGCCCCACATGGCGGATGCCGATCTCGCGCTCGCGTCGCCAGGTCACCACCTCCATCACGTCGTCGATCCGGAACGGTCCGACCTTGGTGGGGACCGTCATCACCGTCCCGACGCCTCGGGTTCGGGGTCCGTTGAACCCGATGCGTTCGGCTTCGGCCATCCACTCGGCGTGCGTCTCGAGGCGCTCGAGGTCGGCCCAGACCGTCGCCGGCGGGACCGGAAGACGCATCGTCACCTCGATCCTGGTCACTCGAGGGCCGCCTGGATGGCGGCGGCGTACTCGTCGGGCCGGTTGATGTAGGGGAAGTGGCCTGCGCCGGTGAAGGTCCGGACCGGGGCGTCGGGATAGGTCGTTCGTAGGAGGCGACGCAGCGGCTCGGCGACGAGCGGGTCGTTGTCCGACTCGAAGATCGTCACCGGCATCGCCGGAGAGGGAGCGTCGAACGGCTCGACGACGCACTGGTACCTGGCCAGGAACGATCGCTTCACGTCGGGTCCGGAGAACTGCTCCTGGAGCATGTGGTCGAGGAGCGGCGAGCCGTCGGCCGCCGGGACGAGGTTCCGGGTGGCGTTGCGACGGAGGAACGCGGCCACGAGCCGGTTGGGAAGGAACCCGACCGCTCGCGCCAGCGCGTTCGAGGATCGGGCGATGATGTCGTTGGGAGGGAACGTGTTGGCGAAGATCGCCCGTTCGATCCTGTCGGGCTCCCGACCGACGAGGTACTGGGCAAGGTAGCCCCCGAGGCTCGTTCCCAGCACCGAGAACCTCTCGACGCCTTCGGTGTCCATCACCGCGTCGATCCCCGCCCGGAGCTCTGCGAGGGAGCCGACGATCGGGTAGGTGACGGCGACGACGCGGTGTCCATGGGAGAGCGCGTCGAACTGCTGGAACCAGATATCGGCGCTGCCGGCCATCCCGTGGAGCAGCAGGAGCCCCGGTCCGGCCCCGGCCGCCTTGTACCGCCAGGTGACGGGACCGACCTGGACGGTGCGCGGCGGATAACGCCGCCGGAACTCCGTCAGGGCCTCGTTCGGGATCATGGTCGCCGGGCGACGAATCGGGCGTCGTGGCGGTCCTCGCGCCAGCCCTCCTCGTACTCGAGGAGCTCGTCGCGGTCGAGGAGCCCGGGCAGCTCGCCCTCGTCCAGCACGAAGGGCCGGGGAGGGCGGTCGTGTCGTTCGAGATTGCGGACGGTGGCGATGGCGCCGATCAGGATCCCGCCCGGCCGGCGGGCGTCATGGAGGGCGGGGAACAGGTTCCGGTCCAGGTAGTGGAACAGGAGGATCGCATCCCACGGTCCGGCGGGGAGCGGCTCGGCCGTCAGGTCGGCTTCGATGGTTCGCACCGTCGCGCCGAGGTCGTCGGCTCTGGCGCGGGCGATATCGAGGGCCACGTCCGAGGCGTCGACGATGGTCACGTCGCGACCGTGGGAAGCGAGCCAGAGGGCGTTGCGGCCGGTGCCGCCGGCGACATCGAGGATCCGTCCGTGGGGGATGCGTTCGATGTGCTCGACGAGCCACGACGAGGGCTCCTCCGGCCACCCCCGTTCCCGGTAGCGGGCGTTCCAGTGGTCGCGAGCCGAGATGCGGGTCATGGTCGCCCCATCGTAGGTCGGTGCGGCCGGCCGGCCCTCTCCGTGTCGGCGGTTCGGATCAGGCGAGGCCGAGGGCGAACAACCCGCCGGTCAGGTTGGCGACCTGGTCGAACCCGTTGGCTGCCAGGTACCGGGCCACCATCTGGCTGCGGCTGCCGGTGCGACAGATCAGCAAGAGGGGAGCGGTCGGGTCGAGAGCGTCGAGGTTGGCGGGCATGCCGCTCATGGGGAGATGGACGGCGCCCGCGAGGCTGCCCATCGCCCATTCCATGGGCTCGCGGACGTCGACGATCGTTCCGCCGGTCCGTTCCGCCCAGTCCTGCCAGTCCCGGGCGGGAACCTGCTCGACCGTCACGGTATCTGCCTGCACGTGGGTACTCCTTGGGAGGTGAGCCGGCGAGTATAGATACCCCCAGGGGTATAGAGCCCGGATGGTGGCCCGGCGTCGTCAGGACCCTCCGGTGTCCGTGTCGAGGGTTCCGCCCCACGCCGCCAGCGAAGCGATGATGGGCTCGAGGGTCCGGCCACGGTCGGTGAGGGTGTACTCCACTCGGGGTGGGATCTCGGCGTACATCCGCCGTTCCACGATGCCGTGACGCTCCAGGTCGCGGAGCCGATCG
The DNA here is from genome assembly GCA_027036355.1 of Acidimicrobiia bacterium. GTDB lineage: Bacteria > Actinomycetota > Acidimicrobiia > Spongiisociales > UBA5794 > JALSQW01. Next base: position 15,102 of record JALVQZ010000171.1, on the reverse strand, counting down.
GTGAGCGTCTTCGGGCTGATCCCCACGAGGGAGCGGCGGAGCTCCCCGAACCGACGGGTCCCGCCGAGGAGGTCGCGGATCACCAGCAGGGTCCACTTGCCGCCGATGACGCCGAGTGCCCGTTCCACGGGGCAGGCGGGATCGGGGCACGACGCAGCCTCGAGAAGCGCCGAAGAACTCGATGGTTCATGAACGGTAACGAGATTCCTCCTTGACAACGGTTCACTCGATGAACCTACGGTGCGGTCACTCTACCCGAAAGGATCGATCATGCGTCCCTTGCAGATCACCCTCGTCGTCATCGGCGTGTTCCAGCTCGTGCTCGGCGTGCTCTTCGTCGCCGCCCCGACCTTCGCCGCCTCGATGTTCGACCTGACGCCCGCCGCCCCGGACTGGGCCAACTGGCTGTTCGCCATGATGGGAGCGCGCTTCGGGGGGTTCGCGTACGGCATGTTCCTCGCCGCCCGCGATCCCCGTCGCCACGTCGGATGGATCGACGCCATGATCGGCATCCAGCTCGTCGACTGGGTCGCGACGATCGGCGCCCTGATCGCCGGGTCGGTGACCCTCGGCCAGGTGACGACGGCGTCGTTCATGCCGGTCGTGTTCATCGCCGCTCTCGTGTGGTTCCATCCGCGTCGGCGCGCCGCCGCGGCCGTCCCCTCGGCATGATGGGTCGTCGCGTCCGATCGTTCAGCAGATGCGGGGGAGCTGCTGGCCGACCTGGGTGTCGATGACCCTGGTCGCCCCGAGCGGGGTCGTCCCGACCACCATGCCGGGGTGGTCGGCGACGACCTCGGCGATCACGGCCGCTTCGGTGCCGAGCGGATTCGCCTGCATCGTCGCCAAGGCCGCCTCGGCCTGCGCGGCAGGGACGAACGCGATGAGCTTGCCCTCGTTGGCGACGTACATCGGGTCCATGCCCAGCATCTCGCACGCCGACGCCACCGGACGGCGGACCGGGAGCGCCCGCTCGTCCACGACGATCCCCGTATCGGATGCCGAGGCGATCTCGTTGAGGGTGGACGCCACGCCGCCGCGGGTCGGGTCGCGCAGCGCATGCACGTCGATGCCCGCGGCGAGGAGGTCCGCGACGAGGCCGTTGAGGGCGGCGGTGTCCGACACGATGTCCGATTCGAACCCGAGGCCTTCCCGCACGCTCATGATCGCCATCCCGTGATCCGCGATGGTGCCAGACACGATGGCCACGTCGCCCGGGCGCACCCGGTCCGGGGAGATGTCGACGCCGTCGGGGATGACCCCGATCCCGGTCGTGTTGACGTACACCCCGTCACCGTGGCCCTTGTCGACGACCTTCGTGTCGCCGGTGACCAGACCCACTCCGGCTCGTTTGGCGGCTTCCGCCATCGACGCGACGATGCGGGCCAGCGTCGCCAGCGGGAGCCCCTCCTCCAGGATGAACGCCACCGACAGATACCGGGGCGTCGCTCCTCGCATCGCGACGTCGTTGACGGTGCCGTTCACCGCCAGCTCGCCGATGTCGCCGCCGGGGAAGAACAGCGGCCGGACCACGAACGAATCCGTCGACATGGCCACTCGGCCCGGCGGCAACTCCACGGCGGCGGCGTCGGCCAGGTCCCGGAGGTGGACGTCGTCGAAGGCGGGCAGGAACAGGTGCTGGATCAGCTCGTTGCCGAGCTTGCCGCCACCGCCGTGTCCGAGCACGACGTTGGGCTGGTCGCGAAGGGGTATCGGGCAGGTCCAGCCGTCGATCGTCATGACGACGCCGCCTTCGCGAAGCGTCCGTACTGGTAGTAGGCGGCGCAGGCCCCCTCGCTCGAGACCATCAGCGCTCCGAGAGGCGTCCTCGGTGTGCATTCCTTGCCGAACGCCGGGCACTCGTCCGGTTTACGGGTGCCTTGGAGGACCTCTCCGGCGTGGCACAGCGGCGACTCCTTCGTGTCGATGTCGCCGATGGGGAACCGGGCGGCGGCGTCGAAATCGCGGTACCGCTCCGACAACTCCCATCCCGAGGCCGGGATCGGACCGATGCCTCGCCAGTTCCGATCGGTGGTCGTGAACACGTCGGCGATCATCTGCTTGGCCGGGACGTTGCCTTCCCGCCGCACCGCTCGTTGGTAGGCGTTCTCGACGGTGGCTCGCCCCTCCTCGAGCTGGGTGATCGCGGCTTTGATGCCCGACAGGAGGTCGAGGGGTTCGAAGCCGGTGACGACGATCGGCGTGCCGTATTCCTGGGCGATGGCGAAGTACTCCTCGTAGCCCATCACCGAACAGACGTGGCCGGCGGCGAGGAACGCCTGGACGCGGTTGGTCGGTGAGTCGAGGATCGCTCGCATCGCCGGGGGGACCAGCACGTGCGAGACCAGCATCGAGAAGTTCTCCAGGCCCTCCTGCTTGGCTTGGTAGACCGCCATGGCGTTGGCCGGTGCCGTGGTCTCGAACCCGATCCCGAAGAACACGACCTCCTCGTCGGGGTTCTCCCTGGCGATCTGGAGGGCATCGGTCGGCGAGTAGACGACGCGGATGTCGCCGCCGCCGCCCTTGACCTGGAACAGGTCCTCGTCGGAGCCCGGCACCCTCAGCATGTCGCCGAACGAGCAGAAGATGACGTCGTCGCGGGCGGCGATCGCCAGGGCCTTGTCGATGGTGTCCAGCGGCGTCACGCACACCGGACATCCCGGACCGTGCACCATCTCGACGCTGTCGGGCAGGAGCCGGTCGATGCCGTTGCGGATGATGGAGTGGGTCTGGCCGCCGCACACCTCCATCAGGACCCACCGGCGGCTGGCCAGCTCGTTGATCTCGTCGATGAGACGCAGGGCGACCTCCGGGTCGCGGAACTCGTCGAGGTACTTCACGGTGTGTCACCTCCCGCACGGCGCCGCTCCGCGGCGAGCGCGACCTCCGGGTCGAGTTCCTCGTCGACGACGTCGAGCCGGCGGAGGAGCGCCAAGGTCTCTTGGGCCGACTCCTCGTCGAGCTGGGTGATGGCGAAGCCGACGTGCACGATGGCGTAGTCGCCGACCTCGATCTCGGGCACGTAGGCGAGCGACACCTCCTTGACGATCCCGTCGAAGTCGATCTTGCCGGTGCGCATGAACCCTTCACCGGAGATCTCGATCACCTTCCCGGGGATGCCGAGACACATCGTCGATCACCTCGCTCTCGTTGCCGCGATCACCGCTTGACCCAAGGCCAATCCACCGTCGTTGGGTGGAACGAGCCTGTGGGTGAGGACGGTGAAGCCGTCCCGTTCCAGTCGTCGTCGTGTCATCGTCGTCAGCGTTGCGTTCTGGAACACGCCGCCGCTCAGTCCAACCGTACCGAGTCCGGTCCGCGTCCGGAGGTCCCCGGCGACGTCGCCGATCATCTCGGCGATCGAGCGGTGGAAGCGGGACGCGACCACCGGGACGGGGACGCCGTCGTCCAGGTCGGCGAGGAGCGCCCGCAGGACGGGGGCGGGGTCGATGGTCGCGCCGTCGAGGTCGAACCGGTAGCTGCCCCGAGCGTGTCCGTCGACGAGGGCTTCCAGCTCGATGGCGGCCTGGGCTTCGTACGTCGCCTGGTGACAGACCCCGGCGAGGGAGGACACGGCGTCGAAGAGGCGACCCATCGACGAGGTCGGCACCGTGTTGAGCCCCCGCTCCAGCTGCGTCCTCAGGACGCGGCGCTCGGCGGCGGGGCAGGCTTCGACCGCGGCGATGCCCGGCTCCCAGGCGATCCCGGCGGCCCACAGGTGGGCGAGGGCCATCCGGTAGGGGCGGCGGACCGTGCGGTCGCCTCCGGCGAGGGGGACGGGACGCAGATGAGCGGCTCGCTCCGCCTCGGCGAGATCGGCGATCAGGACCTCACCCCCCCAGATCGTTCCGTCGGTGCCGTAGCCGGTGCCGTCGAAACTGAAGCCGATCACCGGTTCGGTGACCCGATGCTCGGCCATGACCGACGCGATGTGGGCGTGGTGATGCTGGACCCTGACGACCGGGCGGCCGCCGGCGACACGCTCGGCCCAGGCCCCCGACAGGTAGCCGGGATGCAGATCGGTGGCGTACAGGTCCGGCTCGATCCGGAACAGGGATCGCATGTGCTCGACGGCTCGGCCGAAGGCATCGAGGGTCTCGAGGTTCTCCATGTCGCCGATGTGCTGGCTCATGAACCCGTGCCGCCCGGCGGCGAGACAGAACGTCGCCTTCAACTCACCGCCGGTGGCCAGCAACGGCGGGACGTCCATGGGCAGCGCGATCGGGTAGGGGGCGTAGCCTCGGGATCGGCGGATGGGCAGCTCGGCGCCATCGAGGATCCGCACCACCGAATCGTCGACCGGAACGTGGATGTCGCGGTCGTGCATCACGAAGGCGTCGGCCAGATCGGCGAGACGCTCCCGCGCTTCGTCGTTGCGGTAGGCGATGGGCTCCTGGGAGCGGTTGCCCGATGTCATCACCCACACGTCGCCCGGTTCGAGGAGGAGCCGGTGCAGCGGCGTGTAGGGCAACATCACCCCGAGGTACCCGTTGCCGGGAGCGACGAGATCCGACACGTGGACGCCAGGACGCTTCCGCAGGAGCACGATGGGGCGTTCCCGGGAGGTGAGCAGCGACGCTTCGGCCGGGTCGACGAACACGATGGAGCGGGCCGTGGACAGGTCCGCAGCCATCACGGCGAAGGGCTTGTCGACACGGCCCTTGCGCTCGCGCAGCGCGGCCACCGCCGACCGGGAGCGGGCGTCGCAGGCCAGATGGAACCCTCCCAGACCCTTGATGGCGACGACCGCCCCGGAGCGGACGAGCGTGCGGGCGGCGTCGATGCCGTCACCGTGAGGGATCTCGCCAACGATCGTCTCGAGCCAGACCCGCGGGCCGCACGCCGGACACGCGTTGGGTTGAGCATGGAAACGACGATCCGCCGGGTCGTCGTATTCCGCGGCGCACGACGGACACATGTCGAACGCTGCCATCGTGGTGTCCGGCCGGTCGTAGGGGGTACGGAGCGTGATCGTGAACCTCGGCCCGCAGTCGGTGCAGTTGATGAACGGATAGCCGAACCGGCGGTCGGCGGGATCCTCGAGCTCGGCCACGCACTCGTCGCAGACCGTCAGGTCCGGAGCGACCAAGGCGGTGCCGGTCGGAGCGGGCCGGCTGGCGACGATCCGGAACGTTCCTTCGCCGGCCACGTCGATGGGAATGGTCCGGACTCGTTCGATCCGGCTGAGGGGCGGAGCGTCCGTCTCGAGCCTCGACACGAACCGCTCGACGGAGCCGGGGTCGCCTTCGACCTCGATGAAGACGCCGTCGGCGTCGTTGCCGACGAACCCGGCGAGTCCGAGCTCGGTGGCGATCTGGTGGACGAACGGCCGGAAGCCGACCCCTTGGACCACCCCGGTGACGGTGATCCGCAGGCGCGCCGTGGGGCCGGCTAGGACCTCCATGGGAGCACCTCGGCGATCGGCACGTCCTCGACGATGAGCCCGTCCCCGCCGCACGTCGGGCAGCGGTCGAGCTTCTCCCCTTCGTACTCGACCCCGCAGTCGAGACAGGCCAGCAGCGGGTAGCGGACGACCCATTCCACCTCGACGGTCTCCAGGACCGTGCCGTGGGTCGCCGACGCCCACGCATCCTGGGCGATGTCGGCCATCACATCGGGGGCGAGAGCGACGGTGATGCTCGCCGGAGGATCCGACGGGTCGATCTCTGCCAGCAGCCGCGCCGCGGCCGTGCCGACGGGGGCGCGCTCATGCATCGACCGTCACCTCCCGTCGCCATCGTTCGACGATCTCCACTCCCCGATCGACCATCGCTTCGACCCGGGCCGATGCCTCGGGCGAGATGCCGTAGCCGGTGTCGAGCGAATAGGGCACCATCCCGACGGCGGCCACCCGCGGTACCGGGGCGCCGGCGAGATCGGCGGCGGCGAGGACCTCGGCGATCCCGAGCTGATGCGCCGAGTACAGGGCACGACGACCCTGGCGAACCTCGCCGTCTGCGAGGACCACGACCTCGCCGGGGGTCGCGTCGTCGGCCACGACCGCGTCGAAGACGAGCACCGCCTCGCGGTCGACGACGGTCGGCAGCAGGGCGATGCCCAGCGTGCCGCCGTCCACGACGTCGACCTCGGGGATCTGCCGTGCGGCGAAGGCCCTCGCGGCGACGACCCCGACGCCTTCGTCGGTGAACAGCTCGTTGCCGAGCCCGAGGACGAGGAACGGCGCGGTCATAGACGGTCGGCGGGGAGGCGCTTCCAGCCGGTGAAGATGGACGAGATCAGGCCGGTCTTCTCCTCGGTGTCCATCAGGACCGCCGAGTAGACGTGGTGGATGACGAACCCCCAGGTCATCCACATGATGAGATGGTGTACGAACCGGATCCACGGGATCGGCAGGACCGCGAACACCCAGCCCGAGATCGAGGCGAGGGCCCCTCCCGATTCGAGGGACAGGAGCGCCAAGCCCGTGAAGATCTGGACGAGGAACATCACCAGGACGACCAGGTACGTCGAGCCGGCCAGTGCGTTGTGACCGGCGCCGGCCGGCGGTGTCCGCGACAGGAACGTGTAGTACTTGAACCCGGCCCAGGCGTTCTCCCGGCGCGCCTTGGAGATGGGGATGAACTGGTCCCAGCGGGACCACTTGTTGCCGCTGAACGCCCAGATGATCCGGGCGACGATGGCGGCGATGAACACGAACGCCGCCAGGTTGTGGGCGGCCCGCGCCCACCCCATCACGAACCGTGGGTCCGATCCCACCGACAGGTACGGCGTCCCGATGTAGAACCCGGTGAGGGACAGGACCACGACCGACGAGAAGATCGTCCAGTGGATGACCCGGACCGGGAGCTGCCACACGCGAACGGTGACGCACCCGGCGGTGGCGACGACCTGGAGCGGGTCCTCCCTCGCCGCGGCTTCGGCGCGTTCTCGCGGGGTCGTCGTCACAGCACCTGCACCTCCACGACCGGGTTCCCGTCCTTGTCGAGGACATGGGCCGCGCATGCCATGCACGGGTCGAACGAATGCACCGTTCGGAGGATCTCCAGCGGCTGGGCGGGATCGGCCATCGGCGTGTCGAGCAGCGCCGCCTCGTAGGCGCCGCGCCGGCCGTTGGCGTCCCGTGGCCCGGCGTTCCACGTCGATGGGACCACCGCCTGGTAGCTGGCGACCTTCCCGCCGGCGATCTTCACCCAGTGCGACAGCGACCCGCGGGGAGCCTCGTGCATCCCGAAGCCGGATGCCTCGTCGGGCCATGTCTTGGGATCCCACAGCTCCCCGTTGTGGATCTGCAGGTCCCCGCCGGCGATGTTGGCCGCCAACGTGTCGAGCAACGCCAGCGAGTACTCGGCGAGGACCTGGGTCTCGATGCCGCGGGCGGCGGTGCGTCCCAAGGTAGAGAAGAGCGCTTCGGCGCCGACGCCGAGCTTGGTGAGGACCGTGTCGACGAGCTCGACGACCCGCTCGTGGCCGGACGCGTAGGCGACGAGCATGCGCGCCAGCGGACCCACCTCGACGGGCGTGTCGTCGTAGCGCGGCGACTTGAGCCACGAGTACTTGGCGTCGGTGTCGAGGAACTCGTAGGGCGGCTCCGGCCCCGTGTAGTTGGGGGTCGTCTCCCCCTCCAGCGGCGGCAACGCGACGTCGTCGCCTTCCTCGTACGAGTACCACGAATGGGAGATGTACTCGGCGATCTTGGTCGGGGCCATCGGATGGACCGTGCCGAGGTCCTTGCCGAGGACGATGCCTCGGGGCAGGAACAGGTTGTCGGGATCCATCGACGGGTTCTTGTTGCCCAGCGGGAAGTCGCCGAAGGACATGTAGTTGCCCAGGCCCCCGCCGATCCCGGCCCAGTCCTCGTAGAAGGAGGCGACGAGGAGCAGATCGGGGATGTACGCCTGGGTGACGAAGTCGAGGCCCTCCTGCAGGAGCCCGCGGAGCCGGCCGATCGTGCCGGCGTTGATCGCGTTCTGGCTGTTGGGGTCGATGGGCACCGCCATGCCGCCGACGAGGTAGGTCTGCAGGTGCGGGTTCTTCCCGCCCAAGATGGCGTGGATCTCGACGTACTTGCGCTGGAACTCGAGGGCGTCGAGGTAGTGGCTCACCGCCAGCAGGTTCCCTTCGGGAGGGAGCCGGTAGGCCGGGTGGCCCCAATAGCCGTTCGTGAACGGTCCGAGACGTCCGGCCGACACGAAGTTGGCCAGGCGGTCCCTGACCGCGGCGAAGTACGTCGGGCTCGACCGCGGGTACGCCGAGATCGACTGGGCCAGATCGGCGGTCGCCGCCGGGTCGGCGTCGAGGGCCGATACGACGTCCACCCAGTCGAGGGCGTGCAGGTGGTAGAAGTGGACGACGTGGTCGTGCACGAACTGGCTGGCCTGGATCAGGTTCCTGATGAGCTGGGCGTTCAGCGGCGGTTCGATCCCGAGGGCGTTCTCGACCGCCCGGACCGACGCCATCGCGTGGACGGTGGTGCACACCCCGCAGATGCGCTGGGTGAAGTACCAGGCGTCTCGAGGATCGCGGCCGTTGAGGATCTTCTCGATGCCGCGCCACATCGTGCACGACGACCAGGCGTCGGTGATCTTGCCGCCGTCGACCTCGGCTTCGACGCGCAGGTGACCCTCGATACGGGTGATGGGGTCGACGACGATGCGGCTCATCGTTCGCCTCCTTCCTCGTCACGGCCCTTCCGGAGGGCGGCGCGATCGATCTCGACGGGGGTCTGAACGGCGTCGCCGACCCGTTTGCGCTGGATGGCCTTGGCGACGCCGTGGGCTCCGAAGCCGAGGGCGGTGAGGCCGACGATGCCCGCCCCGATCCTCTCCAGGCTCGTCGTGACCCCGAACCCCGGCGGGGCGGGCAGGCGGCCGTAGATGGGCGTCATCGTGTCCCAGAAGAACGGTTCGGAGCATCCGACGCATCCGTGACCGGCTCCGATCGGCCAGGACGTTCCGCCGTTCCATCGCTGCGACGGGCAGTTGTGGAAGGTGCTCGGGCCCTTGCAGCCCATCTTGTAGAGACACCATCCCTTGCGGTGGCCTTCGTCGCCCCATTCGAGAGCGAACTGCCCGGCGTCGAAATGCGCCCGGCGTTCGCAGTGGTCGTGGATGCGTTCCCCGTAGGCGAACAGCGGCCGGCCGACCTCGTCGGTGGCGGGTAGCGCCCCGAAGGTGAGGAAGTGGACGATCGTCGCGGTCAGGTTGTCGACGTTCATGGGGCAGCCGGGGAGGTTGACGACCGGCACGCCCGAGACCAGATCGGGAACGCCGACGGCGCCGGTCGGGTTGGGCGCCGCGGCAGGGATGCCGCCGTAGGCCGAGCAGGTGCCGGTGTTGATGACCGCCGCCGCCCCCTTCACCGTCTCGGCGAGGATCTGCTGGGCGGTCTTGCCGCCGATCGTGCAGTACACCCCGTTGGCGGCGGTCGGGACGGACCCCTCCACGACGACGATGTGGCCGCCGCGGGCGATGGCCTCTTCCCTGGCCGCTTCGGCCTGATGGCCCGCGGCGGCCATGATGGTCTCGTGGTAGTCGACCGACAGGATGTCGAGGACGATGTCCGCCACGCCCGGGTCTCGCGCACGGAGGAACGATTCGCTGTTGCCGGCGCAGTCCTGGAACTCCAGCCACACGAGGGTGGGCTTGTCGGCGGTCTCGAGGGCCTCGGCGATCCGGGTCTCGTAGGTGACCGGCAAGGCGAGGATGGCGGTGGTCGCGGCGCAGAACTCGAGGAACCTGCGCCGGGTCACTCCCCGGGCGAGGAGGGATTCGACGATGGAATCCTGTCGGGTACTCGTCTCCAGCACGGCCCCTCCTCTCTGCGATCTCCTTCCGTTCCAGAATCGCACCGGAGAGGTCGTGAGAAAGGGGTCGAACGGCCCTATTTCCCGATCGCCGGTGGTGACGGTTTCGGACCGTGGTCCGGCGCCCGATACGATGTCGAGCGATGGACGTGGACATGCTCGCCGGCGAGGTTGAGGCCTGCTTCCGGGAGATCCACCGTGACGTGTTCGAAGGCGACCCGGTGTCGAACCCGAACCTGGGCGTGGAGGTGGTCTCCGCCCGGGAGGCGGGGCCCGGCCCGATCGTGGTGCTCGTGACGCCATGGACGGTCAACGCCATGATCTTCCCCACCGACGTCGCCGCCGAGGAACGGCTTCCCGCCACGTTCCGGCTGGCGGGTGCCGCCCGTCGAGTGCTGGCCAACGAGATCGAGGGACTCGGTCGCTACCTGTCGGTCAACCTGATCCCGGATGTGTCGATCTTCGCCGATCAGGACGACGCCAGGGCGGCGGCCGTCGAGGCCGGTGAGATGTTCACGGCCCTCGTCACCGCCGCCTGGGAGGAGAGCGACGTCGAGAACCCGTCGCGGCGCGACCTGTTCAAGCATCTCACGGGTCGGCCGGCGCCGACCGACCCGGCGACGTGACGGGCTGCTAGAAGCTGCCGGTGGGGACCCCGCCGTGTCGCTTGATCTCGAAGGCGAGCACGATGTCGGTGACGCCCTTCATGAGGGCGTAGATGCCGGCGAACACCAGCAGCGTGTAGGCCTTCGTGATGAAGAACTGTCCCCCGAGCCAGAAGCCCATCACGACCATGATGATCCCCGCGGCCAGGTTGAGCCACCACAGGGAGGCGACGTCCTTGGCCATCAGGGCCTGGACGATCCACATGATGCCGATGAACACGAAGATGAAGCCCAAGATGTCGGCGAGGGCGAGGAACGTCTCGACCGGGTAGAACATGGCGAAGAGCCCGCCGATGACGAGGATGCCGCCGAAGACGAACCACAGCCACTTCATCTCCCGGACGATCGAGGCGACGGCGAAGTCCTGCAGGCCCGCCACGAAGAGCATCACCCCGAAGATGATGCCGACCGCTGCCGCCGAGGCCGTGTTGAACTGGAGGATGATCACCGAGAAGAGGATCCACAGGATCCCGGTGACGAGCCACATCCACCAGAGCCTGCCGATCGCTTGTTCGGTGGTCATGTCGGCGGTGGTCATCGAAGCCTCCCTGCTCGCGTGCGCGACAGTCTAGGAAACGGGTCGACGCCTACGGGGTGCCGGTGCGCACGTCCGGCGCACCCATGCGGGCGGCGTCGGCGGTGCGGTCGTCCGGTTTCGTCTGGGACTCCAGTTCGGCGGCGACGCGGGCCTCGTAGTGCGCGAGCTCCCGTCCGATGGCTTCCTCGTCCCAGCCGAGGATGGGCGCCAGCAGCTCGGTGCAGGCCTTGGCGGCTTCGATCCCGCGGTCGCGGACCTCGATCGAGATGTGGGTGCGGCGGGTGAGGACGTCGTCGAGGTGCAGCGCGCCTTCGTGGGTGGCCGCGTACACGATCTCGACCGCCAGGATCCCGCCGCCTCCGGGGAGCTCGTCGCCGAGTTCGGCGCGATCGGCGATCATCGCGAAGAGGTCCTCGATGTCGGAGCCGTAGCGGTTGAGGAGGCGCTCGACCTGCTCGACCGGCAGGCCGTGCTCGCGGGCGAGCCGCCGCCTCGCGTTCCACAGGGCGGCGTAGCCGTCGGCGCCGTGGACGGGGACCCGGTCGGTGACCGACGGTGGCACGCCTCCGAAGCGTCGCGTGGCGACGTCGATGGTGTCCTGCGCCATCACCCGATAGGTCGTGTACTTCCCACCGGCGATGGTGAACAACCCCGGTGCGGGGCTCACGACGACGTGCTCCCTCGACAGCTTCTCGGTCTTCTCGGCGTTGCCGGCGACCAGCGGGCGGAGCCCGGCGTAGACGCCGACGATGTCGTCCTCGGTCAAGGGGCGGGCGAGGAGGCGGTTGACGTGGTCGAGGAGGTACTCGATGTCGGTGTGGCTGGCGGCGGGGTGGGCGCGGTGCAGGGTCCAGGGCGTGTCGGTCGTTCCGATCAGCCAGTGGCGGTCCCAGGGGATGACGAACAGGACGCTCTTCTCCGTCTTGGTGATGAGACCGACCCTGGCGTCGATCCGGTCGCCCGGGACGACCAGGTGGATGCCCTTCGACGCGGCGACGAGCTTCTGGGTGTCACCGGCGAGCTCCTCGATGTCGTCGCTCCACACGCCGGTGGCGTTGATCACCGCCCGCGACGAGATCCTGAGGGGCCGGCCGTCCTCGAGGTCGACCGCCTCGACCCCGACCACCGTTCCGTCGTCGTCGCGCATCAACCCGACGGCTTTGACGCTCGTGGCGATCGCGGCGTCGAAGCGGGCCGCCGTGCGGGCGAGGGCGGCGACGTAGCGGGCATCGTCGGTCTGGGCATCCCAGTACTCGATCCCGCCGATGAACGCGTCGGGGTCGAGCGACGGGAACTCGGCCAGGAGCCGCCGCTTGGACAGGTGCCGGTGCCAGGGGAGCGGATTGTCTCCCGTCGCCGCCAGCAGGTCGTACAACAAGATGCCGGTCCCGACGTATGCCCGCTCCCAGACCGGATGGCTGAGCGGGTAGACGAACGGGACGGGGTGGACGAGGTGAGGCGCGAGCTCTCGCAGGAGGAGGCTGCGCTCGTGCAGCGCCTCCTTGACGAGGTGGACGTCGAACTGTTCGAGGTAGCGGAGGCCTCCGTGGATGAGCTTGGACGATCGCGACGAGGTGCCCGAGGCGAGATCGCGTTGTTCGATCAGACCGACCGACAGTCCCCTCGTCGCGGCATCGACGGCGCAGCCGACGCCGGTGATCCCACCGCCGATCACGAGCACGTCGAGGTCGGTGGAGGTCATCGTCTCGAGGGCGGCGATGCGGTCCTGGGGTCCGAGGCGTCCGGTGGCGTCCATCCGACGGAGGTTACCGCCGTGGGGGGTGGCTCGGATCGGCCGGATGGTCGCTGCGGGCGACGACGCAGGGCCGGTAGGCTCCGTGCGCATGGAGCTGCCCAACGACCCGATCGACGCTGCCCGCGTCTGGGCGGCCCACGACCCGGACCCGCACACGAGGGCCGAGCTCGAGGCGCTGATCGACGCCGGCGCCGTCGACGACCTCGCGGACCGCATGGACGGGACGCTGACGTTCGGTACGGCCGGGCTTCGTGGCGTCGTGGAGGCCGGGTCGAACCGGATGAACCGGGCGGTCGTCATCCGGACGACGCGGGGCGTGGCCGATCATCTGCTGGCGACGACCGGACCCGATCGCGGCCCGGTCGTGGTCGGCCGGGACGCCCGACTCTCCAGTCAGGCGTTCATGGAGGACACGATCGCGGTCCTCGCCGCGGCCGGCCTCGATGTGGTCTACGGCCCGGGAACGACGCCGACCCCGGGGGTGGCGTTCGCGGCCAGGGAACTCGGCGCGGTCGCGGCGATCGTGATCACGGCCAGCCACAATCCGCCGGAGTACAACGGGTACAAGGTCTACGCGGCGAACCACGTCCAGATCATCCCGCCGACCGACCGGGAGATCGCGGATGCCATCGCCGAGGTCGGACCCGCCGACGAGGTTCCCCGTGTCGACGATCCCTTCGAGCATCCGTTGGTGCGGCCGATCCCGAACCTCCGCGGCGACTACCTGTCGGCGTTGCCCGCGGCGCTGGTCGGCGTGACCGTGGATCGGTCGATGAAGGTCGTCTACACGCCGCTGCACGGGGTCGGGGGTCCGTACACGACCGTGGCGCTGGAACGGGCGGGGTTCCGCTCGGTGTATCCGGTCGCTCGTCAGTTCGAGGCCGACGGGCGCTTCCCGACGGTGTCGTTCCCCAACCCGGAGGAGCCGGGCGCACTCGACCTGGCCCACGAGCTGGCCGCGGCGATCGACGCCGATATCGTGCTCGCCAACGATCCGGACGTGGACCGCCTGGCGGTCAGCCTCCCCGAGCCGGGAGGTGTGTGGCGGCCGCTCACCGGGGATCAGATCGGCGTGTTGCTGGCCGACTTCCTGCTGGAACACGGCACGGTCGATCGCCCGATCGTGCTCAACACGGTGGTGTCGTCGCCCATGCTGGCGTCGGTCGCGGAGGCGGCGGGCGCCTTCTACGATCGGACGCTGACGGGCTTCAAGTGGATCTGGAACGCGGCGCTGGCTCTCGAAGCCGAGGGGAAAGGCAACTTCCTGCTCGGCTACGAGGAGGCGATCGGGTACTCGGTGTGGCCTCGGGTCAGGGACAAGGACGGGATCTCCGCGGCGGCGGTGTTCGCCCAGATGGCGGGTCACGAGATGGTGGCAGGTGGCTCGGTGTGGCGACGCCTGGAACGTCTCTACCGGCTGCATGGAGTGTGGGTGTCGGCGCATCACAACATCGTGCGTCCGGGCCGTGAGGGTCGCGGAGAGATCGACGCCGCCATGGACCGCCTCGGCGATCGGATCCCGGCCGAACTGGGCGGTCTGCCGGTCACGGCCGTCACCGACTACCGGCTCAATGCCGACCGGCGGCCGTTCTATCTCGGTGCGACGCCGCTGGTCGAGTACACGCTGGGCGACCGGGGTCGAGCGCTGATCCGCCCGTCGGGGACCGAGCCGAAGTTGAAGATCTACGTCGACCTGCGCGGGGAGCTCGGTTCGGGCGCCGATCGGGCGGGAGTGGAGGAAGAGCTCCGGATGTCGGCCCGCCGTGTCGCCGTCGCCCTCGCCGCCTTCGCCGGTTTCGAGGGTTCGTGACCGGATCCCGGCGTCCACGACGGCACGATCGCGCCGGATCGGGCGCCAGGGTCGTGTGCCCCTGATCGGGGGCCGGCGGCATCGACCATAATCAGGGGAACAGAGGCGATCGCGAACGAGGAGAGCGTCCATGGATCTGCACGCGCTGTTGGGGGACGAGGCAGCGGAGCTGCTCAGCTACGAGGCGAAGGGGATCCCCAAGTCGATGCTCCACCTTCCCGGGCCCGATCACGTCGACGAGATCTTCGGACCGTCCGACCGCAACCCGCAGGTCCTGCGCAACCTCCAGTCGATGCACGACACCGGCCGCCTGGCCGGGACCGGCTACCTCTCGATCCTCCCGGTCGACCAGGGCATCGAGCATTCGGGGGCTTCGGCGTTCGGTCCCAACCCCATCTATTTCGACCCCGAGAACATCATCACGCTCGCCATCGAGGGCGGTTGCAACGCCGTGGCGACGACCTTCGGGGTGCTCGGTGCCATGTCCCGCAAGTACGCGCACCGGATCCCGTTCATCGCCAAGATCAACCACAACGAGCTGCTCACCTACCCCACCGAGTACGACCAGAC
>JALVQZ010000170.1 GCA_027036355.1 Acidimicrobiia bacterium | reverse complement strand
GCAACGCCACGATCGTGGGCACCGCGACGAAGACCACCAACCCGGCGACGAGCGTCCTGCCCGGCCGGGCGAACGACGCGGCCACGGCATGGGGACCGGAGCGCCGGAACGCCCAGAACGTCAGGATCCCGGCGACCACGAAGCCGAGGAACCCGACGACGTTGGCGAGCACGAGGAACACGCCGAAGATGAAGTTCGACTGGGCGGGAAGCGCCACCACCTGACCGCCGATCCGGGCCGCCGGATCGATCGACGCCTCCCGGGTCGACCGGTACAGGACGTTGCGACCGATCTCGGCCGTCGGAGCCACTCGGAGACGTTCGACGGCGACGTCGAGGTCGCCGCCGACGGTCCCGGCGACGGTGACGAACACCGCTCTCCCCCGCACGTCCCTGCCGACGTCGCCGTCGACGTCGAACGTCGCGCCGAATCCGATCACGTCCCTGCCGACGTTGCCGTCCACCCCGATGACGGCGGCGGTGGCGAGCACGTCGTGGGCCACGGTGCCCGAGACGACGACCTCCCTGGCGGCGGCCCGGACCGAGCCGTCGACCCGACCGCCCGGGGCGATCTCGACCCGACCTCCACCGAGGACGAGGACGTCACCGGTGACCGATCCCTCGATGACGAGGTCACCGGTCAGCATGACCAGATCCCCGTCGATCACTCCCTCGACGATCCCGGAGGTGGCGATCACGTAGACGTCCTCGGTCACGGGCTCGTCGACGGGGACGATGAACAGATCGGTGGTGACGACCTCGGCGATGGGAACGGCCAGCAGCAGACCGACGACCGCGGCGGCCGCGACGGCGAGGAACCCGTCCGGTCCGGACCGGAGCCTAGAGGGGAAGGGCGTCACGGACGATGTCGAGGAGCGGCCAAGGGACGAGGCCGAACAGGATGGTCACGCCCACCGCCACGGCGAAGACCGTTCGGGTGGTGATCGAGGCTTCGATGGGGTCGGTGTCGTCGGCGACGGGATCGATGAACATCACCTTGATGACCTTGAGGTAGAAGTACAGGCCGATGACGGTGGTGAGCAGGGCGAGCACGACGAGCCACAGGTACCCGGCGGACGCGGCGGCGGTGAACACCTGGATCTTGCCGACGAACCCTGCGGTGAACGGTATCCCGCCCAGGCCGAGGAGCAGGACGGCCATCGCCATCGCCAACTCCGGCGAGCGTGTCCGCAGACCGGCCCACGCGGCGAAGGGGGACGGGCCCTCGCGCGGGCCGGTGACGACCCCGGCGATGGCGAAGGCGCCGAGGAGCATGGCGGCGTAGGTCGTGACGTAGAACAGCAAGGCGGAGATCCCGAAGATCCCCGCGGTGACCGCGGTGAGGATGTACCCGGCGTGGGCGACCCCCGAGTACGCGAGGAGCCGCTTGACGTCCTTCTGGACGGCAGCCAGCGACGTGCCCAGGATGACCGAGATCCCGGCCACGATGGCGATGATCGATGCCCATTGGTCGATCTGGGCGGCGAAACCGGCGGCGAGGACCCGTCCGATGGCGATGAACCCGGCCAGCTTGACGCCGGCGGCCATGAGCCCGACGGCGCCGCCGGGAGCTCCTTGGTAGACGTCGGGCGCCCACTGGTGGAACGGCGCCGCGGAGACCTTGAACCCGAGACCCACGATGATCATCACGATGCCGACGAGGAGCACGCCGCGTTCGGTGACGATCGTGTTGGAGAAGAAGTCACGGATCCCCCCCGCCCCGTAGATCGTCGTCGAGCCGATGGCCGCGAACGACAACGCGATCCCGTACACGAAGACGGCCGACGCCAGCGATCCGAGCAGGAAGTACTTGAGGGCCGCCTCGTCGGCGTCGAGGCGGTCTCGGGTGAACCCGGCCATGACGTAGAAGCTGATGGATGCCGTCTCGAGCGACAGGAACAGGAGCACGAGGTTCGAGGACATGGCCATCCCGTGGAGCCCGGCGACGGCGAGCAGCAACAGCGCGACGAACTCCGCTCCTCGATCGCCCAGCGTCTCGACGAGGTCCCATGCGGCGAGGAGGCCGAGGAGGCCGAGGCTGAAGATGGCGACGCCGGCGAAGGCCGAGTAGGCGTCCATCACCACCATCGGCGAACGCACGATGGACAGCCCTCGGGCCGAGTAGTGGAGCGTGCCCGGCTCGCCACCGAGCGACAGCCATTGCATGACCGCCAACACCGCGGCGACGGCGAGAGCCACGCCGGCGATGGATCCCCACTCCCGTCGATCGCGACCGAGGAGGACCGCCGACGTGACGACGCCCAGCATCCCGATCAACAGGACCAGCTCCGGTGCGATGGGCAGCAACGCGGCGTTCTGCATCAGTCCTCCCCCGTTTCGCCTGCCCGCACGACCAGCGTCGGCCCGGGGATGGGCGCCACGTATCCGGTGCCCGACTCGATGCGTTCGATGACCGCGTCGACCGAAGGGCCGATCCGGTCGAACATGGGCTTGGGATACACCCCGAGGGCGACGATCAACACGACGAGCGGCGCCACGATGGCGATCTCCCGGAACCCGAGGTCCGCCAGCCCTTCGTTCTCGGGATGGACGACCGGCCCGGTGAAGATGCGCTCATAGGCCCACAGCAGGTAGATGGCGGCGAGGATGACGCCGAATCCGGCCACGACGGCCAGTCCGGGCAACGTCAGGTAGCTACCGAGCAGGATCGTGAACTCCCCGACGAACCCCGACAGCGACGGAAGGCCCGCCGACGCGAAGGCCATGAACAGGAACACCCCGGCGTAGATGGGCATGACCGAGGCGATCCCGCCGTAGGCGTCGATGCGCCGGGTGTGCCGCCGGTCGTAGAGCATCCCGATGAGGAGGAACAGGGCGCCGGTGGTCAGTCCGTGGCTCACCATCTGGAAGACGCCGCCTTCGATGCCCTGGCGGGTGAGGGCGAAGGTCCCCAGCAGGATGAACCCCAGGTGGCTGATCGACGAGTAGGCGACGAGGCGCTTGACGTCGGGTTGGACGATGGCGACCGCCGCGCCGTAGATGATCCCGATGACCCCGAGGACGGCCATCACCTCGGCGAGGTCGACCGAGGCCTGCGGGAACAAGGTCAGGTTGAACCGGAGGAAGCCGTAGGTTCCCATCTTGAGGAGCACGCCGGCGAGGACCACGGATCCCGCGGTCGGCGCCTCGGTGTGGGCGTCGGGGAGCCACGTGTGGAGCGGGAACAGCGGCACCTTGATCGCGAAGGCGATCCCGAAGGCGGCGAAGAGCCACAGCTGCGTGCTCGCCGGCAGGCCGACGCCGAGCATGTCCCGGAAGTCGAAGGACGCCGTGGCCCCGATCCGGTCGCCGGTGATCAACCCCAGGGCGATGATGCCCGCCAGGAGGAACGCGGACCCGAACGCCGTGTACAGGACGAACTTGATCGCCGCGTACGCACGGTTCCCGCTCCCCCAGATCCCGATCAGCAGGTACATCGGGACCAGCACGATCTCGAAGAAGGCGAAGAACACGAGCAGGTCGAGGGACAGGAACACCCCGAGCAGGCCCGCCTCGAGGACGAGCATGGACACCATGTAGGCCTTGGTCCGATCCTCGATGGAACGGGATGCGGCGATGGCGAGGGGGAACAGGACGGCGGTGAGCACGACGAGGAACAGGGAGATCCCGTCGATCCCGAGTTTCCATCCGATGCCGAGGGTCTCGGACCAGACCGCGGTCTCGAGCATCTGGAAACCGGCCTCCCCCACCTGGAAGTTCCACAGCACCCACAGCACCATGCCGAGCGGCAGGATGCTGGCCGCCAACGCCACGGGGAACACGAGTTCGGGGCGGCGCTTGGGGAGGACCGCGACGGCGATGGCGCCGAGCACGGGGAGGACGATGAGCACGCTCAGGGCTGGGAACATCTAGATCACTCCCCCGCGCACCAGCGTCCACACCAACAAGACGAGGACCCCGACGCCGAAGACCGCGGCGTAGGAACGGACCCACCCCGACTGCAGGGTCGACATGGCAGCACCGAACCCGCGGACAGTGCGACCGAGACCGTTGACGAAGCCGTCGATGACGGTGCCGTCGAGCACGCGGGCGAACCATGCGCTGAGCGCCTTGCCGGGCAGGACGAACACCCGTCCGTACACCTCGTCGATCCAGTAGCCGTGGAGCGTCACGTACCAGAACCTGCCGGCCTCGGCCGGCAGCTCCGCGGTCGTGTAGCGACGCCACGCAACGGCGATCCCGAACAGCACGAGGATCAGCGACAGACCGGCGAGGGCGACGACCACCCCGATGTTCTCGGGCGGGAGGGACTGGGTCACCAGCTCGAAGGACGGTTCGAGGAAGTGCTCGAACGCGAGGCGCCAGGGTGTGTTGAGGGCGCCAGCGAAGGTGGAGGCGAGCGCGAGGACGACCAGCGGTCCGGTCATCACCCACGGTGACTCGTGGGGATGGGCATCGTCGGACCAGCGCGGCTGGCCGAGGAACGTCATCGCCAGCCATCGGGTCATGTAGAAGGCGGTGAGGAACGCCGTGAACAGCCCGATCGCCCACAGGCCCGTGTAGAGGCCTCCCTTGGCGAACGCGGCCCCGAGGATCTCGTCCTTGGACCAGAACCCGGCCAGCGGGAAAACGCCGGAGATCGCCAGCCATGCGATCACCATCGTCCAGAAGGTCACCGGCATGACCTTCCGCAAGCCCCCCATCTTGCGCATGTCCTGTTCGCCGCCGAGGGCGTGGATGACCGAACCGGCGCCGAGGAACAGCAGGGCCTTGAAGAACGCGTGGGTGACGAGATGGAACATCCCCGCGGTGTAGGCCGCCATCCCGACACCGAAGATCATGTACCCGATCTGTGAGATCGTCGAGTACGCGAGGACCCGCTTGATGTCCCGCTGACTGATCGCGATCGTCGCGGCGAACAGGGCCGTGAGCACTCCGACGGTGGCTACGACGGCCTGCGAGACCGGGGCGAGCTCGAAGAGGGCACCGGTCCGGGCGATCATGTACACGCCGGCGGTGACCATGGTGGCGGCGTGGATGAGGGCCGAGACCGGGGTCGGGCCTTCCATGGCGTCGGGGAGCCACACGTACAACGGGAGCTGAGCCGACTTCCCCGTCGCTCCGACGAGGAGCAGCAGCGTGATCGCCGTGGCCGTCCCCACCGACAGCACCTCCGGCGCCGATTCGAACACGGTTCCGAAGTCGAGGGTGCCGAAGGCGGCGAACACGATCATGAGGGCGACGAGGAACCCCCAGTCCCCGATCCGGTTGACGATGAACGCCTTCTTGCCCGCCGCGGCGGCGCTGGGCTTCTCGAACCAGAACGAGATGAGGAGGTAGGAGCTGAGGCCGACGAGCTCCCAGCCGACGAACATGACGGCGAAGTTCCCGGCGAGGACCAGCGTCAGCATCGACGCGATGAACAGGTTGAGGTAGGCGAAGAACCGCCCGAAGCGGGGGTCGCCGTGCATATAGCCGATGGCGTAGAGGTGGATGAGGGCGCCGACGCCGGTGACGACGAAGGTCATCGTCACCGCCAGCGGATCCCACAGCAAGGTGGCGTCGACCCCGAGGGTCGGGATCCACGAGAACAGATCGATGGTCGTGGGATGGAGATCGCCCGTGACGAACCCGGCGCCCGCCGCCACCGCGACGGCGAACGAGCCCGCGACGGTGGCCGTGGCGAGCCAGCCGGCGGCCGGCTCCCCGATGCGGCGTCCGAAGAACACCAGCACGGCGGCGCCGAGCGCGGGGAGGGCGATGAGGAGCCAGATGAGGTCGGTCACCGGATCATCCCTTCAGCTCCGCGAACTCGTCGACGTCGGCGGAGGCCCGGTTGTGGAAGATGGCGACGATGATGGCGAGCCCGACGGTCACCTCGGCGGCGGCGACGACGATGACGAAGAGGGTGGCCACCTGACCTTCGATCTGGCCGAGCGCCTTGGACGCCGCCACGAACGTCAGGTTCACGGCGTTGAGCATCAGCTCGATGGACATGAACATGACCAAGGCGTTGCGCCGGAGCAGCACGCCGGCGCCGCCGAGGGCGAACAGCACGGCGGCGAGGCCCATGAACCAGCCGGCGGTGAGCGTCATGTCCGGCCCTCCCCGTCGTCGATGGGCCGGGGACCGGTGGGCCCGTACCGGGCCAGGGCGATGGTGCCGAGGGCGGCGATGGTCAGGAGGAACACCGTGCCGAGGAACGGGATCGTCCAGGTGCCGAACAGCTCGTCGGCGACGGCCTCGATCGTGCCGTTGAGGTCGGGCGTGGCGAACGACGCGCTCCCGGTGACCCAGGCGCCCGAGCCGGCGGCGACGATGACGGCGGCGAAACCGACGGCGAGGACGATGCCGATGGGTCGTTGATAGGGGATCCGTTCGCTGGTGTCCTCGTCCCGGTCGACGCCGATCATCATGATGACGAACATGAACAGGGTCATGACCGCGCCGGTGTAGATGATGACCTGGATGGCGGCGACGAAGTGGGCGTCGAGGAGCACGTAGAACACGGCGATGGAGAACATGGTGGTGAGCAGCCCGATGGCCGAGTAGACCGGGTTGCGGGCGAGCAGCATGACGAACGCTCCGGCCAGGGCGGCGAAGGCGAACACGACGAACACGACGACCTCGGCCATCTCAGGTCCCTTCGCTTCCGTCGTCGGGCCGGGTGCCGGCTTGGCCACGCTCGGGCGGTTCGGCGCCGAAGGTGGCGCTGGGGGTCCATGCGACGATCCCTTCGAAGGCGGCTCGACCCGAGGGAGCGGTCGCCCGTAGCCAGCCGTTGCCCTGCTCGAGTTCTCCGAGGTCGATGAGCGGTCCGGCGGGCTGGGGATGGCGCGGGGTGCCGTCGGGTTCGACGAGGAGCTCGTCCTTGGTGTAGATGGCGTCGTCGCGGCCGGTGACGGACATCTCGAAGAGATGGGTCATGGTGATCGCCTCGGTGGGGCATGCCTCGACGCACATGCCGCAGAAGATGCAGCGCAGCATGTTGATCTCGTAGACGAACCCGAACCGTTCGCCGGGACTGACCGGGGCGTCGGGCGGGTTGTCGGCCCCGCGCACGTAGATGCATCGGGCAGGGCAGACACCGGCGCACAGCTCGCAGCCGATGCACTTCTCCATCCCGTCGGGATACCGGTTGAGGACGTGGCGGCCGTGGAAGCGCTGTGGTTTGACCCGCTTCTCCTCGGGGTACTGGGTCGTGACCTTGGGCCGGAACATCTGGCGGAACGTGACGGCGAAGCCACGCCACGGTCCGAGCATGTCGGCGAACCAGC
This sequence comes from Acidimicrobiia bacterium, assembly GCA_027036355.1. Lineage (GTDB taxonomy): Bacteria > Actinomycetota > Acidimicrobiia > Spongiisociales > UBA5794 > JALSQW01. The sequence goes on along the minus strand of JALVQZ010000170.1, from coordinate 5,463 downwards.
TCATCGTCGTCCTCCTACGCCCATGGCAGTCCGAACCTCCGAACCCCGATGGCCACCATGGCGAGCATGATCCACACGAGGGACACCGGGATGAGCCGCTTCCAGCCGAACGCCATGAGCTGGTCGTAGCGGATCCGGGGAAGGGTGCCGCGGGCCCAGATGAACAGGAACACCACGGCCCACGACTTGATCAGGAACCAGACGACGGGGAGCAGGTACTGCAGCCAGGTCGGTCCGAACACCGGCCCGTTCCATCCGCCGAGGAAGAACGTCGCGGTGAGGGCCGCCATGTTGAACAGGTTGATGTACTCGGCGAGGAAGAAGAACGCGAACCGCATGCCCGAGTACTCGGTGTGGTAGCCGCCGACGATCTCTTGTTCGGCCTCGACCAGGTCGAACGGAGCCCGGTTGGTCTCGGCGAATCCGGCGATGAGGAAGATCACGAACGAGGGAAGCAGCACGATGTTCCAGGCGGGGAGGAAGCCGCCGAAGGTGCCACTTTGGGCTTCGACGATGCCGGCCAGCGACGTCGTACGCGAGAACATGATCACCGGGACCAGCGCCAGTCCGAGGGCGGCCTCGTAGGAGATCATCTGGGCGGCCGAGCGCACCGAGCCGAGGAGCGGGTACTTCGATCCGGACGACCATCCGGCGAGCGCGACCGCGTAGACCCCGAGCGAGGAGATGGCGAGGATGTAGAGCACGCCGACGTTGAGGTCGGTGACCTGGAGGGTGTAGGTGGTGTCGCCGATCGTGACGGGCGCGCCGATGGGGATGACCAGGAAGACGAGGAGGGCGGTCACGACCGCCAGTACCGGCGCGGCGATGTAGAGCAGGAACTGCGCCTTGCGCGGGGTCATCGACTCCTTGAAGAACAGCTTCAGACCGTCGGCGAGCGTCTGGAGGATCCCCCCCGGTCCGGCCCGGTTCGGACCGTACCGGTTCTGCATGAAGGCCACGACCCGTCGTTCGACCCACACGAGGACGAGGACGGTGAGGACGAGGAAGGCGAACGCGGCGATCACCTTGATGCCCGCGACGATCAGGAGCTCGAGGCCACTCACGAGGCATCCTCCCTGACGGCGTCGATGCGGATCGACCGCGGCGCGCCGAGGGGCGCGGTCTCGACCAGGTTGAACGGGATGTAGACGACCCCTTCGGCGAGGCCGGTGTCGATCACCACCGGCAGCTCGACGGAGGCGTCGGCGGAGACGACGACCCGGTCACCGTCGCGGACCGCCAGCACCGCGGCGTCCCGAGGGTGCATGTGGATCGCCGCCGGCGGCGCCAGTCCCGCCAGGCCGGGACAGTGCCGGAGCATCGCGCCGTCGTCGTAGAGGACCCGGGCGGTGTGCACGGCCGGCCGTTCGGTGACCGTCGCAACACCCGTGTCGACCGGGATGTGGCGCAACGGCTGGTCCACTCCCGGGAGGGGGACCACGATCCCTTCTCGACCCTCTCCCCAGTCGAGCATGTCCCAGGTGACGCCCCGGTAGACCGGTGCGACCCTGGCGATCTCCTTGTTGAGTCGCTCCGCCGAGGTGGCGCCGAGGGAGCCGCCCATGGCCGTGGCGATGTCGTCGAGGATGGACCATGCGGCCCGGGACCGGCCGGGGGGCGGGACGATCTGGTTGACCTTCTGGACACGGCCTTCGAGGTTCGTCACGGTGCCCGCCGTCTCTCCGAACGCGGCCACGGGCAGCACCACGTCGGCGAGCCGCGACGAGTCGGTCAGGAAGAGATCGAAGGCGACGACGAACTCGGCGGCCTCGAGGCCGGAGCGAGCGAGGGTCGGGTTCGGATGGTCGCGGACCGGATCCGCACCGAACAGCACGAGGGCTTCCTGCTCTCCGGAGACCAGGCCGCTCAGGATCCCGGTGGTCGCGGAGCCGACTCCGTCCGGCAGGGCGCCCCACTCGTCCTCGAGCGCGTTCCGGGCGGCCGTGTCGGTGATCGAGACCCGCCCGGGCAGCAGGGTCGGCGCGAGTCCCATGTCGAGGGCACCGAAGACGTTCCCGCGCCGGACCAACGGCATGATCGTGGCGTCGGGGAGGTCCCGGGCGAACGCGGCGACCGCTTCGGCCAGACGGGGGTCCTCTCCGAGCCCGGGGCGCCCGACGAGAGCGACCACCGGCCCCTGACCCAGGGCGGCGCGTACGTCGGCGAGATCGCCTTCGCCGGCGGCCAGCTTCTTGAGGATCGCCGGGCCCTCGCCGGGCCGGTACCGCACGGTGTGGGTGGCGACCGGGTCGAGGCCGGTGATGCGGGGATGGACGACGACGAGGGTGGCCCCGAGGTGGGCGGCGGCCCGCCGCACCCGCAGGTACAGGACGGGGAACTCTTCCTTGAGGTCGGGGCCCCACAGGAGGATCGTCGCTGCCTGCTCGAGGTCGTCGATGCGGGCGCGGGGGTGGACCGCCGCCGCGAACTCCGGGTCGAGTCCGTCGTCGAGCTGGGCGTCGACGTGTGGGGTCACCACGATCGAGCGCATGAACTTGGAGAAGGCGTACGCATCCTCGTTGGTCGCCCTGGCGCCGCCGATCCCGGCGACGGCGGCGCCGGGGGTGGCGCCGAGCCGTTCGGCGACGAGGCCGATCGCCTCGCCCCAGGATGCTTCCCGGAACCCGTCACGGTCCCGGACCAGTGGGGTGGTGAGCCGCTCGGAGGAATGGACGTGCTCGTAGATGAAGCGATCCTTGTCGGACAGCCATCCCTGGTTGGTCGGGTCGTTGTCGACGCCGGAGATCCTGACGATCTCGTTCTGGCTCGATTCGACCGACACCTTCGAATGGACGGAATCGACCAGCGACACCGATTCGACGGCTTCGAGGTCCCACGGTCGGGCCCGGAACCGGTACGGCTTGGCGGTGAGCGCGCCGACGGGGCAGATCTGGACCGTGTTGCCCGAGAAGTACGAGGCGAAGGGTTCGTCTGGGAAGGTGTTGACCTCGACGTGGTTGCCTCGCTCGACGAACTCGATGAGCGGATCGCCGGAGATCTCCTCGGAGAACCGGGTGCAGCGGGCACACAGGATGCAGCGTTCCCGGTCGAGGTACACCAGGTCGGAGATCGAGATCGGCTTCTCGTGGTGCCGCTTCTCTTCGACGAACCGGCTCTCTCCTGGTCCGTAGCCGAGGGTCTGGTCCTGGAGGGGACATTCGCCGCCTTTGTCGCAGACGGGGCAGTCGAGGGGATGGTTGATGAGGAGGAACTCGAGGACCCCCTCGTGGGCCTTCTTGACGACGGCCGATTCGGTCTCGACGACCATGCCGTCGGCGACGGGCATCGTGCACGAGGTGGTGAGCATCTTGCCCCGGGGGGTCTCGACCTCCACGAGGCACATCCGGCACATCCCCACCGGCTTCATCCGTGGATGCCAGCAGAAATGGGGGATGTAGGTGCCGGCCTCTTCGGCCGCCTTGATCAGGAGCTCCCCGGCGGGGACCTCGACCTGGCGACCGTCGAGGGTGATGGTGACCTTCTCGGACGGATCAGCCAACGGAGGCTCCTTCGCTGGTTCGGATCTTCGCCTCGACCTCGTCGCGGAAGTGGCGCATGATCGACGTGATCGGCGATACGGCGGACGGACCGAGCGGGCAGATCGTCGTCATCGCCGGCGGCCATCGCAAACCCGGGCTGATGTTGTCGCAGATGTCGAGGAGGAGGTCGAGGTCGCTCGGCCGCCCGGCGCCGTTGAGGATCCTCCACAGGACCCGTTCGAGCCAGGTGGTGCCTTCCCGACATGGGGTGCACTGCCCGCAGGACTCGTGAGCGAAGAACTTGACGATGCGGTGGGCGGCTGCGACCACGTCGGTGGTCTCGTCCATCACGATGACGGCGCCCGAGCCCAGCATCGACCCGTTGGCGCCGACGTCGTCGATCGTCACCGGCGTGTCGAGGTGCTCGTCGGGCACGAACCACGGGGCGGACGCCCCGCCGGGGATCCACGTCTTGAGCGCCCGATCGCCGGGGATGCCGCCGCCGATGCCGTAGATGAGGTCGCGCCACGTCATCCCCATGACGATCTCGTAGTCACCGGGCCGGTTGACGTGTCCCGACAGGGAGAACATCCGGGTCCCGGCGGATCGTTCCGGTCCGATCGCGGCGTAGGCGGACCCGCCGTTGGCGACGATCCACGGCACGTTCGAGATCGTCTCGACGTTGTTGACGATCGTCGGTTTGGCGTAGAGACCGGCGACGGCGGGGAACGGCGGTTTGATGCGCGGCTCACCGCGCCGTCCTTCGAGGGAGTTCAACAGCGCGGTCTCTTCCCCGCAGATGTAGGCGCCACCGCCGAGGTGGACGGTGATGTCCAGCGAGAACCCGGAGCCGAGGATGTCCGATCCGAGGTAGCCGGCCGCGTACGCCTCGTCGATGGCGTGCTGCACCCGCCTGGCGGGTTTCGGGTACTCGCCGCGGATGTACACGAAGGCATGATGCACGTCGAGCCCGTACGACGAGATGATGATGCCTTCGACGAGCTGATGCGGGTCGCGTTCGAGCAGGATCCGGTCCTTGAAGGTTCCGGGCTCGGATTCGTCGCCGTTGACGACCAGGTAGCGGGGCCGCAGGTCGTCGGGGAGGAACCCCCATTTGACGCCGGTCGGGAACCCGGCGCCGCCCCGTCCGCGGATGTTGGACGCCTTGACCTCGGCCTTGACGTCGTCGGGGGTCATCGACGTCAGCGCCTTGCGCAGCGCCTGGTACCCGCCGGTGGCCTCGTAGGTGGCGAGGGTGTGGGAGTCCTCCGGATGGGCTTCCATGCGGACGGTGAGGATCCGGTCGGTCATCGGGTCCCTCGCTCTGGGCCGGTGGCGGCCGATCCGTACGGGCCGAACGCCGGGACGGCGGCGATGGCGCCTTCGGGATCGGCGGGACCGCGCTCGAAGGAGGGCCGGCCGCCGAAGAGCGCCTGCATCTCGTCGGAGCGGACGACCTCGGGTCGCCCGTCGGCCAGCCAGCGACACAACGCGACGGCCTTGTCGGGGGTGACGCCTTCGACGAACTCGTAGTTCACCTGGAGTGCGGGGGCGCCGCCGCAGGCGCCGATGCATTCGACGTGCTCGACCGTGAACATGCCGTCGTCGGAGGTCTCGCCGTCGACCGTGCCGGTGGCCTCTTCGACGGCGGTGAGGACGTCGTCGGCGCCGCGGAGGAAACACGAGATGGACGTGCAGACCGACACGAGGTAGCGGCCGACGCCGTCACGCTTGTACATCGTGTAGAACGACGCCACCGAACGGACCTGGGCGGGCGTGAGGCCGGTGAGTTCGGCGATCTGGCGCATGCCGTCGTCGGTGACGTGACCGTGCTCGAGCGAGGCGATGTACAGCAGGGGCATGACGGCGGAGCGGACGTCGGGGTAGCGCGCCATGATCTGTTTGGCGTGCTCCTGGTTGGCGTGGCTCCAGCCGGCGATGGGATTGGTCATCGGTCGACGTCTCCGAGGACGGGATCGGTCGA
>JALVQZ010000169.1 GCA_027036355.1 Acidimicrobiia bacterium | reverse complement strand
ACCTCGACGCGCCGAGCTACCTCCACGTCCCGTACCGCCCCGACACCGATCTGGCCGTCGAGGTGGTGGCGGCCGGAAGGATCGTCGACCGGTAGCCTCCGGCCATGGCGGTTCATCCCTATCTCGCCCTCGAGCATCCGATCCGGTTCGCCCACCGGGGGAGTCGCATCCTGTGGCCGGAGAACACGATGCGGGCCTTCGCCGGCGCCGTCGAGGAGCTCGGCTACCGCTACCTCGAGATCGACGTTCGTCTCACCAGGGACCGGGTCGTCGTCGTCCACCACGACGCCACCTTGGACCGCACCACCGACGGGCGCGGACCGGTGGCGCTGCGGAGCTGGGCGGAGCTGTCCGAGCTCGACGCCGCCTACCACTTCGACCCGGAAGGCGGTCATCAGCTGCGGGGTCGAGGCATCGGGATCCCGCGCCTGTCGGACGTGCTCGAGACGTGGCCCGACGTGCACCTCAACATCGATCTCAAGGCGCCCGCCATGGAATGGGCCGTCGCCGAGCAGATCGAGCTGCACGGCGCGGCGAACCGGGTCCTGATCGGGTCGTTCCACGACCGCCGGATCGCCCGCTTCCGCCGGATCACCCGAGGGAAGGTCGCCGTGTCGGCCGGACCGTCGGCGGTGGCCACGATGTACGCCGCGTCCCGTCTCGGCCGCACCTTCAATCGAGGCTTCGAGGCCTACCAGCTGCCCCACGACCACCGGGTCCTGAGGATCGACCGCAAGCTCGTCGCGGCGATCCACGCATCGGGGGCGCACATCCATCTGTGGACCGTCAACGAACCGGCCGACATGCACCGGTACCTGGACCTCGGCGTCGATGGGATCGTCACGGACCGGCCCGATCTCCTCAACGACGTGCTTCGGGAGCGCGGTCACGATGTCTGAGGCTCCCGGCGTCCGGGTCGGACCCGTCGTGCGGATCCAGGTTCAGCGCGAGCCGCTCAAGGTCCCTCACGGCTACTACGACCCGAGGTACCTGACGGCGGTGGACGCCGCCGAGCTGGACGCCGACGGTGTGGTGGGGATCGAGGTCGGCGGCCGGATCGTCGACGCCCACCACCGACGTCATCCCCGGGCGCGAGGTGGCGGCAACCGGGCACTGTCGATCGGGTTCACCGGCCACTACGCGGCGATGGCGGAACGCTTCGGCGATCGCGTGGTGCCGGGCATCGCCGGCGAGAACCTGATCGTCGACGGTCCGCCGTTGCGGATGGACGACCTGACCAGGGGACTCGTCGTCGTCACCGGATCGGGCGCGCAGCTGCGTCTCGGATCGCTGCGACCCGCCGCCCCATGCCGGGAGTTCACCTCGTTCCTGCTCGGCCACCGGACCCCGCTCGCCCGCGACGAGATCGCCGACGAACTCGCCTTCCTGTCGGAGGGCACGAGAGGGTTCATCGCCGCCGTCGAGCATCTCGTCGGCACGGCGGCCGTCTCCGTCGGTGACGAGGTCTACCTGGCCCCCTGAAGGCGGCGGCTTTCCGGCGCCGGAGATACCGGTGAGTCGCCCGTTCCAGGCGACGTCGGGTTCCTGTCACACCTACGTGGCATGCTTGAGGGGACCCGAGAGGAGGGTGGTGCAGATGGCAGAGTTGACGGTCGACGAACTGACGGCCGCGTGTCGCGACGATGCGGCCGACGCAGGGATCACGATTCGGGCGGTGTTGGAGCCGGTGGCCGGGCCGGGCGAGCCCGTCAAGCCGGCCATCTACGCGGGCGCTCGCTATCAGGTCGACAGACGATGGTGGGGCGAGGGGGAGGCGCGAGAGATCGTCGACGCGATCGTCATCGACAACGTGCCGAGTCAAGCCAACCGTTGCGAGGCGGCCCTCCGAGGTCTTCGCGCGCCCCTCGGGTTGCCCGAGCTGATCATGGACCTGACGGAGATCGCCCTACCCCCGCATCTCCCCAAGACCCTGTCGAGCTTCCAGTTCCCTCATCGGAACGCAGACGCGTACCTCCGAGACGCGGAGCTCGATGGTGAGCCGTTCGCACGTACCGACGTGGGCGCGGCGGTCTTCGAGGCGACGGGTGATGCTCCCCAGGCGTTGCTGCAGTGGTTCCCGCAGGCGCTCCTGTACGGATTCTGGCAGTCCCATCTGGGGAAGAAACGGTCCCAGGCCAAGCTGGCACGTTCCTGGACGTCGGAGATCGTCGGCTATCGACCGGCCGCGCTCGACACGCGGACCCTCGGTGTGAAAGGCGATCCCCTGAACCTGTCCGTCGACGACCGCGCTCAGTACAACGAGGACGACCTGCTCGGCGGCGGTTGGGATCTGCTGATCGGTGAAGCGAAGGGGGCGACGAAGGGGAAGAAACGGGACCGTCTCTCCGAGTTGGGACACGGCCAGGTGCCGTTCAGTCCGAACGAGGCGACCCCTGCTGGGGTGTCGTTCGAAGCTGTCGTACAGCGCGCGACCGTGTCGTTCGCTTCGCTGCGTCGCATCCACGCCGGCGATGGGGACGCCAACAGCGCGGCGAGGGCGCTGTTGGTCGCCCTCGGTCTCGTCGGGCACGTGGCGGCCTTCGGCGGAGCCTTCAGCCTGCGGTCCGGGGCGGATCTTCGCCCGGTGGATGTGACATGGACATGGCTCGGTGCCGGAGACGACGAGGAGCTGTCCATCCCGGATCTCGATTCGCTCGTGGATCTCTTCGTCGGTTGCGTCGAGCAAGCCGAAGCCGCAGGGCTTCCGGTCGGGGATGCATGGGCGGACGAGCCCCTCGTCCTCCGACCGAACAGCGCTCTTCGGAAAGCGATCATGGCGACGTGGCCCCTCGGTGAATGATGCTGGTCATCGAGGTCGAGTTCCTCCACGGCACCTTCCGGGGTTCGAGCGAGGATCTGGCGTTGACCGGTCTCGAATCTGCCGGAGAATGGCCGCCGAGCCCCGCCCGTCTGCTGGCCGCCTTCGTGGCCGCCGATGGCACCCGAGACCGGAGCCGCATCACCGACGGCCGCGAGCTGATGTTCCTCGAACGCCAGCCGCCCCCGGTGATCGTTGCCGACCCGAGGTCGGACGTCGCCTTCTCGTCCATGGTGGAGCGCTTCGTCGTCGTCAACGAGCGCGCCGAGGGAACCGCACAGGAGTACCCCGGCCGGTCGAACAGCATCGCCCGGCCTGGCAAGAGGATGGCACCGTTCCACCCGAAGGTCGCGTACGTATGGGAGTCGTCGACGCCGGATGACTCGGTGGTCGCCGGTCTGCGCCGAAGAGCCGCACGGATCGGCTACCTCGGAACGTCCGACTCGCCCGTCCGGGTCTCGGTGTCGACCGGAGCACCAGCCTCGTCGGAGGACCTTCGACGGTGGGTCCCGGATCCCGACGGGGACGTGGCCCTGCCGGTACCGTTCGAAGGTCAGGTCGGTGTTCTCGACACCATCTACGACCGGTTCCGGAACAAGCCCAAGGGCGTCACCGGTGTCTGGGGTCCGCGTCGATCCGCGTTCCGGACCGAACGGTCGATGTACCGTTCGCCCGACGCTGGCGAGGCGCCGTATCGCGTGCCCGCCCAGGTGCTCTGGCTCCGTTTCGATCGACCGGTGCCGGGACGCCGAGTCGTCGTTGTGACCGACACGCTGCGACGTGCCGTGATGGACATCTATCAGCGACGGGTCATCGGTGTGGGTGAGGAGCTGCCTCCGGTGCTCACCGGTCACGGCTTCGAGGGTGGCGGGTACGAGCACGCCTCCTGGCTGGCGCTCCCCGATGTCGGCGGGAGCAGGAACAGGGGACGGCTCTTCGGGGCAGCCATCATGCTGCCTGCCGGCACGCCGGCGGACGTCGTCGAAGGAGTCCGGTCGGCTGTTGCCCACCTCCATCGCCTCATTGAGCCCGGCGTGTTCGCCGTCGAGGTTCGGCCCTACGACGGCGAGTCCCGCCCCTGGGCCAGCAACCCGGCGCGCTGGACCCGACCGTCCGTGCGCTTCTCCTCCGCCTTCCCCGTCGTCCATGAACGGTTCGTCCGGCCTCATCCGACGCTGGATGACGTGGCCGCATGGTGTCGGCACGCCGGACTGCCCGATCCCGTCGCCATGGCCGTTCATCGACGACCGACGCTCCCGGGGGCCGTGTCGCTGCATCCGGCGGAGGTTCGGCGACGGGAGGGTGACCGGCGTCCCTACTCGCACATGGACCTGCTCTTCGATCGTCCGGTCGTGGGTCCGGTCGTCATTGGAGCGGGCCGCCATTTCGGGCTCGGCTTGTTCGCCCCCGTTGCCGACGAGAAGTCGGAGGACCGCCGTGGCTGACCTGCCGAGCTTCCCGGTCTTCTTCGCTGCGTGCAATCAGGGTCGTGTCCCCTTCCCGTGGCAGGCTCGGCTCGCCGAGCCTGCCACGGGAAGGGGACACG
>JALVQZ010000168.1 GCA_027036355.1 Acidimicrobiia bacterium | reverse complement strand
AGGGCGAGCTCCCTGGTTCGCTGGGCGACGATGATGCGGAAGGTGTTGGTGATGATGAACCCTCCCACGAAGATCGCCACCGCGGCGAACGCCAGGAGGGCCGTGTTGAGGAAGCCCAGACCCTCGGCGATGGAGTCGAGCTGTTCGGCGTTCGCGTCGGCCGCCGTGACCGCCTCGGCGTCGTCGCCGAGGACCGGTGCGAGGGCGGCGACCAGCTCGTCTGCGGTCACGCCGGGTTCGGCGGCGACCTCGATGCTCGACAGCTTCCCGGCCAGGCCGAACACCCGCTGGGCCTCGTCGAGCCGGAACGCGGTGAGCGTGGCACCGGCGAGCGAGTCCTCGTCGCCGAAGTTCGCCAGTCCCACGATCCGGTAGGTTCCCGGTCCGTCGAGGGTGATGACGGTGATCTCGTCGCCGACGGCGAGGCCGTTCTTGCGGGCGGTGGCGATGTCGATGACGATCTCGTCCGGTGCCTGCGGGGCGCGGCCGTTGTCGGGGCGGATCGTCATCGGGTTGAAATCGGGGTCTTCGGTCCACGAGAAACCGAGGGTCGGTGGCCCCTGGCCTCCGATGGGTTCGCCGTCGTGGCCGACGAGCTGGGCGAAGCCGGCGACGCCTCCCTCGGCCTTGGCGACGCCAGGCACGGCGCGCACCTCGTCGAGGACCGAGGCGTCGAGCGCTCCGAGCTCCTCGGACTGGAACGATCCGACGAAGTCGGGTTGGACGGGACGGACGTAGACGTCCACGCCTTGGCTGACATCGGAGATGAGCCGCTCGAACCGGGCGTTGATCGTGTCGGTGAACACGAAGCTGCCGGCGACGAACGCGACACCGATGACGATCGCCAGGCCGGTCAGGGCCAATCGGAGCTTGTTGACGAAGACCCCTTTGAGGGCGGCACGCAGCATCGTCAGGCTCCCAGCGTCTTCATCCGGTCGAGGACCCGCTCGGGGGTCGGGTCGTCCAGCTCGTCGACGGTGCGCCCGTCGTCGAGGAACACGATGCGGTCGGCGTAGCTGGCAGCGACCGGATCGTGGGTCACCATCACGATCGTCTGGCCGAAGTCCTTGACGGCTCGGCGCATGAAGCCGAGCAGCTCCGCTCCCGAGCGTGAGTCGAGGTTGCCGGACGGCTCGTCGGCGAAGACGATGTCGGGTCGCGTCACCAGCGCTCGCGCCGCGGCCACCCGCTGCTGCTGGCCGCCGGAGAGCTCCGAGGGTCGGTGGTCGAGGCGGTCGCCGAGGCGGAGGATCTCGACGATCTGGTCGAACCAGGCGGTATCGGGGTCCTTCCCGGCGATGGAGAGGGGGAGCAGGATGTTCTCGGCGGCGTCGAGGGTGGGGATGAGGTTGTAGGCCTGGAAGATGAACCCGACCCGCTCTCTGCGCAAGATGGTCAACGCCCGGTCGCTCAGGGTTCCGAGTTCGGTGTCGCCGATGTAGGCGGACCCGGAGGTGAGATCGTCGAGGCCGGCGATGCAGTGCAGCAGCGTCGACTTCCCCGATCCGGACGGGCCCATGATCGCGGTGAACCGCCCGGCCTCGAAGGCGACGTCGACGGCGTCGAGGGCGGTGACCGCGGCGGTGCCTTCACCGTACACCTTCGTTGCCCGCTCCATCCGGGCGGCGGTCCTGGTCGAGGTATCGGTGGTCATGGGTTCTTCCTTCGATGGGGATCTGTCGACGAACGGTACGTGTCGACGGGGGCAACGTCGTCCGGCGTCGGGATGATTCGCAAGTCGCCCGCCAGGATGAGGGTCAGTGGTCCCCGGGGCGAACGAGCCCGCCCTCGTAGGCCGCCACGACGGCCTGGACCCGGTCGCGCACGCCGAGCTTGGTCAGGATATGGGAGACATGGGTCTTGACGGTCGCCTCTCCGACGAAGAGGTTCTCGGCGATCTCGGTGTTCGACAGTCCGCGCGCCATCTCCTGGAGGACCTCCCGTTCCCGCTCGGTGAGCTCGTCGAGGCGGCCGTTGGGCCGTACGCCGGGCTGGGTGGCGAACTCGGAGATGAGCTTGCGGGTCACCGAGGGCGACAGCAGCGCCTCGCCGGCGGCGACGACGCGGATCGCCGCCGCCAGCTCGTTGGGGGGTGTGTCCTTGAGGAGGAAGCCGCTGGCTCCTGCCCGCAGGGCGTCGAAGACGTACTCGTCGAGGTCGAAGGTGGTGAGGATCAGGATCCGGCAGTGGGGCTCGTCGCCGCGGTCTCTCACGAGCCGTCGGGTCGCCTCGATACCGTCCATCTCGGGCATACGCACGTCCATCAAGACGACGTCGGGCCGGAGGCGCTTCGCGAGCCGCACCGCTTCGCGCCCGTCGGACGCCTCCCCGACGACGTCGAGGTCGGGTTCGGTCTCGAGGATCATCGTCAACCCCGACCGGATCAGCGCCTGATCGTCGACGACCAGGACCGAGATGCTCATCGCGCCGTCACCGGGATCCGCGCATGGACCCGATATCCACCGCCGGGCCGGGGTCCGGCGTCGAGCCTTCCCCCCAACATGGCGATGCGTTCGCGCATCCCGACGAGGCCGTGGCCGGACCCGACGCCGTTGGGGTCTGCGGCGAGGCCGCGGCCGTCGTCGTCGACGACGACACCGAGATGGTCCGTCTCGTAGCGGAGGACGACGCGTGCGCACGCGTCGGGTCCCGCATGACGCAGCACGTTGGTGAGCGCTTCCTGGACGATCCGGTAGGCGTTGAGGTCGATCCCCGGGGGGAGGGTGAAGGGCTCGCCCTCGACCCGGTAGGTCGTGGCCTTGCCGGCTTCGGTGGTCTGCTGGACGAGGTCGGGGATGCGATCGACTCCGGGTTGCGGCGCGAGGGAGGCTGCGTCGTCCGATCGCAGGAGGCCGAGCAGCCGCCGCATCTCGGCGAGGCCTTCATGGCCGGCGGTCTCGGCGGCGTCGAGGGCTTGCCGTGCGCGGCCGGGATCCCTGCCGATGAGCCGCTTCGCGGCGGCGGATTGGAGGGTCATCACGGTCATCTCGTGGGCGACGATGTCGTGCAGCTCGCGGGCGATGCGCTCGCGCTCTTCCCGGACGGCGCGTCGCGCCTGGGCGTCGCGTTCGAGCTCCATCCGGATGGCCTGAGCCTCGAGGTGTGCCGATTCGGCGCGCCGATCGTGGACCTCCCGACCGAGGAGGAACGGGAAGCCGGTGAAGATGACCATGATCAAGACGGTGCCGACGTTCACCTGCTCGGTGAAGAACGCCCCCGACACGGTGAAGAGCACGAGGACGGCGATCGCCGTCCACCCCACGACCTGGGCCTTGCGTCGCGGGAGCTCGGATCCGACGGCGTGGAAGGCGAACATGAGTCCGAAGACGGCGAGGGACGACGGGTAGCCGAGGCTCCGGTCGACCACGAACGCGGTGGAGATCGCCAGCAGGACGGTCGTCGGGTACCGGCGCCGAACGGCGAGGGGGAGCGTCTGGGCGAGGGCGAGGGCGATGGCGCCGGCGTCGACGGGACGGAAGCCCGCGGCGTCGGTGAACTGTTGCGGGAAGGTCAGCAGGTCGACGATCGTCCCGACCGACAGGAAGGCCGCCAGGGCCGTGTCGATGAGCCATGGTTTGGGCGAGGTTCCGGACATCCGTCTCGATCGTATCGGGCGGTGGGCTCGGACGCATCCGTCCGGGGGATGATGACGGCTCGGTCCGGAGGGGGAGGCATGTTCGGTCGTGGCCGCTCAGGGGCGGGTCACCTCGAGTCCGTAGCGGTCGGCGAGCGCGGCAGCCGTCGCAGCCAGCCAGTCGCCGGTGCGATCCGTCCCCCACCCCCACAGCACCTTGAACGCGCCCGCTTCGATGGTCACTCGGAGGGGATGCGGCGGCCGTGGCGTTCGCATGAGCGCGACGGCGGCCAGCGGCGGCCGGCCGAGATCGATGGCGAGCGGCCCGACGATGGCGGCGCGCTGGGCTCGCAAGGTGGTCCCGGCGCGGAGGATCCGCCCCGAGAGCGCCACGAACCCCGAGGCCACCGGGCGGGTGCGGACGACCAGCGCGGCCGGACGCGCATCGACGTCGGCGGTGGCGTAGATCCCGCAGGTGCAGTCGGGGTCCGGCACGACACGGTGGTGCCGATCCACCATGCGCGTCCGTCCGCCGACGCTGCCGTGATCGCGCTCGACGATGGCGCACTTGGCGTCGAGGGTGGCGGTCCGCCACGGGAACCCGAAGATGCCGGTCAGCAGCGGCACGATGGTGCCGTCCCTGCGCGACTCGGGTGCGATCGTCCAGGTACGACGAACCACCGGTGTCCTGGCCCCGACGCCGGTGAGATCGGGATGTGCCGTGACCGTGCCCGTCGCGCCCATGGGTCGAGCGTACCCGCGCCGGGCCGTTGCGGTGACGCTCAGGGAGCGGCGAGGACGCCGGCGAGGCGCGGGAGGATCCGGTCGAGGTCGACGTAGCCCCGGGTGATGGTGGTGATCTCGTCGCCGCGGCGGTACAGGAGGGTGGGGAACCCGGTGGCGCCCAGCTCGCGGGCTTCCCGGAAGTCGTCCCTGGTGGCGGCGGCCATGGCAGGGTCTCGCAGGGCCGTCACGAACCGATCCGGGTCGACGGGGAACGCCGCGATCAGGTCCCGGTAGGCGTCGGGTGCGGTCACGTCGACGCCGTCGACGTAGAAGGCCCGCTGGACGGTGGTGAAGAACCGAAGGGTCGAGGGTGGATGGAGGGATCGCATCGCCACGACGGCGGTGTCGGCGGTCATCGTGTCGTAGATCCATCCGTCGCGTTCGAGGCCGGCCGGGGAGAAGGGTTGGCCGGTTCGCTCGGCGATCCGCGCCCATTCGCCGCGGAGGAAGTCACGGAGGGAACCGGCGAGGGATTCGGCGGCCGCTTCGGGCCTGAGTCCGCCGACCACGATCCGCAGCGGCACCGTCGAGCGGGCCGCCACCGCCTCGATGACGGGGGCGAACCCCCAGCACCACGAGCACATCGGATCACCGACGTAGATCAGTTCGTCCGCCATCGGGCCAGCTTGGCACGGCGCCGGCACGTCGGTGACGTCTCGGTACCGGATGCTCGACGGTACCGTTCGGTGATGCAGATGAGAGATCTCCTTCGTGGCGACCCGGGCGCGTTCGCCCGGCTCCGTGCCCGTCGCCGCCGTGACGGCGCCCGAGCCGCGTCGTTGGCGCTGGTCGATTGGGCCGTCGACTACGAGTGGCGCTGCGAGTTCGAGCGTGCTCTCCAGGGTCGTCGCCCGGTGCAACCCGACGCCTGAGGCGCCCGCGTCGTCGGTTCCCCTCCCGGCGGGTCAGGAGGTCGGGTCCTGTTCGGCAGCTTCGAGCTGGGCGCGGATCCGTGCTCGGGCGGCGTCGGGGAGCCGGAGGCGTCCGTGCTGTCGGAAGAGGGCGCCCACGCCGCGCATCTCGGTGACGACGATGGTGCAGGCGTCGCAGGTCGCCAGATGTGCGAGGGCGGCGTCGCGCTGGTCGTCGGTGATGGTCCCGTCGAGGAACTCGGCGAGGAGCGCGTCGAGCTCGTCGCAGGTCAGGTCGGTCACAGGTACTCCTTCAGTTGGACACGGAGGGCCTCCCGGGCGCGGGCGAGGCGCATCTTGACGGCCGATTCGGACGCGTCGAGGGCGGCGGCGACCTCGACGGTGCTGAGCCCTTCGACGTCCCGGAGCACGAAGGCGGCGCGGAGCGGCGGCGTCAATGACGAGATGGCGGCATCGAGGACGGCGGCCAGCTCCCGGGAGACGATCTCTCGCTCGACGTCGTCGTCGCTGCGATCGGCGAGGTACACCATCGTGTCGGGTTCGGTCGGCTCGTCCTTGCGCTTCCGGGTGACGGCGATCGCCTCCCGGTACCCGATCCGGTACAGCCAGGCGGCGATGGGCCCGTCTCCTCGGTAGCTCGACAATGACCGCATGACCTTGATGAAGGTCTCTTGGACGACGTCCTCGGCGAGCTGACGGTCGCCGGTCAGGCGGTACCCGAGGGTGTAGATGCCGTCGGCGAACTCCTCGAAGAGGGAGGTGACGGTCGGGGATGCGGCTGCGGTCACGGACCGATACTACGGAACCGTCGAGATTCGACCGATCCGGGCGCGGTGACGCCCGGACGGTGGCGGGTACCGTCCGGGCGTCGGAGGCGAAGGCCGGTCAGGCCTTGACGGTCTCTTGGTCCTCGGAGGTGCTGAGCTTGAAGATCGAGTAGATCGGGCACCAGCCGACCAGACCCGTGACCAGAGGGATCAGGCCGACGATGCCGAGGATCGTACCGCCGGTTCCGCCGACGACACCGAATCCGACGATCAGCAAGACGATCCCGAGGACGACCCGCAGGGCCCGGTCGATGGTTCCTTCGTTCTTCTTCATGGTGGTTCCTCCTCCGATGAGGTTCGTTCGTTCCCTTCACCTGTATCGACGCGCGGTGGGCGCGATCGGTCACATCGTCGCGCGAGATCAGGTGCCGGTGGATCGGAGGACCGCGGTCCCCGAGGGGCGTGGGTCGCCGTCGAGGGGCTCGAGGGTCACGACGATCGTGGGGTAGTCCCGGCGGGCCACACCGACGGTCAACTCGACGGTGTCCGCCGCCCGGAAGGTCCCGGCCGACACGACCGCTCCTTCGTCGCTGGCGAACCACAGCTCGTACGCGTAGCCGGGTTCCGCCGGATCCAGCCCGGGGGCCTCGAGGACGACCCGGGTTCCCGATTCGGTGTTCCATCCTGCGACCGTCCCCGCCGTCGGCGTGGCGCCGGTGCCGGTCATCGTGGCGGTCCAGTCGGGGGCCGGGTTGCGGGTGGTCAGCCAAGCGCCGCCGATGGCGGCGACCACCACCGCGGCGGCGACCAGACCGAGCCATCGGGCCCGGAGCGACGGGGCGCCGGGCGTCTCCGGCTCGGTCGCCGTGCGTTCGACGGCTTCCACGATCCGATCTTCGAGGTCGGGGGGCGGCTCTTCCCACAGGAGCGGGTCCGCCAGCAGGTCGGCGGCCGAGCGGAGGTCGTCGGCGAGGCGCCGGCACTCGACGCACGCCGCGAGGTGGCCGTCGAGGCCTTCGGGATGGTCGCCGGACAAGATGGCGGCTCGCCATTCGTTGCAGGTCATGCGGTGGCCTCCTGGAGGTGAGCGAGGGTGCCGGCGAGTCGCCGGTGGGCGCGGTGACTGCGGGACTTGACGGTTCCGACGGGAACGCCCAGATGGGCTGCGGCTTCTTCGTGGGTGTATCCCAGGAAGTGGGTCATCTTGACGATGTCACGTTCGACGGCGGGGAGCTCGTCGACGGCGGTCCGGATCTGCCAGGCCTCCCACGTGCGTTCGATCGAGGGCGGCAGGACGGCGATCTCGCGGTCGAGAGGGTCGTTGTTCGCGTGGCGCCGCTCTCGCCGGTACAGGTCGATGGCGACGCGGCGGGCGATCGTGTACAGCCACGGCCCGATCGGCCGATCGGGATCGACCCGGTCGGCGGCTTGCCAGGCCTTGACGAAGGTCAGCTGGGTGGCCTCGTCGGCCAGTCCCCGGTCTCCGAGGACCCGGAGCGTGAGCCCGAAGATCGGCCGGCCGTACAGCCGGTACAGCCTCCGGATCGCGTCCTCGTCCTTGCGGGCGAACGCGAGCCGGAGGGACCGGTCGTCGAGGGCTCGGCTCATCCCTGCACCGTGATGGTGGCCTGCATCGACGGATGGATCGAGCAGAAGTAGCTGTAGGTGCCCGGCTGATCGAAGGTCATCTCGAAGGCGTCGCCCGGCTGGAGCGAGCCCGAGTTCCAGGTGCCGTCGTCGGCGGTGGTCGTGTGGGCGATCCCGGCCTCGTCGTTGGTCCAGGTCACCGTCGCACCGACGGGGACGGTCAGGTCGGGCGGTTGGAACCGGAAGTCCTCGATGGAGATCGCCGCCGCGGCGGCGGCTCCCGTCGTCGAAGCCGGCTCTTGGGTCGTTCCCGACGAGCACGACGCGAGCACGATCGCAGCGACGAGCGTCATCAGGATCGGCAGGACGTTGCGGTCACCCATGGGGCCTCCTTGCGCGGGTTCTCTCTACGACACTACGAGCCGCGAGCCGGTTCGGTTCGCGCCGGTCCGAGGATCCTTAGCGCAGGCTTAATCCTCGTCGGAGGTTGCCCTAACCCTCGCCGTTGCATGGTGTGATGGACAGCCAGCAAGGAGAGCTCATGTACAAGCGCACCGCAACGATCGTCTCGACGATCTTGACGGTCGTCCTCATCGCCGGCGTCGCGTCCGCCGTCGTCGGCCCGTTGGGCACGTCGGCCTCGTCGACGTCCACCTCGGAGGCGACCAGCACGACGATGCCCGAGACGTCGACCACGATGCCCGAGACGTCGACCACGATGCCCGGGACGTCGACGACGATGCCCGGGACGTCGACGACGATGCCCGGGACGTCGACCACGATGCCCGGGACGTCGACCACGATGCCCGGGACGTCGACCACGATCCCCGCGGGTGAAGAGGTCGTCTTCGCAGCCGGAGACGCCGGCACCGTGACGATCGGCTCCGACGGGACGAGCCTCATGGTCGTCGCCGTGGCTCCCGCCGCGGGATGGAACTTCGAGATCGAGACGCCGATGGGACGTGAGGTCGAGGTCGACTTCCGGGACGGCACCCGCAAGATCAAGTTCGATGCCGAGCTCGAGAACGGCGAGATCCGGGTTCGGGTCCGCGAGGAGACGGACGATCGCGACGACGACGGCGACGACACCACCGCCCCGTCCCAGGACGGGATCCAGGTGATCGCCGCGGGGCCCGCCGGCACCGTGACCGTCGAGATCGCCGGCAACGTGCTCACCGTCGTGTCGATCGACGTCGCCGACGGTTGGACCTACGACGTCCGCACCGAAGGCGACGAGGTCAAGGTGGAGTTCCGCAACGCGGACGGCACCGAGATCGAGGTCGAGGCGGAGCTCGAGCACGGTCTGCTCGAGGTGAAGGTCGAGACCAAGACCGACGACTCGATCGGCGACGACGACCACCGCTCCGGTGACGACGATCGCTCCGACGACCGCGGCGGCGACGACGACCGCTCCGGTGACGACGACCACGGTGGCGACGACGACTGACCCTTCCTCGCAGCCCCTCCCCGCGAGGAACGACCGCCCCGGGCCCAACCTCCCGGGGCGGTCCCGCGTCGCCGATCCTCCCTAGGCTGTGGCCAGCCGAGCCGAAGGAGCACCGATGCGTACGTTCCTGTCCGTGTTCACGACCCTGTTCCTCGCCGAACTCGGCGACAAGACCCAGCTCGCCGTCATCGCCTTTTCCGCCGACGGCGGCGGCAACCGGTGGACCGTCTTCGCCGCGTCGTCGGCGGCGCTGATCGCATCGACCGGCCTCGCCGTGGTGGTCGGAGGCGCCTTGACCAGGGTGCTCCCCGTCGCCTGGCTCCAGGTCGCCGCCGCCGTCGCGTTCGTGGTCATCGGCCTCCTGTTGCTGAGCGAAGCGCTCCCCGCCGCACTGGGCAGGTGAGGGTCGGAGCGTTCGACGACGCCGCCGGCGCGGGGTCGATAGGCTTCGACTCCATGACACGCCTCGCACAGCTCATCCGGAACGCCCGGCGGGACTGGGTGGAGATCGGCGGCCTCGGACGCCTCGCCGTGATCGGCATCGTGGCCGCACTCGGCCTGACCCTGGCCCTGGGGTTCTTCATCACCGCCACCGTTCGCTCGGACCTGCTGTCGGCGCGTGCGGTGTTCGTCCACACCCTGGCCAACCGGCTTCCGCCCTTCCCCGGCCCCGACGGCGACCTGGCCGAGTTCGACGACGCCGTGCGGACCACGATCCTGGGAGGCGAGACCGTCCGCGTGAAGGTGTGGGCGCCCGACGGGACCCTCGCCTATTCGGATGCGCCCGACATCATCGGACGCAGGTTCGCCCTGGCGCCCGAGATCGAGGCGGCCTTCTCGGGCGTGCAGGCGGCGGTCATCTCTGACACCTCCGACCCGGTCCACGCCCTCACCGCCGACCCGCGAGGCATCATCGAGATCTTCCTGCCGCTCGACGGGAACGACGGCCGGCGATGGGTGATGGAGGTCGAACAGAACGTGACCGCGTTCGATGCGGCACTCACCCGAACGACCCGGACGACCTGGCTGGCCATCGGCACCGGGCTGGCCATGCTCGGGCTGTTCATGGTGGTGCTCGTCCAAGCCCGAGCCCGAGATCTGAACGCGCGCCGCCGGCAGGCCGAACGGCTCCTGTCGTCGTCGTTCCGGGCCCAGGAAGAGGAACGGAAGCGCATCGTCGGCGCCCTTCACGACGACATCGGTCAGCCCTTGTACCGGCTCCTGTACGGGCTCGAAGGGGCGCGGGCCAAGCTCGAGCGCGGCGAAGCCGTCGTAGGCGAGCTCGACCGGCTGAGCCGGCTCGTACGGGACATCGATGGGACCCTGCGCAGCGAGCTGCGCATCCTCCACCAGGAAGCCGCCGACGACGTCGGACTGAGCGTCGCGCTCCACGATCTGGCCGAGACGACCGAACGAGAGGCCGGGCTCCGGGTCTCGGTGGACAGCGACCTGGAAGAGGAACCCGACGAAGTGGTCCGAACGGCCCTCTACCGGGCCGCCAAGGAGGCGATCACCAACGTGCGCAAGCACGCCGACGCCACGGCCATCGACGTCGAGGTCACGGGCGACGCCGGCCGGTGGTGCCTGACCGTGACCGACGACGGGACCGGGTTCTCCGCGGAACCGGGGCTCGGATTGTCCACGATGCGCGAACGGTTCCAGGCTCTCGGCGGCGACGTGCGGATCGAACGTGTCGCCGGCGGCACCGAGCTCGTCGCATGGATCCCCGTCAGCGAACGGCAACCGGCATGAGGATCGTGCTGGCCGACGATCATCGGGTCGTGCGTGAAGGCATCCGCTACATGCTCGAAGGGGAGGAGCGGATCGACATCGTCGCCGAGGCCGAATCCGGAGAGGAGCTGCTGACGATCCTCGAATCGACGCCGGCCGACGTGGTCCTCCTCGACGTGCGGATGCCCGGCATGGGCGGTCTCGAGGCCCTCGAGGCGGTGAAGGAACGCCATCCGGAGGTCCGGGTCCTGATGCTGTCCATGTACGACCAGCCCGCCTACCTCAAGCGCGCCGTCGCGTCGGGGGCATCCGGGTACCTCCTGAAGTCCACGGGCCGGGACGAGCTCCTCAGGGCTCTCGATGCCGTCGCTGCCGGGGGCGCGTACCTGCAAGGCGACCTGATGCAGCCTCTCGTGGCCGAGATGGCGACCGGCGGGCCGGCCGCCGAGGGACTGTCCCCGCGGGAACGAGAGGTCCTCCAGGCCGTGGCCGACGGGTTGGAGAACAAGCAGATCGCCCGTCATCTCGGCATCTCCGAGGCGACGGTGAAGACCTACCTCCGCGGGGTGTTCGAGCACCTCGAGGTGACGAGCCGGGCGGAGGCCGTCGCGGTCGGTCTGCGGCTCGGGTTGATCGAATAGGGCCGAAGGTCCCGACGGCCGCTCCACCGGATGGGCGAGGGCTCCGACCATTCGGGCGACTGTGCGCCACGGCGATGCCCTCCGATACTGGAGTCAGGTTTCACATCGTCCATCGGAAGGAGCCGGTCATGGGTCTCAGAAGCATCCGCAGCGCCAGGTACGTCGTCCTCGGGGTCCTGCTCGCCGTGGTCGCCGCGGCGTGCGGGTCGGCACAGGCCGAGAGCGCCGGTGCCGGGGTCGCCACCGATGCGGGCGTGGTGGTGACCGAGCCGCGGACGGGCGGGGACGTCGCCGTCGAGATCGTTCTCGAAGAGTTCGGGTTCGATCCCGACCCGGTCACGCTCCCGGCAGGGGAGACCGTCGTCCTGACCCTGCGCAACGACGGCGCCATCACCCACGAGTTCATGCTCGGCCAGGGACCACAGGAGATGGGTGGCTACGGCGTCGACCTCCTGGCGGAGATGCAGCCCGAGGTGATCTCCGGCGAGGGCTTCATGGTCGAAGGCTTCGAAGGCGAGGATCACGGTGACGATCACGCCGACGAGGAAGCCGCGGTCACGAGCCACAACGAGGCGACCGAGGCGACCGACGACGGCCACGACGAGGGCGAGGCGACCGACGACGGCCACGACGAGGGCGAGGCGACCGACGACGGCCACGACGAGGCGGGCGGTCACGGCGCCATGGTCGCCATCGATCCCGGGGGCGAGGTCACGATCAGGATCCAGGTGCCCGACGACGCTGCCGGCACCTGGGAGATGGGTTGCTTCCTGTCGGGCCACTACCAGGCCGGCATGCACGGCACGGTCATCGTCACCGGCTGAGTCCTCCCCCTCCTCCCCGACGATGGGGCGCCCTTCGGGGCGCCCCATCGTCGTCGCGTTCTTCGTGCAGAGACACCGGATCGTCGCGGCCCGTCGTACACTCCCTTCCCACATGCGACGTTTCCTGCTCTGGTTCGTGCCCTTGTTCGTGGGGGCTCTCGTGGTCGCCCCCGTGGTGGCCTACGCCGTCGACGCCCAGGGGGGACATCGGGTCGAGCGCAACGTGACCATCGCCGGGATCCCCGTCGGAGGGAGCGATCGGTCGGAGGTGGAAGCCACGGTCGCCGCCTACGAGCAGATGCTTCGCGACGAGCCCGCCGTCTTCGTCGTCGACGGCACACGGATGGTCCTCGACCCCGCCGCGGTCGACCTGCGCGTCGACACGGCGGCGGTCGTCGATGCCGCCATGGCGGCCCGGCGGTCCGGGTCGGTCGTCGGCGATTTCTTCCAGTGGTTGGCGTCGTTCAGGGAACCGTACGACATCGCGGTGCCGGTGACGGTGGACGACGAAGCGTTGGCCGGCATC
>JALVQZ010000167.1 GCA_027036355.1 Acidimicrobiia bacterium | reverse complement strand
TCTCGGTGGTGATCTCGGCCTGCCTGGCCTGGTTCGCCTCGCGGGTCAAGATGCGGGTCAGCTCCTCGGCGTTCTCGGTTGCGGCCTTCATCGCCCTCCGCCGAGCGGCGTGCTCGGAGGCCGACGCCTCGAGCAGGATCCCGAAGGTCGTGCCTTCGAGGTACCGCGGCAGGAGCCGGTCGAGGATCTCCTCGGGTGACGGCTCGAAGGTGTAGCCGACGGGTCCGGTGTCGTCTCCGGAACCCTCGGGCGGCTGGATCGGGAGCAACGGCCACCGCTCGGGGGTCTGGGTGAGAGCGGAGACGTAGCGGGTCGTGTAGACCTCCATGGCGTCGACGTTGCCGTCCATGTACTCGTTGAGGAGGATGTTGGCGATCCCCCTGCCGTCGGCGTACGTCGGGGTGTCGGTCACCCCGAGCCAGGAGTGCTCGATCTGGTACTTGCGGTACCGGAAGTAGGTCAGGGCCTTCTTGCCGACGACGTACAGTCTGATGGCCCGCCCGGCCTTGCGGTGCTCCACGAGGGCATGCTCGGCCAGGCGGATGACCGAGCCGTTGTAGCCGCCGGCGAGTCCCCGGTCCGACGTCACGACGACCACGCCGACCGTCTGCAGGTCGCGGGTCTCGAACAGGGGGTGACTGAGGCTCCCCGACGCGGCGGCGATGTTGCGGATCACGTCGTTCATCTTCGCGATGTAGGGCTTGGACTCCATGACCCGCTGACGTGCCTTCCCGATCCGAGCCGTGGCGATCAGCTCCATGGCGCGGGTGATCTTCATCGTCGACTCGACGCTGCGGATCCGACGTCGGATCTGACGGAGTTCGGCGGATGCCACGGTTCAGCAGCCTCCTGGGTACGGGTTCCGATGCACGTCCTCAGACCTCGTCTTCCAGCTCTTGGGACAGCACGGCGTCGCCGACGACGTCGGCGGCGGCGTTCTCCCCGGCTCGGAGGGCCGTCTCGGCGCCCTCGCCGCCGTGGGCCTCGGAGCCCCAGGTGTCCTTGAACGCCGCGATCGCCGCCCTCAACTCGTCTTCGGGCAGCTCGCCGGTGTCGGCGATCTGGGACAGGAGACCGCCGTAGCGGGCCCGCATGAACTCGCGCAGCTTCCGCTCGAAGACCTGCACCTGGTCGACGGGGACGTCGTCCATGTACCCCTCGGTGACGGCGAAGATCACGACCACCTGGTCCTCGATCGGCAACGGGTCGTACTGTCCCTGCTTGAGGACCTCGACGACGCGACGGCCGCGTTCGAGCTGGGCGAGGGAGGTCGCGTCGAGTTCGGAGCCGAACTCGGCGAAGGCCTCCAGCTCCCGGAACTGGGCCAGGTTGAGGCGCAGCGGCCCGGCGATCTTCTTCATCGCCTTGATCTGGGCGGCGCCACCGACCCGCGACACCGAGATGCCGGCGTTGATGGCCGGTCGGATGCCGGAGAAGAACAGGTCCGTCTCGAGGAAGATCTGCCCGTCGGTGATCGAGATGACGTTCGTGGGGATGTACGCCGAGACGTCGTTGGCCTTCGTCTCGATGATCGGCAGGCCGGTCAGCGACCCTCCGCCGAGCTCGTCGGACAGCTTGGCGCAGCGCTCCAGGAGCCGGCTGTGCAGGTAGAACACGTCGCCGGGGTACGCCTCACGCCCGGGGGGCCGGCGCAGCAGGAGCGAGATCTCCCGATAGGCCACCGCCTGCTTGGACAGGTCGTCGAAGATGATCAACGCGTGCTGGCCGTTGTACATCCAATGCTGACCGATGGCCGACCCCGCGTAGGGGGCGTACATCTGGAGGGCCGATGCGTCCGACGCCGAGGCGTTGACGACGACGGTGAAGTCCATCGCCCCCGCCCGCTCCAGGACGTCGACGACCTCGGCGACGGTCGAGTTCTTCTGCCCGATCGCCACGTAGATGCACTTCACGTTCTGGCCGCGCTGGTTGATGATCGTGTCCACCGCGATGGCGGTCTTGCCCGTCTGACGGTCACCGATGATGAGCTGGCGCTGCCCGCGACCGATCGGCGTCATCGAGTCGATGGCCTTGAGGCCCGTCTGGAGCGGCTCCTTGACCGGTTGGCGCTGCACGACCGACGGCGCCTGGGTCTCGAGAAGCCGCCGTTCGGTGGTGTTGATGGGGCCCTTGCCGTCGAGCGGGTTGCCGAGCGGGTCGATGACGCGCCCCAACAGCGCGTCGCCGACGGGGACCGACAGGACCCGACCGGTGGATCGGACCTCGTCGCCTTCCTCGATGTGGGAGGCGTCACCCATGATGACGGCGCCGATCGTGTCCGGGTCGAGGTTCAGGGCGACGCCGATCAATCCGCCGGGGAACTCCAGCAGCTCGGACGCCATCGCGTTCGGCAGCCCGGAGACCCTGGCGACACCGTCGCCGACGGATTCGACGTAGCCGATGGTCTCCGCCTCGACGGACGGCGACCACCCTTCCAGGTTGGCCCGGAGC
This sequence comes from Acidimicrobiia bacterium, assembly GCA_027036355.1. Classification (GTDB taxonomy): domain Bacteria; phylum Actinomycetota; class Acidimicrobiia; order Spongiisociales; family UBA5794; genus JALSQW01. The sequence goes on along the minus strand of JALVQZ010000167.1, from coordinate 1,931 downwards.
GCCGCAGCGATGTCCCCGGGATCGAGTGTGATTTCAGGCATGGTGCGTCATCCCCACTGCTCTCGCAGTTCGTCGAGTTGGCTCTTGACCGACCCGTCGAACACGGTATCTCCGATCTTGGTGACGATGCCGCCGACGAGCGACGGATCGACGATCACTTTGACTTCCACCCTCCGTCCGGTCGCCCGACCGAGTGCCGCTTCGAGGCGCTCGATCTGCTCCGGGGTGAGGTCCACCACGGACCGCACTTCGGCGACCACGGCTTCCTCGGACTGTGCGACCAGTTCGGCGAGACGACTCGCCACCTCGACGAGGTGCTTGGCATGGCCTCCGGACACGACGAATCCGATCCCGGCGAGCACCGGCTGGGACGCCCGCCGGCCGAGGAGTTCGGCGAGGATCGCGGTCTTCCGTTCGACAGGAACCCGCGGATCGGTGAGCGTCTGACGGAGCTCGGCGTTGGCGTCGATGCCGTTGGCGGCCTGATAGAACTCGTCGACGAGGGCGTCGGCGTCGCCCTCGGCGCGGAACACCTCCAGCAGCCCCCGGGCGTAGCCGTCGACGATCGTCGCCGATGTGGTCGCAGTGTCCATGGGCTACTGCACCCCGCCGAGTTCCTCGATGTACCGGTCGACCAGGGCCCGCTGCCGCTCGACGTCGAGGCTCTCGGCGACGAGCTTGCCGGCGATCTGGATGGCCAGGTCGGCCACCTGACCCTTCAGATCGGCGGCGACGCGCTCGCGTTCGGCCGCGATCTCCTCCCGCGCCCTGGACCTGATGGCCTCGGCCTCGGCCTCGGCCCGAGCGACGATGTCCGCCTTCACGGCGTCGGCGGATTCGCGTGCCTCATCGATGATCCTGGCGGCCTCTTCACGGGCGCCGGCGAGCTGACTCCGGTAGTCCTCGAGGAGGGATTCGGCCTCGTGCTTGGCGGCCTCGGCAGCCTCCAGCTCGGCTTTGATCGCCGCGGACCGGGCGTCGAGCGTCTGGTTGAGGGCAGGGATGACCCACTTCCACGCGAAGAAGAACACGATCGCGAAGGCGATGAGCCCGGCGAACAGCTCTTCTGGGGCGGGAAGCAGCAGACCGGCCCCACCGGTGGCCTCCTCCGAGATGGGCACCGGCTCGGCGGTGGCCAGCAGCGTCGCTGCCAGTGCGAACAGGTATGGCATCGCGGTCCCCTAGGCCAGGAAGAAGAGGACGAAGCCGATCAGCGCCAGCGCCTCGGTGAAGGCGATGCCGAGGAACATCGTCGTGCGGACCATGCCGGCGGCCTCGGGCTGACGGGCCATGGCTTGTACGGCGTTCCCGGCGATGATGCCGATGCCGACACCCGGGCCGATGGCGGCGAGGCCGTAACCGATGAGAGCGATCGCTCCCTTGAGTGCTTCCATTGCTTCCCTTTCCTTCCTGTCGAACGGGATCTGTCTTGTCGAACTCAGTGCGCCGGGTTGATCGACGTCTCGATGTAGACGGCGGACAGCAGCGTGAAGATGTAGGCCTGGAGGAGGATGACGACGATCTCGAAGAGGAAGATGGCGAGGCCGAGGAGCCACCAGGCGAACCCGAACAGCCCCTTGGTGATGCCGATCTCGCCGATGGTGACGAGCGAGACGAAGGCGGTGGTGATGAGCAGCGTCAACATGACGTGACCGGCGACCATGTTGGCGAAGAGCCGGACCGCCAGCGAGAACGGACGGACGAGGAACGTCGAGACGAACTCGATGACCCCGACGAGCGGCTTGAGGGCGGTCGGAACCCCGGGGGGCCAGATGATGTCGGCGACGTAGCGGAATCCCTGCCGCTTGAAGCCGGCGGCGATGAAGATCATCCAGGTCAACGCGGCCAGCGACGCCGGGAGGGCCATCCGTGAGGTGACGGGGAAGTTCACGAACGGGGTGATCTCGAACATGTTGGCGATGAGGATGAAC
>JALVQZ010000166.1 GCA_027036355.1 Acidimicrobiia bacterium | reverse complement strand
CGTGTGGGCCGGCCAAGCCTCGCCGACGCGGAGGAGGCGGCCCGCGGGCCGCCTCCATCCGTTCGCCGTGTGGCGGCGCTCACTCGTCGCCGCCCTCGTCGTCGCTGTCGTCGTCGCCTTCGCCGGCGGACGGTGTGCCGAGGCTCGCCAGCCACTCGGCCGGGTTCGCCGGCAGCGCCTCCTCGGTCGACTCCGGGACCGTCTCCCCGAACAGCCCGAGGGCGGAGACCACGGTGGCGTCGGGCAGCATCGGTTCGATCGCCTGGTAACGATCCGATCCGGTTCCCGCGGGGATCAGCTTGCCGATGATCACGTTCTCCTTGAGGCCTCGCATGAAGTCCGACTTGCCCTGGATCGATGCCTCGGTGAGGACCCGCGTCGTCTCCTGGAACGACGCCGCCGACAGCCACGAGTCGGTGGCGAGCGACGCCTTCGTGATCCCCATCAGCTCCGGGCGACCCTCCGCCGGACGCTTGCCGTCCTCCACGAGTTGCCGGTTCGTCTCCCGGAACTCCTGGGCGTCGGCCAGCTCGGCGGGCAGGTAGTGCGAGTCGCCCGGGTTGACGATCCGCACACGGCGCAGCATCTGGCGAACGATCAGCTCGATGTGCTTGTCGTGGATGTCGACGCCCTGGGACCGGTACACCTCCTGGACCTGATCGACCAGGTACCGCTGACAGGCGCGCACACCCTGGATCTCGAGGACCTCCTTGGGATCCAGGGGACCTTCGGTGAGCTGGGTTCCCGGCTCGATGATGTCCCCCTCGGCGACCCGCAGCCGGGCACGGCGCGGCAGCGGGTAGCGGGACTCCTGGTCCTTGTCCTCGATCACGATGTAGCGGGTTCCGTCCTCTTCGTCGGTCTCGAACCGCACGGCTCCACCGAACTCGGCCAGCAACGCCTTGCCCTTGGGGGTCCGCGCCTCGAACAGCTCGACGACGCGAGGAAGACCGTGGGTGATGTCCTCGCCGGCGACACCGCCGGTGTGGAACGTCCGCATCGTCAGCTGCGTGCCCGGCTCCCCGATCGACTGGGCGGCCATGATGCCCACCGCGGTGCCCGGCTCGACCATCTGGCCGGTGGCCAGGTCGATGCCGTAGCTGGCTCGGCTGATGCCGAACCGGGACGTATCGGTCAGCGGGGAGCGGACCCGCACCGACGTGACCTCCTCGGCGCCTTCGATGGCGATCAGCGCGTCGCGGTCGATGACCTCGCCCTTGCGGAGCTTCCGACCGCCGGCCGTCTCGAGGAGCTTGCGCTCGATCTTGACGTCCTCGGCCAGGATCCGGCCGAAGATCCGGTTGCGGAGGTGGCGCAGCAGCCCGCCGCGGGCATCCCTCGTCGGGATGACGATGCCGGGATCGTCGGAGTCCTCGTCGTGGATGATGATCTCCTGGGAGACGTCGACGAGCCGCCGGGTGAGGTACCCCGAGTCGGCGGTCCGCAACGCTGTGTCGGCGAGGCCCTTGCGGGCACCGTGGGTCGAGATGAAGTACTCGAGCACCGACAGGCCCTCACGGAAGTTCGCCTTGATGGGCTGGGGGATGATGTCGCCCTTCGGGTTGGCCACCAGCCCTCGCATCCCGGCGATCTGGCGGAGCTGCATGATGTTCCCTCGAGCCCCCGAGCGGACCATCATGTCCATCGGGTTGAACGGCTCGGCCGACAGCGTCTCCTGCATCGCGTCCTTGACCTTGTCGGTCGCCTCGGTCCAGATCTCGATCAGCTCCTGGCGACGCTCGTCGTCGGTGATGACACCCTTCTGGTAGAGGCCCTCCACCTTGTCGGCCCGCGCCTCGTACTCGGCGAGGATCTCGGCCTTCTCGGGCGGGGTCTTGACGTCCTCGAGGCCGATCGTGAGACCGGCCCGGGTCGCGAAATGGAACCCCAGGTCCTTGATGGCGTCCAAGGTCGCCGCCACCGCCGGCTTGTCGTACCGCTGGATGATCTCGGCGATCAAGGTGCGGATGTCCGACTTGTAGACGACGGCGTTGATGTACGGGAAGTCGTGCGGGAACGCCTCGTTGAGCAACGCCCGACCGACGGTGGTGTCGGTGAGGGTGGAGCCGTCGACCGGTTCGGCGGTGATGAGGTCGCCGAGGGCGGCCTTGAGCTCCGCATGGGCGTCGGGGTCGCCGGCCAGTTCCCCCACGCGGATCTTGACCGGAGCGTGCAAGGACACCTCGCCCAGCTCGTAGGCCATCCGGGCCTCGTCCACGTCGCTGAAGACCTTGCCGGCACCCTCGGCGTCCTCCACGAACGCCGACAGGTAGTACATACCGATGACCATGTCCTGGGACGGGGTCACGACGGGGCGGCCCGAGGCCGGGGACAGGACGTTGTTGGACGACAGCATGAGGACCCTTGCCTCGGCCTGGGCTTCGGCGGAGAGAGGCAGGTGAACGGCCATCTGGTCGCCGTCGAAGTCGGCGTTGAACGCCTCGCACACGAGCGGATGGATCTGGATGGCCTTGCCCTCGACGAGCACCGGCTCGAAGGCCTGGATACCGAGACGGTGCAGCGTCGGCGCCCGGTTCAGCAGCACCGGATGCTCCTGGATGACCTCGCCGAGGACGTCCCACACCTGCGGCCTGCGGCGTTCGACCATGCGCTTGGCCGCCTTGATGTTCTGCGCCATGTCGAGATCGACGAGGCGCTTCATGACGAAGGGCTTGAACAGCTCGAGGGCCATGATCTTGGGAAGCCCGCACTGGTGCAACTTGAGCTGCGGGCCGACCACGATGACCGAACGGCCCGAGTAGTCGACTCGCTTGCCGAGCAGGTTCTGGCGGAACCGGCCCTGCTTGCCCTTGAGCATGTCCGACAGCGACTTGAGCGGCCGGTTGCCCGGTCCGGTCACCGCGCGCCCGCGACGGCCGTTGTCGAACAGCGCGTCGACGGCTTCCTGGAGCATCCGCTTCTCGTTGTTGACGATGATCTCGGGGGCGCCGAGGTCGATGAGTCGCTTGAGTCGGTTGTTCCGGTTGATCACCCGTCGGTACAGGTCGTTGAGGTCCGAGGTGGCGAACCGGCCACCGTCGAGCTGCACCATCGGGCGCAGATCCGGGGGGATGACCGGTACCGCGTCGAGGATCATGTCCCGCGGGTCGTTGTTGCCCTGGGCGAAGGGCTTGACGACCTTCAGGCGCTTCATCGCCCGCTGTCTCCGCTGCTGGGACTTGGCGTCGAGGTCGGCTTCGAGCTTCTCCACCTCGGCCTGCAGGTCGAGGCGGTCGATGAGGTCCTTGACGAACTCGGCGCCCATGCCTCCGACGTAGTAGTCGCCGTAGCGATCGACGATCTCGCGCCAGAGCTGCTCGGATTCGATGAGCTGCTTGGGCTTGAGCGTCTTGAAGGTGTCGAACGCTTCGAGGAGGAGCTCCTCTTCGACCTTGGCCCGTTCCTCCCGGTCCTTGATCTCGCGCTCCACCTCGCGGCGGCGGGCGTTGATCTCCTGCGGCTTGGCCCCGGCCTCCTCCATCTGGGCGAGTTCCTGCTCGAGACGTTCCAGGCGCGCCTCGTGCCAGTCGGCGAACTCCTCTCGGATGAGGTCCTGCTCGTGACGCACGGCCTCTTCGAGGTCGCCGAGCTCCTTCTGCCTGCGTTCCTCGTCGACGTGGGTGATGAGGTACGCGGCGAAGTAGATGACCTTCTCGAGGTCCTTGGGCGACATGTCGAGGAGGTAGCCGAGGCGGCTGGGCACGCCCTTGAAGAACCAGATGTGGGTCACCGGTGCGGCGAGCTCGATGTGGCCCATCCGCTCCCGGCGCACCTTGGCCCTGGTGACCTCGACGCCGCAGCGCTCGCACACGATGCCGCGGAACCGCACGCGCTTGTACTTGCCGCAGTAGCACTCCCAGTCCCTGGTGGGCCCGAAGATGCGCTCGTCGAAGAGCCCGTCCTTCTCCGGCTTGAGGGTCCGGTAGTTGATCGTCTCCGGCTTCTTCACCTCACCGAACGACCAGGCCCTGATCTGGTCGGACGAGGCGAGGCTGATCTTCAGTTCATCGAACAGCTGTGGCACCTGTTACTCCCCGGCTCCGTGTGTGCTGCGTGTACGTGTCGCGTTCATCAGATGTTGACCTCGGCCTTCTCGGGACGGGAGATGTCGATGCCCAGCGAGGCGGCCGTGCGGAACACGTCCTCCTCGAGTTCCTTGAGCTCGACCTCCTCACCCGCCGACAGCATCTCGACGTTCAGGCACAGGCTCTGCATCTCCTTGATGAGGACCTTGAACGACTCGGGGATGCCCGGCTCGGGGATGTTCTCGCCCTTGACGATGGCCTCGTAGACCTTGACCCGACCTCGGACGTCGTCGGACTTGATCGTGAGCAGCTCCTGGAGGGCGTAGGCGGCGCCGTAGGCCTCCAGCGCCCAGACCTCCATCTCCCCGAACCGCTGGCCGCCGAACTGGGCCTTCCCGCCGAGGGGCTGCTGGGTGATCATCGAGTACGGGCCGGTGGACCGGGCGTGGATCTTGTCGTCGACCAGGTGCACGAGCTTCAGGATGTAGATGTACCCGACGGTGATCTTCGAGTCGAAGGGCTCGCCGGAGCGCCCGTCGTACAAGGTCGCCTTGCCGGACGGGTCGACGAGCTTCTGGCCGTCCCGGTTGGGGAGCGCCTTCTCGACCACCTTGAGGACCTCGTCCTCGTGGGCGCCGTCGAACACCGGCGTCGCCACCTTCGTCCACGGCTTGGCGCCCTTCGCCGCCGGGCTCTCCAGGTCGTCGAAGGGCTCCCATCCCTGGGCGGCCGCCCAGCCGAGGTGGGTCTCGAGAACCTGCCCCAGGTTCATGCGTGACGGGACACCCAACGGCGACAGGATGATGTCGACCGGGGTGCCGTCCTCCATGAACGGCATGTCCTCCTCGGGGAGGATCTTGGCGATCACGCCCTTGTTGCCGTGACGGCCGGCCAGCTTGTCGCCCTGGGAGATCTTGCGCAGCTTGGCGATGTAGACCCGGACCAGCTCGTTCATGCCGGGCGGCAGGTCGTAGCCGTCCTCCCGGGAGAACTCCTTGACGGCGATGGCCTTGCCGGACTCGCCGTGCGGCACCTTGAGGGACACGTCGCGGACCTCGCGGGCCTTCTCGCCGAAGATGGCCCTGAGCAGCCGCTCCTCGGGCGTCAGCTCGGTCTCGCCCTTCGGGGTGACCTTGCCGACCAGGTAGTCGCCGGGACCGACCTCGGCGCCGATGCGGATGATGCCCCGCTCGTCGAGATCGTGGAGGACCTCCTCGGCGACGTTGGGGATGTCCCTGGTGATCTCCTCGGCGCCGAGCTTGGTGTCGCGAGCCTCGATCTCGTGCTCCTCGATGTGGATCGAGGTGAGGATGTCCTCCTTGACGAGCCGCTCCGACAGGATGATCGCGTCCTCGAAGTTGTGACCCTCCCATGGCATGAACGCCACGAGCAGGTTCCGGCCGAGGGCCAGCTCGCCTTGCTCGGTGGACGGCCCGTCGGCGAGCACGGAGCCCTTCTTGACCTTGTCGCCCTCGGCGACGACGGGACGCTGGTTGATGCAGGTCCCCTGGTTGGATCGTTCGAACTTGAGGAGCTTGTGGCGATGCTTCTTGTTGGTGCCGGCTTCCTTGACGACGATCTCGTCACCGGTGACCTCGACGACCTCCCCGTCGACGGCGCTGAGGACGACGTCGCCGGAGTCCTGGGCCGCCTTGGCCTCGATGCCGGTCCCGACGAGGGGCGACTCGGCGTGCAGCAGCGGCACCGCCTGGCGTTGCATGTTCGAGCCCATCAGCGCCCGGTTGGCGTCGTCGTGCTCGAGGAACGGGATGAGTGCGGTCGACACCGACACGATCTGCTTCGGCGAGACGTCCATGTAGTCGACCTTGTCGGGCGACACGTAGTCGACGTCGCCTCCGGTGAGCCGGACGAGGACCCGGTCGTTGACGAACGAGCCGTCGTCGTTCAGCGGCGCGTTCGCCTGCGCGATGATGTGCCCTTCCTCTTCCGAGGCGGTCAGGAAGTCGATCTTGTTGGTGACCTTGCCGTCGACGACCCGCCGGTACGGGGTCTCGATGAACCCGAACCGGTTCACCTTGGCGAAGGTGGCCAGCGAGCCGATGAGGCCGATGTTCGGGCCTTCGGGCGTCTCGATGGGGCACATCCGCCCGTAGTGCGACGGGTGGACGTCGCGGACCTCGAAGCCGGCGCGTTCACGCGACAGGCCGCCGGGTCCGAGGGCGGACAGGCGACGCCGGTGCGTCAAGCTGGCGAGCGGGTTCGGCTGGTCCATGAACTGGCTCAGCTGGCTGGTGCCGAAGAACTCCTTGATCGACGCCACGACGGGACGGATGTTGATGAGGCTCTGGGGCGTGATCGCCTCGGGATCCTGCGTGGTCATCCGCTCCCGAACGACCCGTTCGAGCCGGCTGAGGCCGACCCTGATCTGGTTCTGGATCAGCTCGCCCACGGTCCGGATCCGTCGGTTCTGGAAGTTGTCGATGTCGTCGGTCCGGTACCCCTCCCGACCCTCGTGGAGCCCGATCAGGTAGCGGATCGCGGCCAGGATGTCCTCGGTGTCGAGGAGGCCGTCCTCGGTCTGCACGTAGGCGTCGAGATCGATCTGGGGGCGGCCCAGCTTCTGGTTCAGCTTGTAGCGGCCGACCCGGGTCAGGTCGTACCGCTTCGGGTTGAAGAAGAGGGTGTTGATGAGGCCCCGGGCGGATTCGACGGTGGTGAGTTCGCCCGGACGCAGCTTGCGGTACAGGTCCAGGAGCGCTTCGTCGCGGGTGGTCGTCGGGTCCTTCTCGAGGGTGTTGCGGATCAGCTCGGAGCCGTCGAACAGGTCCAGGATCTCCTCGTCGGACTCGGCGATGCCGAGGGCCCGGATGAAGGTGGTGACGAACTGCCGCCGCTTGCGGTCGACGCGGACGCCCACGGTGTCCTTCTTGTCGATGTCCATCTCGAGCCAGGCGCCGCGGCCGGGGATGACCTTCGCCGAGTAGATGTCGCGATCGGAGGTCTTGTCGATCGACTTGTCGAAGTACACCCCGGGGCTGCGCACGAGCTGGCTGACGACGACGCGTTCGGTCCCGTTGATGATGAACGTCCCGTTGTCGGTCATCATCGGGAAGTCGCCCAGGAAGACCTGCTGTTCCTTGATCTCACCCGTCTCGCGGTTGAAGAACCGGGCGGTCACGAACAAGGGCCGGCTGTAGTCGTCGTCACGGTCCTTGGCTTCTTCGATGCTGAGGGTGGGCTCGCCGAAGCGATGCTCGGCGAGGTCGAGCGCGAGGTTGCCCGTGAAGTCCTCAATGGGCGAGATCTCCTTGAAGATCTGGGCGAGCCCGCTCTCGAGGAACTGGTGGAAGGAGTCCCGCTGGACGGCGAGCAGGTCGGGGACCGGCTGCACCTCGGGGATCTTGGCGAAGGAAAGACGGGTCGAACGCGCACGGGCCAAGGGCGGTTCCTCCTATTCGTGACGGGCGGCGATCGTGGACGGCGCACGATCGACGGGTGGCTGGGACGGGATCAGACGCGGGTAGGGATCGGACGGCAAGGGCGAGGATAATAGCACAAGCCAGGATAGCGCATAGCTACCCCGGCTCTTCCAGCGGAGAGGTGTGGAACGTCTTCAACTGCTCTGTCGAAGATACACCCTCTGGGGCGTTGCCGTCAAGGTCCTCGCGACCGGGATCATCCGGGGAACACCGGCGAGGGAGCCGCCCGGACGGGGCGGCTCCCTCGTTCGGCTACTTCAGCTCGACGCTGCCACCGGCGGCTTCGAGCGCCTCCTTGGCCTTCTCGGCGGTCTCCTTGTCGACGCCTTCGAGCACCGGGGCCGGCGCTCCGTCGACGAGGGCCTTGGCCTCTTTGAGCCCGAGGTTGGTCAGGGAGCGAACCTCCTTGATCACCTGGATCTTCTTGTCGCCGGCCGCGGTCAGGACGACGTCGAACTCGTCCTTCTCCTCGGCGGCTCCGCCACCGGCTTCCCCGCCGCCGGCGGGAGCCATGGCGACCGCCATCGGGGCGGCTGCGGTCACGTCGAACTTCTCCTCGAACGCCTTGAGGAACTCGGACAGTTCGAGAACCGTCATCTCCTCGAAGACGCCAAGCAACTCGTCGGTCGTCATCTTCGCCATCGTCACTCTTCCTCCTCGGCCTCGGGGGCCGCTGTTCCGTCGGGATCTTCGCCATCGGTGTCGGGAGCATCATCGGGCGCCTCGGGGGCGTCCGCAGGCGGCGCCTCGGCCTCGGGGACCTCATCGGCGGCGTCCGCCTCCGGCTCGGCCACGGCTTCGGCCTCCGGCTCGGCAGCCTCGGGCTCCGCTTCGGCAGCCTCGGGGGCCTCGGGTTCGGCCGCAGCCGGCGCCTCCTGCTCCTTGATGTCGAGGAGCTGCTGCATCGCCGTCGCCGCGTTGCGCGGCAAGGCGGCCAGCAGGCCCGCCATCTGGGACATGGGTGCCTTCATCGCTCCGGCGATCTTCGCCAGCAGCACCTCACGAGGCTCGATCCTCGCCAGCTCCCCGACCCGCTCGGGGGTGAGGAACTCGCCTCCGAGGAGGCCGCCCTTCACCTTCAGCGCATCGTGGGTCTTGGCGAAGTCCGCCAACGCCGCGGCCGCGGTCACCGGATCGCCCTGCGCGAACGTCAGCCCCGTCGGTCCGGTCAGCAGATCGTCGAGCACATCGAGACCCAGCTCGTCAGCGGCCCGCTTGGCCAAGGTCATCTTGACGACCTTGAACTCGGCATCGTTGCTGCGCAGTCCGCGCCGGAGCTCCTGTTGCTCCTTCACCGAAAGCCCGGCGAACTCCGCGAGGAAGACCGCGCTGGCCTCCTCGAGGCGTTCCTTGATCTCGGCGACAGCCTGGACCTTCTCGGGTCGTGGCATGCGTCGTCCTTTCTCAGGTGGGCTCATCGTCTCGCCCTCACCCCGATCGCCCCGACGCAACGGGACCTCCGACGCGAGACGGCGGAGGTCCTCGGAAGGACGACCTGCGTCGGCGCCGCGATCACGGCATTGGGGTCGATGACCACCGACGGTCTCGGGTCGGTATGGGGTTCGTGCGCACGGCAGTGTAGCGCGACGCCGATCGAACGGACCATGGCGCCCCGGAACGGCTCGTGCCCGGCTGGTGGAGCCGGGCACGAGCGTCGAACGGAGGTCCACCGGTACCGGGAGGACGGATCGCTCTATGAGGATTCGGGCAGACGGCGGGCCAGGAAGCCATCTACTCGGTCCATCCCGTGGGCCAACCGGGGTAGGGGCCGGATGGCCGTGAGCCGGGATGATCGCGATCCGCTCTCGGGAACGGTGGTGGATCGTCCCTGCCACCGGCGCCGGGTACCTCCGCTATGTACCCCGAGTATGACCGAACTCGGAGCCGGATGCAACGGGTTTCCCGCGCGCCCGACGCGCAGGTCGCCGTCCGGGCGGGGTGCTCTCAGCGCCGCGCCTTGACGAGCGCCTCGAGCTGGCCGACGTCGATCGCCACCCCCGGACCCATCGTCGAGGACACCGCGACCTTGCGGAGGTACTGACCCTTCGCCGCCGCGGGACGGTTGCGGATCACCTCGGTGGAGATGGCCACCAGGTTGTCGACCAGGTCTTCGACGGAGAACGACACCCGGCCGATCGGGACGTGGACGTTGCCGTAGCGGTCGTTGCGGTACTCGACCCGCCCCGCCTTGAACGCGGCCACGGTCTTGCCGACGTCCTGGGTCACCGTGCCCGACTTCGGGTTCGGCATGAGCCCGCGGGGGCCGAGGACGGGACCCAGCTTGCCGACGACCGGCATCATGTCCGGGGTCGCCACGACGACGTCGAAGTCGAGGGGCTGAGCTCCCGACGTGATGGCGTCGGCCAGCTCCTTGCCGCCGACGATGTCGGCGCCGGCCTCCTCGGCCTCACGCGCCTTGTCGCTCTCGGCGAACACCGCCACCCGGACGTCCTTGCCGGTGCCGTGGGGAAGCGACACGGTCCCCCGCACGATCTGGTCCGCCTGACGGGGATCGATGCCGAGCTGGAACGCGACGTCGACGCTCTCGTCGAAGTTCGCGTACGCGAGATCCTTCACCAACCCGAGGGCGTCTTCGGGCGCGTACGCCGTGTGCTTGTCGTAGCGACGCTCGGCGTCGAGACGCTTCTTCGATTTCTTCATGCTCACCTCCGTGGTCCGAACGGGCCCCGACGGGGCCCTCCCACCGATCGATCGCCCCCCGACGGGGGGCGCTTGCTGACTGCCTCGGCTACTCGACGACGTCGATGCCCATCGAGCGGGCGGTGCCCGCCACGATCTTCATCGCCGCGTCGATGTCGTTGGCGTTGAGGTCGGGCATCTTGGTCTCGGCGATCTCACGCACCTGATCCTTCGTGACCGTCCCCACCTTGACCTTGTGCGGCTCCGGCGAGCCCTTCTCCACCTTCGCCGCCTGCCGCAGGAGGACCGCCGCCGGCGGGGTCTTGGTGACGAACGTGAACGAGCGATCCTCGTAGATCGAGATCTCGACCGGGATGATGGTTCCGGCCTGCGAGGCCGTCGCGTTGTTGTAGGCCTGGACGAAATCCATGATGTTGACGCCGTGCTGACCCAGTGCCGGGCCGACCGGAGGGGCCGGGCTGGCCTGACCCGCAGGGATCTGCAGCTTGAGCACGGTCATCAGTTTCTTACGACCCATCGGGGGAACCTCGCTTGATCAGTACTTGACGATCTGGTCGAAGTTGAGTTCGACCGGCGTCTCCCGGCCGAAGATGTCCACGAGCACGCGGACCTTCGACTGGTCGACGTTGATATCTTCGATGACGCCGTTGAAATCGGCGAACGGACCTTCGACCACCCGCACGGTCTCGCCGACCTCCCAGAGGGGCTTGAAGGTGGGCTTCTCCTTCTTGCCCTCCTCCTTGGAGACCCCGAGGATCCGTTCCACCTCTCGACGCGACAACGGCGTCGGCTTGGTGCCGGAGCCGACGAAGCCGGTGACGCCCGGCGTGTTGCGCACGGCGTACCACGAGTCGTCGTCCATGTAGAGCCGCACGAGGATGTAGCCAGGGAACTTCTTCCGCTGGACGGTGACCTTCTTGCCGCCCTTGTACTCGACGACGTCCTCCATCGGGATGACGACGTCGAAGATCTTGTCCTCGAGGTGCATCGACTTGACCCGGGTCTCGAGGTTGGCCTTGACCTTGTTCTCGTACCCCGAGTAGGAGTGCACCACGTACCACGAGCCCGGCAGGTCATAGGGGCTGAGCGGCTTGGGCGGCTCCTCGACGGCAGTCGGTTCCTCGACGGTGTCGTCGACCGCCGCCTCGTCCGCGCTCGCCTCGGGCGTCTCCTTCGGCTCGTTCTCGCCCGCGCCCGACGTCGCGTCCTGGGTCATCGTCTCTTCCATCGCGTCAGACCGCCGCGTTCTCGAGGAAGGTGAAGATCGTCCGGTTGAACGCCCAATCCAGGCCGAAGATCAGCAAGGTGAGCGCGGTCGTCACGAGGAACACGACGGCGGTGTAGGTGATCAGCTCCTGGCGAGAGGGCCATGCGACCTTCTTGAGTTCCTGGCGTACCTCGCGAACGAACTGCTTGATCGAGGTCCGCTCCTTCTTGGTGGGGCGCGACCGATCCTGGCGCCGCTTCTTGGCGCGCTCTTCTTCCTTCGCCTGAAGCCGACGCATCTCGCGATTCACGTTTACATCCCTCCTGGGTTGCAGGGGTGGCGGGACTCGAACCCACAACTTCCGGTTTTGGAGACCGGCGCTCTGCCAGTTGGAGCTACACCCCTCCGGGCGGCCGGGGCCCGCAGCGGGAGTATATGAGCCGTCCTCTCGAAGTGTAAACCTCGCCGGCGCCCGTCGGGTTCCCGGAACCTCCGCCGATCGGACACCCCGAGGGCCTCGACGGCGACGGTCCCCAGGCGGCCTCGCCTCGCGCCGGACCGTCCACGGCCCGGCGTCATGCGACCCGAGCCCGCCGGTAGCCGACGATGGCGGCCGTGCCGAAGGCCGCGGCGACGACCGCCGCGCCGGCGAGACCTCGCAACGACCGGCGTCGTGGGGACGGCCGGAGGGTCGCATCGGGGACGGGCAGGTCGAGGCCCGCCATCCGTCGACGGAGCGCTCGGTATCTGGCTCGCTCCGCCTGGCAGCGCAGACAGGTCCGGACATGACCCCCGAGGAGGCGATCCATCGCGTCGGCGTCCTCGAGCCACGGCAGCATCGACGAGACCATCCTGCAGCCGGGACGGAGGCGGCCGCTCATGGCCGGATCTTCGGCCACAGCATCGAGCGGAGCTGCTTGCGTGCCCGATGCAGTCGGACCTTGGCCGCGGTCACCGTGATGCCCAGGTGCTCGGCGATCTCGCCGTGGGACCAGCCGTGCACGTCCTTGAGCACGACGACGGTGCGGGCGTCGTCCGGCAACGCCCGCAGCGCCTCTTCGAGGTCGTCTCGGAGGGCCACGCTCTCTCCCGCTCGCTCCGGGGTGAGGCCCCCGTCGGCGGGTTCGGGCACCGACGGATGATCGATCGGCGTGGTCCGTTCCCGGTTCTTGCGCTTGCGGTGATCGAGCGAGACGTTGATCGCGATCCGATGGATCCAGGTCGAGAACCGGCTCTCGCCGCGGAACCGGGGAAGGCCGCGCCAGGCGCGGACGAACGCTTCCTGGGTGACGTCGGCGGCCATCTCTCGATCCGCCACCATGCGCAGCGCCACGGCGTACACCTCCGCGCGGTGTCTCGTCATCAGCTCCCCGAAGGCCCGCGCGTCCCCTGCCTGCGCCTGGGCGACGAGGGCTCCGGTCTCGACCGTTCCGACCCTCTCGACGGTCATCGGGTTACGTCGGCGTGGAGGCGGACCGTGGCCGCCGCCGAGGCGAGGGCCTCG
>JALVQZ010000165.1 GCA_027036355.1 Acidimicrobiia bacterium | reverse complement strand
GTCACGGTCATCTTGGCGCTGCTCCAGTCGATGGGCTTCACCTTCCTGTTCCACTCCGGACAGCTCACCAACGGGGTGGATCTGGTCCCCGACTTCACGACGAGGAATATCATCCTGATCGTCGTCACCATGACGGCCGGGACGGCGTTGCTCATGTGGATGGGCGAGCTGATCACCCAGCGAGGCATCGGCAACGGCATGTCGCTGCTCATCTTCGTCAGCATCGTCAGCCAGATCCCGTCCCAGCTCGGGATCCTGCGCGTGAACTCCCAGCCCTACCAGTTCATCGTCATCCTGGCGGTCATGCTCGCCTTGACGGTGGGGATCATCTTCATCGAGCAAGGGCAGCGGAGGATCCCGGTGCAGTTCTCACGCCGGGTGCGGGGTCGCAAGGTCCTCGGCGGGCAGTCGACCTACATCCCGCTGAAGGTCAACATGGCGGGCGTGATCCCGGTGATCTTCGCCACGAGCATCATGTACTTCCCGGCGCTGATGGCCTCGGTGCTCCCTCCGACGGGTTGGGGCAACTCGGTGCGGAACTGGATCAACAACAACCTGCTGTCGTCCGGTGCGGGAGGCGGGTTCTCTCCCTCGATCTGGTACATCCTCGTCCTGGCCCTGCTCGTGGTCTTCTTCACCTACTTCTACACGGCCATCCAGTTCGACCCCGAGCGTCAGGCCGACATGATCCAACGCCAGGGCGGCTTCATCCCCGGCATCCGGCCGGGACGGGCGACGGTGCGGTACCTCGAACACGTGCTGAGCCGCATCACCCTCCCCGGAGCCCTGTACCTGGCGGTCGTGACGATCACCCCCTCGCTCTTCGGCTACCTGTGGAACGTCCCGGTGGGCTTGTCGGGCGTGTCGATCATCATCGTGGCCGGGGTCGCACTGGAGACGACCAAGCAGATCGAGTCGCAGCTGATGATGCGGAACTACGAGGGCTTCCTGTCCTGATGGTGGTGGACTGATGGGTCGCCGCATCCTCTTCCTCGGGCCCCCCGGGGCCGGGAAGGGAACCCAGGCGTCGATGCTGGCTCGAGCGCTGGGGGTCCCGCACATCTCGACCGGGGACATGCTGCGCGCCGCCGTGGCGGCCGGTACGGACCTCGGGCGGCGGGCCGAGGCGATCATGGCCCGCGGCGACCTGGTGCCCGACGACCTCGTCGTCGCCCTGGTGGAGGAACGGCTCGCCGAACCCGACGCCGCCTGCGGCTATCTGCTCGACGGCTTCCCTCGCACCATCGATCAGGCCGAGGCGCTCGACGAAGCCGTCGGCGAAGGCGCCATCGAGATCGCGTTGCTCCTCGAGGTCCCCGAGGACGAGCTCGTCGCCCGTCTGCTCAATCGGGCACGCGAGCAGGGGCGGGCGGACGACACGGAGGAGACCATCCGGCGGCGGCTGCAGGTGTATCGCGAGGAGACCGAACCGCTCGTCGATCACTACGGCGACCGTGTCGTCAGGGTCGACGGGGTCGGTACCATCGAGGACGTGTTCGCCCGCATCGTCCTCACCCTCGCGAGAACCCCATGAGCCTCGGAACCAAGGTCATCACCACCAAGTCCGCCGACGACTTCGCCAAGATGGAGGTCGCCGGTCGGTGCGTCGCGGCGGTTCACGAAGCCGTGCGTCGGGCTGCCGAACCGGGCGTGTCGATGAAGGAACTCGACGCGATCGCCGCCGAGGTCATCGGCGAACACGGTTGCCGGCCGTCGTTCCTGGGCTACCACGGCTACCCGGCGACCATCTGCACGTCGCCGAACAACATCATCGTGCACGGCATCCCGGGCGACTACCGGCTCCGGGAAGGTGACATCCTGTCGGTCGACGCCGGCGCCATCTACGAAGGATGGCATGGCGATGCCGCCTTCACGATGGCGATCGGGGAGGTGCCCGACGAGGTGCGGGAGCTGCTCGTGGCGACCGAACAGGCGCTGTGGAACGGGCTCCGGCAGGCCAAGGCGGGTAACCGTCTCGGGGACATCGGGCACGCGATCGAGACGACCGCCGAACCTCACGGCTACGGTGTCGTGCGCGAGTACATCGGCCACGGGATCGGGCGCCAGATGCACGAGGCGCCCAACGTTCCCAACTACGGCAAGCCGGGCAAGGGGATGAAGCTGAAGGAGGGATGGGCCCTGGCCATCGAGCCGATGTTCAACCTCGGCGGCGCCGAAACGGCCGTGCTCGACGACGGATGGACCGTGGTGACCGCCGACGGGAGCCTGTCGGCGCACTTCGAACACACCGTGCTCATCACCCCCGAGGGACCGAAGGTGTCGACGCTCCCCGAGCCGGTCCTGCTCTGACGCCGGGTCCTTTGGCGGCGCCGGCGTCGTCGATATCCTCGCCCGCATGGCCGCACCCTCCGAGGCGCTCGTTCGCTGGGATCGGCGCGCGCGGGGGCCCATCGTCGTCGCGGCGCTGGCTCCGCTCGTCGCCGCCGTGGTGCTCCCGGCCGGCCGGATCGGCCTGTTGCTCGTCGTCGACCTCGCGGCATGGGCCGTGTTCGTCGTCGACCTCGCCGTGCGGCTGCGTCTCGATCGCCGGTACCTGCGCTCGGGCGTGGGTCTGTTCGACCTGTTCATCGTCGTCTTCACGTTCCCTTGGTACGTCGTGCCGGCGGTCGGCAACACGGCGTTCCTGGCGGTGTTCCGTCTCGCCCGGCTGCTCCGGCTCGCCACCGCGACCCGACTCGGTGAGCGGCTGCGGTTCCTGCTGGACCGCCTCGGGCCGATGGCGATCGTCCTGGCCGGGTCGTCGTTCGTGTCGTCGATCATCCTGCTGCGGGCCGAGCCACCCGAGGCCGGTTTCCGGACCCTGGGGGACACCCTCTGGTGGTCGATCGTCACGTTCACGACGGTCGGGTTCGGCGATCTCGTCCCGACGACCCCGATCGGTCGGTTCGCAGGGGTGATCATGATGCTCGTCGGTCTCGCCGCCCTCGGGACCGTCGCCGGAGCGCTGGCGTCGATGTTCGGCGGCGAGGAGGTCGCCGAGGAGCAGGCCGAGATCGCGTTGCTGCGTGCCGAGGTGGCCAGGCTCGCAGCGGCGGTGGAACGACTCGCCGGAGAGTAGGTCTCGGCCGCGGGCCGGGTCCCGTCGTCAGTCGACCGGGGCGACGAACCGACGCCACCAGGCGCGGAGTCGTTCCGCGTGATGCCCGACCACGGCGACGATGTGGTTCCCCAGCGGGTCGTCGAGGACCTGGTCGAGCCCGTCGCCCTCGGTCACTTCGACGGTCATCTGGGTGCGGCACAGGCCGTCGGGGTGCTCCGACGGAACGATCGTTCCTTGCGAGAGCCAGAGGCGGTCGAGCTCCTTTCCGCCGATCCGCAGCAGCGTCACCGGGCCGGGCGGGATCGTCCCGTCGATGCCGACTCCCCGGTCCGACTCGAAGTGGGTCTCGAGTCGATACGAGGTGACGAGCTTCCTGGGCACCGTGCAGTGGGCGAGCAGGACGGTGGAAGCGTCGACGTCGATCCGGGCAGGGTTCGCCATCCACGGGACCGTTCCGAGGAGGAGCCGCGTCCACAGCATGCCGACGGTGGAGACCACGTCTCCTTCGCATCCTGCCGTGAGGCCTTCGTCGTTGAGCTCGGAGAGCGCAACGCAGCCGGTCGTGCCGAGGACCGAGATCAGGTCGAAGCAGCGGAGGGAGATCGAGTCGAGGCGTTCCTCGTCGATCAGGTCCCGGAGGGCGTCGTAGATCCCGCCGGCGCGGTCCATCTCGCCGAGCGGTCGATCGGATGCGGCGGCTCCCGACAGCAGATCGGCGGCCATCGCCGCGTCGGGCGAGAACCGGTCGTACACCCGCTCGAGGTCGATCGACACCAGCTCGGGGCCCCAGACGCGTCGCACGATCTTCGGGTCGGGATTCGAAGCCACGAGCCAGTCCGACGGCTGGCCGATCAGACCGATCCTGGTCCTGCGCAGGCGGTCGTCGACGGCGAGGTCGTGGACGGCCTCGTCGAGGAGCGGAGCGGCTCGATCGGGGCCGGGCAGGTACACGATGCGTCCCCGGCCGCCGAGCTGGCGGATCCGGGCCAGGGCCTCGAGGGCGGCCGGGAGGGAGTTCTGGTCGGGATGGGCCGCGAGGGTCACGAAGCGGTGGCGTCCGAGCTCACGGTCCCACAGTTCCAGGATCCGATGCTCGGTGCCGCCGGTGAGGACGAAGAGCATCGTCGGAGGTCCGGAGGGATCGAGGACGTCGACGAGCCGCCCGCCCAGCCGCTCGACGACGTCGCGGTAGCGGGCGACGATCGTCTCCAGCGCGGCGGCGTCGTGGATCGGGGACGCGACCGGGAAGAGATCGAAACGGGCGATCAGGGGACACCTCCTCGTTCCCCTCATCGAACCATCGCCACGGGCCGGCGACCAGGGACGAACGTCCCGACCGGTCCCCGGACGTGGGACCTTCCGCGATCAGGCGCCGAGGGCGTCGGCGAGCTGACCGAGGTCGGCGACGACGAACGCCGGCTCGGGTTGCAACGGGCTGAGGACCTGCCCGGGTCGGGCCACGAACGCTCCCGCCGCGCCGGCATGCATCGCTCCGGCGACGTCCCAGTCGTGGGCGGCCACCATCACCATGTGATCGATCGGGATCGCCAGTCGAGCGGCGGCGGTCCGGTAGACGGAGGGGTGCGGCTTGAAGCGCCCGACGAGGTCGACGGACATGATGTGCGAGAGGAAGGGGGCGATCCCGGCGTTGGTGAGCTGTGCCTCGGCCGTCGCCTGGGGCGAGTTGGTCAGCGCCGCCATGGGGATCCCGGCGGCGGCGAGGCGTTCGATGGCGGGGAGCACGTCGGGATGGGGTGGGAGCTCCCGGATCCGGCCGAGGACCGCGTCCCGTTCGGCGGGATCGACGGAGCGGTCGATTCGCTGCGCCGTCATGTCGAAGGCGGCGGCGGCCAGCTCCGTGAAGGGGCGATGGTCCTCGACGATGACGGAGACGAAGGAGAGCTGGAGGAGCGTGCGGAACCAATCGCCGGCGAGGCGTTCGTCCCCGAACAGCTCGGCGAAGCCCCGCCGGATCGGGGCGAGGTCGAGGAGGGTCTCGTTGACGTCGAAGACGACCACCCGATGCATGCTCGAACGCTACCCCATCGGCACCGGAGGCGGTAGGGTGCTGCCGTCCGAACCGAGAGGGGGGAGTCACCCGTGATCCGAACGTTCGTCGTCCTCGCGCTCCTGGTGGCCGCATGCGGTTCGGCCGCCGACACCGGAACCAGCGTCGCGCCGACCACCACGACCACGGCGCCCACCATCACGACGACGGCGCCGACCACCACGACCGCCGCGCCGACCACCACGACGACGCCGCCGCCGCCGACGACGACGACGGCCGCGACCACCACCACGACCTCCGTCGCGACGACCACCACCACGACCACGACGGCGCCGCCCGCCGTGACCCTGACGCGCGAGGGTATCTCCGCCGCTCCGGAGTGGGTCTTCTCCGGCCCGGAGTGGGTCTACTTCGGTCTTCCCGCCGACGAGGCGGTCGCCGCGGTGTCGGCCGTTCTCGATGCCCCCGACGAGGACTCGGGCTGGGTGGACGCCCTGTCCTCGCCCTTCGGTGTGTGCCCTCCGCCCGAGGTGCGGGTCGTCCGGTGGGGCGGGTTGTCGATGTTCCTCACCACGGCCGACACCGACTTCTGGCTCGGCGGCGTACCCCATTTCTTCGCCTTCTCGTACACGGGCGCACCGCCGGCGGCGGCGACGCCGGAGGGCATCACCGTCGGCTCCACCGTCGCCGAGCTCCGCGCCGCGTACGGACCCGACCTGGCGCTCGAGGAGGCGTCCTTCGATCCATCGACGGGGTTCTGGTCCGTCCTCCTCTACCCCTCGACCGGTCTCTGGGGCTACACCACCGGCCTGGGCGACGACGACCTCGTCACGTCGATCAACGGCGGCAGCGGCTGCGGGGAGTGATCGACGGGATTTGCCGTTAGCCTCGGGCCATCCCTATGATTCCGTCTCGGCCCGGAGCCGGGCCGTGTTCCTGTGTGGCAGAAGGAAGACGACGACGCGTCGATGCGGACCGCCGTCGAGCCGCTCCCGAACGTCCTGTTCCGGGCGGAGCGACGTCCGACCGCCCCGACCGATCAGCGACAGGTACCGATGAAAGTCTCAGCGTCAGTCAAGAAGATGTGCGAGCACTGCCGGATCGTTCGGCGGCATGGTCGGGTGTGGGTCATCTGCCCGCGCAACCCGCGGCACAAGCAGCGTCAGGGGTAGGAGCGAAATGGCCCGGATCGCCGGTGTAGACCTTCCAAGAGACAAGCGGATCGATATCGCCCTCACGTACATCTACGGGATCGGACGCAGCTCGGCATCCAAGATCGTCGAGGCGCTCGAGATCGATCCGAGCACGAAGGTCCGTGATCTCACGGATTCCGAGGTGCTGCGCATCCGCCAGTTCATCGACGCCAACTTCGAGGTCGAAGGCGATCTGCGTCGTGAGGTCGCCCAGAACATCAAGCGCAAGATCGAGATCGGCTCCTACCAGGGTCTGCGGCATCGCCGCGGCCTGCCCGTCCGTGGACAGCGGACGCACACCAACGCCAGGACCCGGAAGGGTCGGCGGGCACCGATCGCCGGAAAGAAGAAGGTCAAGAAGTAATGGCGAAACAGCAGGGAAGACGGCGCCGCGTCAAGCGCAACATCCACCACGGACAGGCCCACATCAAGGCCACGTTCAACAACACGATCATCACCCTGACCGATCTCGATGGCAAGGTCGTGGGCTGGTCGTCGGGCGGTTCGGTGGGGTTCAAGGGCTCCCGCAAGTCGACGCCGTACGCCGCCCAGGTCGCCGCCGAGCAGGCTGCCCGCAAGGCCGGCGAGATGGGGATGCGCAAGGTCGACGTCATCGTGTCGGGATCCGGTTCGGGACGCGAGACCGCCATCCGCACCCTCCAGAACATGGGCATCGAGGTCACCGGCATCCGCGACGTCACGCCGATCCCACACAACGGATGTCGCCCCAAGAAGCGGAAGCGGGGCTGAGCGATGGCGCGCTACACCGGACCGAGAACCAAGGTCAGCCGTCGAGCTCGCCAGCTCCTCGACGAGAACAAGGCCAAGTACTTCGATCGTCGCCCGTACCCGCCCGGCGAGCACGGCCGGGGCCGCATCCGCGAGTCCCAGTACATGGTGCAGCTCCGTGAGAAGCAGAAGCTCAAGCACATCTACGGGGTCCTCGAGAAGCAGTTCCGTCGCTACTACAAGGAAGCGGCCCGTCGGAAGGGCATCACCGGGACGAACCTCCTCCAGATCCTCGAGGCCCGGCTCGACAACGTCGTGTACCGCGCCGGGCTGGCCGCGACGAGGCCCCAGGCCCGCCAGCTCGTCAACCACGCCCACTTCCTCGTGAACGGCAAGAAGGTGGACATCCCGTCCTACCAGGTCCGCGCCGGTGACGTGGTGACGGTGAAGGAACGCAGCAAGGACGTCCTCCCGATCCTGCACTCGGTCGACACCGTCGATCGCCCCGTTCCCGAATGGCTCGACGTCGACAAGGACGAGCGCAAGATCGTCGTCAAGGATCTCCCCAGTCGGGAACAGATCGACACCGACATCCAAGAGCAGCTCGTCGTCGAGCTGTACTCGAAGTAGCAGTAGCCCAGACCGAATCACGCAGTAGAGCAGTAGAGGAGTCCGCCGTGCTCATCACGCAGCGACCCGCCATCGAAGAGGAAAGCGTCAACGACACCAGGTCGCGGTTCATCGTCGAACCGCTGGAGCCCGGCTTCGGGTACACGCTCGGGAACACCCTGCGTCGGACGCTGCTGTCCCGGATCCCCGGTGCGGCCATCACGTCCGTTCGGATCGAAGGCGTCCAGCACGAGTTCTCCACCATGGAGGGCGTCGTCGAGGACGTCGTCGATTTCATCCTGAACCTCAAGCAGGTCGTCCTCCGCATCGACGTCGAGGAGCCCCAGACGCTGTACCTGTCCGCCAAGGGCAAGGGCGAGGTCACCGCCGGCGACCTGAAGGTGCCCGCCGGCGTCGAGGTCGTCAACAAGGACATGCACCTGGCCACGATGTCGGCCTCCGGCAAGCTCGAGGTGGAGATGACCGCCGAACGCGGCGTCGGGTACCGCTCGGCGGAGAAGAACAAGAAGGCCGAAGCCATCGGGATCATCCCGATCGACTCGATCTTCTCGCCGGTGCGGAAGGTCTCGTACCGGGTCGAGAGCACCCAGGTCGGGCAGATGACCGACTTCGACAAGCTCGTCCTCGATGTCGAGACCGACGGATCGGTCACGCCGTCGGAGGCGATGTCGTCGGCGGGCGGGACGTTGCGCAACCTGTTCGAGCTGATCGCCGACATGGACGACTACCAGGCGCTCGTGCCCGACGACATGGTGCAGCAGGAGATCTCCGGCCAGGAGCACCTGGATCTGCCGATCGAGGCGCTCGACCTGTCCGAGCGTCCCCGCAACTGTCTCCGCCGCGCTCAGATCCAGACCGTCGGCGAGCTCATCGAGAAGACCGAGGACGATCTGCTCAACATCACGAACTTCGGCCAGAAGAGCCTCGAGGAGGTTACGGCCAAGCTCGACGAGCTCGGCTTCTCGCTGAAGTCCGCCCAGGACAGCGAAGGTGGCGTCTGATGCCGAGGCCGAAGAAGGGTCCCCGCCTCGGTGGGAGCCCGTCGCATCAGCGCAAGATCCTGGCGAACCTGGCCGGTCAGCTCATCGTGCACGAACGCGTGACGACGACCCAGGCCAAGGCGAAGCTCCTGCGGCCGTACGTCGAGAAGATGATCACCAAGGCCAAGCGCGGCGACCTCCATGCTCGTCGCACGGTCCTCGCCAAGGTCGGGGACACCGAGGTCGTCACGAAGCTCTTCGACGAGGTCGGCCCCCGCTACGCGGAACGGCCGGGCGGCTACACGCGCATCACCAAACTGGGACCTCGCCGCGGCGACGGTTCGGAGATGGCCCTCATCGAACTCGTCTGATCGATCCGCGGACGGTCAGTCGCTTCCCAGGATGCCTTCGCGGACGACGACGACCGGGACCGGTGCGTCCAGCAGGATCCGGGACAGGCGCCGGCCGACGCTGTCGTGGCCTCGGACGCCGACGGTGAGGGATTCCGCGGCGGCGTCCGTCACGATCGACCGGAGCACCTCGGGAAGGTCCCCGAAGGCGATCTCGTACGAGACCATCACCCCGTCGGTGTCGCCGACGGCCTCATGGAACCAGCGTTTCACCGCCGCGAGCTTCTCCCGCTGGTACTCGTCGACCACGGGTCGGGCGTCGGGCTCGGGCTCGTGGATCTGATAGCGGTAGGCGGCGACGGGGGCGGTGTCGATCTCGCTGGACCCGACCACGTGCGCGACGATCAGATCCGCTCCGACCCGCCGAGCCTGCGCCATCGCGTAGCGGGCGGCGTCCACGGACGCACGGGTCAGGTCGGTCGCGATCACCATTCGCATCGGCGCTCCTTCGCTCGTCCGCCGCAGGTTACCCGCAGGCGTGCGCGGCCGTTCGGCGCCGTCTAGTCTCTCGGCACATGGAGGACGGCAGCCGATGACCGACGCCTCGACGTCGGAACGGAAGGGGCAGGAGGCGACCGGATTGTGGCGCGCCGCCCTCGCCTACGAACGGGTCGTCGACACCATCAACGAGAAGGCCGGTTCGATCACCCCGTACATCGTGATCGTCGTCGTCACCGTCGGCTTCACCAACGTCGTGCTCCGTTACCTCGGCCGGTTCCTCGAGACCCGGCTGGTCAACAACTACTGGCTCGAGTCGCAGTGGTACATGTACTCGCTCGTGTTCCTGCTCGGGTTCGGCTACATCCTCAAGCACCAGATCAACGTGCGGGTCGACTTCTGGTGGGCGGAGCAGCCGCTGCGGACCAAGGTGTGGATCGACTTCATCGGCCACATCATCGCCCTCATCCCCTTCACCATCGTCGGGTTGTGGGTGAGCCTGAGCTGGGTCCTCAGCTCGTTCACGTCGCAGACCGGCAGCTTCACCACGTGGAAGATCTGGACCATCTGGGAGAACAGTCCCGACCCCAGTGGTCTTCCGCGGGCCCCCATCAAGGCGATGATCCTCGTCGGTTTCGGACTGTTGTTCCTCCAGTCCCTCGCCGAGATGGTGAAGCTGACCGCCGTTCTCGCCGGGCACGAGGACTGGGTGGAGCTGCCCGTGGAGCACGAAGCACCGATGAGGATCGAGTAGAGGAGGCCGGGCATGGGTGGTTGGTTGGCCGTCATCATGTTCGTGCTCTTCCTCGTCCTGCTCCTCGTGGGCTACCCCGTGGCGTTCTCGTTCGCCGGGACCGCCGTCGTGTTCACGTTCCTCGGCGTGGCGCTGGGGGTCATCGACACGACCTTCCTCCGGTTGCTCCCCAACCGCTGGTTCGGCGCGATGTCGGACTTCACGCTCCTGGCGATCATCTTCTTCGTCTTCATGGGGGCCATCTTCGAGCGGTCGGGCCTCGCCGAGGAGCTCCTGACGACGATCGCCATGATCCTCGGGCCCATCCGAGGCGGGCTGGCGTTGACGGTCGTGTTCGTCGGGACGCTGCTGGCGGCGGCGACCGGTGTCGTGGCGGCGACCGTCATCGTGATGGGGCTGCTCGCCCTGCCGGTCATGGTGCGCCACGGGTACGACCACAAGCTGGCGACGGGAGTCATCGTGGGGTCGGGGACGATGGCCCAGCTCGTGCCGCCGAGCCTGGTGCTCGTCCTGCTCGCCGGGGTCGCCGGCGTGTCGGTGGGGGACCTGTTCCTCGGGGCGTTGATCCCGGGCATCATCCTGTCGGGTCTCTACGCCCTGTACGCCTTCGTCGTCGCCGTGCTCCAGCCCCACAAGGCGCCGCCGATGCCGCCCGAGGAGCGAACCCACCACGGCTGGGCGCTGGCCCGCAAGGCCATGGTGGCGGTCGTGCCTCCGCTGCTGCTCATCTTCGCCGTGTTGGGCAGCATCTTCTTCGGGATCGCCTCACCGACCGAGGCCGGAGCGGTGGGCGCCTTCGGCGCCGCGTTCTTGGCCTTCGTCAACCGCAACCTCACCTGGGAGGTGATCAAGGGGTCGGGTCGGGCGACGGCCGACATCACGGCCCTGGTGCTGATGATCCTGTTCGCGTCGACGTTCTTCGCCCTGGTGTTCGATCGACTCGGGGGTCAGCGGTTCGCGACGAACCTGCTGACGGACCTGCCGGGCGGCAAGTGGGGGTTCATCATCACGTCGATGATCGCCATCTTCATCCTGGGCATCAACCTGGAGTTCATCGAGATCACCTTCATCGCCATGCCGATCTTCATCCCCGCCGCCGTCGCACTGGACGTCAACCTGATCTGGTTCCTCGTGTTGGTCGCCATCAACCTCAACATGGCGTTCATCTCGCCGCCGGTCGGCTTCTCGTTGTTCTACCTCCAATCGGTGGCACCACCTGAAGTGAAGACCGGGGACATCCACAAGGGCGCGTTACCGTTCATGGCCCTCCAGGGGGTGGCGCTCGTCATCGTGATGCTGTTCCCGATCACCGTCGACTGGCTCGTCCAGCTCTCGCGCGCCACCACCTGACACGCTCGCGGTCGTCGAGGGGTGTCCGCTCCCGGTGCCCCGCCCCGAAGGATCCCGACGCGACGTGGGGGCGGCCGAACGGCCGCCCCCACGTGGTTCTCGTCGGTCGCGGGTCAGGTCTGCAGGGTGCTCGTCTGGAGCATGCCGAGTTCGGCGAGACCGAGCCACTGGTAGCTGGACTTGCGGAACGCGTCCCACTGCTCGAACACCGCGGCGAAGTCGGCGTCCTGTCCCTTCATCTCATCCATGAGCTCATCGGCGGCTTCCTTCGACGCGGCCATGACCTCGTCGGGGAAGGGCAGGATCGTGACGTTGCCGCCGTCGATGATCTCCTGGAGGGCCTCGGGGTTCCGGACGTCGTACCGGGCCATCATCGTCATGTTCGCCACGTACGCCGCGGCCTCGACGATGGCCTGGTACTCCTCGGGGAGGTTGTTCCACTCGTTGAGCCCGATCTGGACCTCGAGGGACGGGCCCGGCTCCCACCAACCCGGGTAGTAGTAGAACTTGGCGACCTCGTTGAACCCGAGTTTCGTGTCGTCGTAGGGTCCCACCCACTCGGTGGCGTCGATGTTGCCCGTCTGGAGCGCCTGGAAGATCTCACCGCCCGGCAGGACCTGGACGAGGACCCCCAGCTTCTCCATCACCTTGCCGCCGAGACCCGGGATCCGCATCTTGAGCCCTTGGAGATCGCCGACGTTGTTGATCTCCTTGTTGAACCAGCCACCCATCTGGGTGCCGGTGTTCCCGGCGGGGAACTGGATCGTGTTGAACTTCTCGGCGTAGAGGTCCTGGAGCATCTTCAGGCCGCCGCCCTCGTACAACCAGGCGTTCTGCTGGCGACTCGTGAATCCGAACGGCAGCGTGGTCCCGAAGGCGGTGATCGGGCTCTTGCCGATGTAGTAGTACGAGGCCGTGTGCCCGGCCTTGACGCCGCCTTCCTGCACCGACGGCAGCACCTCGAGGCCGCCGACGAGCTCGCCCGCCTCGCGGGCGTTGATCGTGAACTTGCCGCCGCTGAGCATCTTGACCGTCTCGGCGAACGTCTCGGCACCGCCGAAGATCGTGTCGAGGCCTCGCGGCCAGCTCGTTGCCATGTCCCACTCGATCGTCGGCAGGCTGCTGTCGGAAGCCGCCGCGTCGCTCGCCTCGTTGGCCGAACACCCTGCGATCGCCAAGGTCATCCCACCGACGGCGGCAACGCCAGCCGTGGTGAGGAACTTGCGTCGGTCGAAGGCGACCTTGTCCGGGTCGACGTTCTTGCCCATGTGCTCCTCCTCGTCCAACCGTTCCCGCGCATCCGGTGCGCCTGCATCGGACACCGCCGCAGCATACCCGCAGCGACCCGTGCCCTGCAGGAGTTCGTCGTTCCCGAGACTCAGGCGCCGAAGGAAGCGAGGCGGCCGATGGCGCGTCGGGTCGATCGGTCGAGGTCGTACGGATCGAGTTCACCGAAGGGCACCCAGCGGGCGTCGGCGACCTCCGGGTCCACCCGGAGGTCGCCGCTCGCCGCGACGAACGCGTAGCGGAGGTCGAAGTGCTCGTGCTCGGGCTCGTTCGATCGGGGCGGGATCGGGTGGATGTCGAGATCGAAGAGCCCGTCGACGAGGAGGGTCAGGTCGGCGACGCCCGTTTCCTCGGCGACCTCCCGGCGAGCCGCCGCCTCGGGAGAGCGATCGGACGGATCGATGTGCCCTCCGGGCTGGAGCCATCGACGGAGCCGCCGATGCTCGATGAGGAGGACCGAACGGCGATCGGGAGAAAGGACGAAGCCCGACGCCGTGAAGTGTCCGGGTACGAACAACGACCGGGAACACGGGTGCCGGTTCGTCGTGGCCAGCGCCAGCATGCGGTCTCGCACCTCGGGGTCGTCGACGAACCGTTCCAAGGAAGCGATGAGCCCGTTGCGCCGGTGGTCGAGATCGGGTCGGTCGGTCATCGAAGACGAGGCTAGGAGCTTCCGCCCCGGTAACCTGACCGGCCAGCGACAGGGAGTCCCGTGTGGGAGCCGTGCTTCATCGCCTACTGCAGACGTTGCGCTTCGAGCGTGACGCCTTCGTGTGGATGGACCTGAACGACCGGGCCACCGGCGACGGGCTCATCCTGGTCGTGGTCACCCAGATCCTTCTGCTGCTCGGGAACGGTCAGTCGCTCTTCGGGCTGGCGTTGGGATTCAACCAGGTCATCGGGTCCTTGCTGAGCGCCATCGTCTTCTGGCTCGTCTATTCGGGGATCACCTACGCGGCCAGTCGGTACCTGTTCTCGGGCCATCTCGGGTACGCCACGGTGCTGCGCATCGCCGGCTTCGCCTACCCGACGTTGCTCCTGTTGTTGTTCACGACTCGCTTGCTGCCGTCGGCGGGGCTCCTCTCGTTCATCCTGGGCGCGGTGTGGCTGCTGGCCATCGTCGCCTACGGCGTCCACTACGTGGCCGACCTGCCCCTCGAGAAGGCGGCTGCGTCGGCCGTGCTCGGCCTCATCGGCTGGATCATCGTGTCGGCGATCTTCAGCGGCGGGATCGTCTTCTGACGGCGATGTCGACCGTCCGCCTCGACCTCGCCTACGACGGCACCGACTTCCACGGCTACGCCCGCCAGCCGGGGGTGCGGACGGTGCAGGGGGAGCTCGAGGACGCGCTCGCGCCGTTCGTCTCGCCGCTCGAGACCGTCGTCGCCGGACGGACCGACCGAGGCGTCCACGCCGACGGCCAGGTGGTCTCGTTCGTGACCCCCGGTCCCGTCGATCTCGACCGGATCCGCCGATCGCTCAACCGGCGTCTGGGGCCCGAGATCGCGGTCCTGGGAGCGGCGTTCGTCCCCGACGGGTTCCATGCCCGGTTCTCCGCCACCGGCCGCGCCTATCGCTACCGGATCCTCGATCGGGAGGCGCCCGATCCGTTCGCCGCTCGCACCACGTTGCACTTCCCGACGCGACTCGACGCCGACGCGATGGACCGGGCCATGGGTGCCTTCGTGGGGGAGCACGACTTCGCCTCGTTCTGTCGCAACCGTGAGGGGAAGGTGACGGTGCGGGAGGTCCGGTGGGCGGGATGGCGACGGGTGGGTGACATCGTCGAGCTGTCGATCGGGGCGAGTTCCTTCTGCCATCAGATGGTGCGTTCGATCGTGGCCCTGTCGCTCGAGGTGGGACGGGGCCGGGTCGCCGTCGACGACGTGCCGGCCATCCTGGCGGCGCGGGACCGGGCCAGGGCGAAGGGAGCTGCTCCCGCGCACGGCCTCACGCTGGTCGGGGTGGGGTATCCAGGCGAGGAGCTGCGGCCGCCGGCGTGGCTCGCCGACCGTTGACGGCTACGTCAGTCGGTAGGGATGGTGGGCCTTGGGTTCGCCGACCCGGTAGCCCTTGGCGCGCAGATCGTGGGCGAGGGCGTCCATGCCCCGGTGACGTTCCCCGTGGACGAGGAACACCTCACGCGGTGTGCCGGCATGGGAGACCCATTCGATGAGCTCGTCGTGGTCGGCGTGCGCGGAGAAGCCGTTGATGGTGTAGATGCGAGCCCGAACCTTGATCTCCTCGCCGAACAGCCGGATCTCGTCGGCTCCGTCGATGATCGCCCTCGCCGGCGTCCCCTTGGCGGCATAGCCGACGAACACGACGCTGCATTCCTCCCGCCACAGGTTGTGCTTGAGGTGGTGCTTCACGCGCCCGCCGGTCGCCATGCCGGAGCCCGCCAGGATCACGGCACCGCCGTGCACGTGGTTGATCTGCATCGAGGCTTGGACGTCGCGGGTCATCTGGAGGCCCGGTGGCCGGAACGGGTCGTCGCCTTTCTGAAGTTGACGGTACGTATCGGGATCGACCGCTTCGGGGTGGTGGAGGTAGATCTCGGTGGCGCTGATCGCCATGGGGGAGTCGAGGTAGACGGGCATCGCGCGGGGGAGTCGCCCGTCCTCGCACGCCTCGCGGATGAAGTAGAGGACCTCCTGGGCCCGTTCGAGGGCGAAGGTGGGGATGATGACGTTGCCGCCGCGCCGGAGCGTGTCGTCGATCGCCTCGTACAGCTCGGTCACCGACGCCTGCACCGACTTGTGGCGGCGGTCCCCGTAGGTCGACTCCATGACGACGTAGTCCGACGGCGGAGGTGGGGTGGGGTCCCGCATGATCGGCCGCCCGTGGTTGCCGATGTCCCCCGAGAAGGTGATCCTGCGCACCTCGTCGCCGGTGGTGACGTCGACCACGACGGTGGCGGAGCCGAGGATGTGGCCGGCGTCGAGGAACGTGGCGTCGATGCCGGGGCCGATCCGGATCGCCTCACCGTAGGTGGCGTTGCGGCCGAAGAACCCCATCGCCCAGGCGGCGTCCGCGGTGGTGTAGAGCGGCTCCTTCGGCTCCCTGCCCTCCCTGCGGGCTTTGCGGGCGTCGCGTTCGGCGTCTTCCTCCTGGAGCTTGGCGGCGTCGAGGAGGACCAGCTCGGCGAGCTCCCTGGTGGCCGAGGTGGCCACGATCTCGCCTCGGAACCCGCGTTTGACCAGCAGGGGGATCCGGCCGCAGTGGTCGAGGTGGGCGTGGGTGAGCACGAGCACGTCGATGGCTGCCGGGTCGAAGCCGAAGGGTTGCTCGTTGTCGTGTTCGAGGTCGTCGCTGCCTTGGAACATCCCACAGTCGACGAGGATGCGGACGCCGTTGGCTTCCAGGAGATGGCACGAGCCGGTGACCTCTCCGGCGGCGCCGTGGATCGTGAGCGTGGCTCCATGGGGTGGTGTTCGGGCCATCGGCGACGCTCCGGTTGGTCATTGAACGGCGGAGCCGATAGCATAGGGCACCGCTCCCGGACCTCGTCTCGGGAGTGTCTTCACGCCGCGTCTCCCGAGGACCTGATGAGAGCCAAACTGCAGAGAACGTTCACGCCCACGCCGGCGGACATCGAACGCACCTGGTACGTGGTGGACGCGACCGACGCGCCCCTCGGCCGGTTGGCGTCGGAGATCGCCAAGATCCTCCGGGGCAAGCACAAGCCGACGTTCGCCCCCCACGTGGACGGCGGCGACTTCGTGATCGTGGTCAACGCCGCCAAGATCCGCGTCTCGGGCAACAAGGAGACCGACAAGGTCTACTACCGACACTCGGGCTACCCGGGTGGGCTCCGCGCCGAGGCCCTCGGCGAGGTGCGACGGAAGTACCCCGAGCGTCTCGTGGAGTCCGCCGTCCGAGGCATGCTCCCGAAGAACAAGCTCGGTCGGAAGATCATCAAGAAGCTCAAGGTGTACGGCGGTCCGGACCATCCCCACGGAGCCCAATCGCCCGAGCCGCTCGAGATCAGCTACGGAAAGGTCGGTTCCTGATGGCCAAGCCGAAACCGCTGACCCAGGCGACCGGCCGCCGCAAGCGATCGGTCGTGCGTGTCCGCCTCTACCACGGGGACGGCAAGATGGTGCTCAACGGCAAGGAGCTCGAGGAGTACTTCCCCGAGCCGACCCACCAGATCAGGGTCAAGGAGCCGTTCAAGGTCGTCAACGCCGAAGGCCGCTACGACGTTCACGCCAAGCTCGAAGGTGGCGGACCGACGGGCCAGAGCGATGCGCTTCGCCTCGGCATCGCTCGGGCGTTGGTGGCGATCGATCCGGACCTGCGTCCCGCGCTGAAGCGTGAAGGCATGCTGACCCGCGACGCTCGCGTCGTCGAACGCAAGAAGTACGGGCTCCGCAAGGCCCGAAGGGCACCGCAGTTCACGAAGCGTTGACGGGCGTCCGAGCGTCGGTCGTCGAGGCGATGGGGCCGGGCCGAGCGGCGGAAGGGGTCCATCCATGACCGAACGGACGTTGTTCGGCACCGACGGCGTGCGAGGCCGGGCCAACTCGGAACTGACCGTCGACCTCGCGGTCGGGCTGGCCAGGGCGGCCGGCGCGATGACCGATCTCCCGGTGGCGATCGGCCGCGACCCTCGACGGTCGTCCCCGATGCTCGCCGCGGCCTTGATGGCCGGCTTCAACTCGGTCGGTGTCGACGTCGTCGATCTCGGTATCGTGCCCGTCGGCGCCGTCTCGCGGCTCGGTCGCGACATCGACGCCGGTTTCGGCGTCATGGTCAGCGCGTCGCACAATCCCGCCGAGGACAACGGGATCAAGTTCTTCGGACGGAACGGGACGAAGCTGTCCGACGAGGAGGAGGCCGCCATCGAGGCGGCCTATCGCAGTGACCGCCGCACCGGTGTCCCCGTCGGTTCGGCGGTGGGGATCCAGACCGTGATGGCGGACGCCACCGAACGCTACGTGGACCGGCTCGCGGCGACGGTCCGGTACTCCATGCGAGGGCTGGAGTTCGTCGTCGACTGCGCCAACGGTGCCGCCTTCCGGGCTGCCCCGTTGCTGTTCGACAGGGTCGGAGCGACCGTCGAGATCATCAACGACGAACCCGACGGGATGAACATCAACGACGGCTGCGGTGCCACCCGGCCCGAGGCGGTCGCCGCCGTGGCGCGGGGGAGGGTGGGGCTCGCCTTCGACGGCGATGCGGATCGACTGATCGCCGTCGACGAGGACGGCGAGGTCGTCGACGGGGACGTGTTGATGGCGATCTTCGCCAACTGGCTGCACGAACAGGGACGGCTGCAGAGCGACACGGTCGTCGTCACGGTGATGTCCAACCTCGGGTTCCACGAGGCGATGCGGGCGATCGGCGTCGAGGTGATCCAGACCGCGGTGGGCGACCGCTACGTCCTGGAGGCGATGCGACGGACGAGAGCGGTGATCGGCGGTGAGCAGTCGGGACACGTGCTACTCGAGGATCGTACGACGGGCGACGGGCTCCGCACGGCGCTGCGTCTCATGGAGGTCATGGCGGCCACCGGCCGGGAGCTGCGGGAGCTGCGCAAGGTCATGACGGTCTATCCGCAGGTCCTCCGCAACGTGGAGGTTGCCGACAAGGATCGTCTCGGAGAGGACGTCGAGATCGCCGAGGCGATCGCCGAGGGGGAGCGGACGCTGGGCGATCACGGCCGCGTCCTCGTGCGGGCGTCGGGCACCGAACCGCTCGTCCGGGTCATGGTCGAAGCACCGTCCGAGGACCAGGCGGCGACGGTCGCCGATTCGATCGCGGAGGTCGTCGGTCGCCGGATCGGACGGCACTGAGGCCTTCGACGGATCCTCGGGTAACCTGGGGTCACAACCGAAGCCGGGTCGGACGAGCTGTCTCTGGAGCGCCTGCCCTCATCCCCAGGGTGAGGAGACGAGGAAGAGGGAGTATCGAACCGTCGGCGGATGCCCTCTCGGCCGTTCACGGTCGTGACGATGCGGAGCAAAACCGGGAGCGATCCCGGCACAGAGGCCGCATCGGTGTGAAACGGGACCCATCCCGTTCCCGCTCCTCCGACCCCCTCGACGATGGGAGGTCGCGCCGTGTGCGGGATCATGGGATACGTTGGGCCCCAGCAGGCGGCCCCGATACTGCTCGACGGGCTCACCCGGCTCGAGTACCGCGGCTACGACTCGGCGGGCATCGCCGTGGCCGGTGGGGGGATCGAGATCCGCAAGGCCGAAGGGAAGATCGAGCGCCTGGCCGCGCTGATCGACTCGGAGCCGATCGCCGGCAACGCCGGCATCGGGCACACCCGCTGGGCCACCCACGGTCCGCCGTCGGATCGCAACGCTCATCCCCACGCGGATCCGACCGGCGATTTCGTCGTCGTCCACAACGGCATCATCGAGAACTTCTACGCGTTGCGTGAGGAGTTGCAAGCGTCGGGAGCATCGTTCGCCTCCGACACCGACACCGAGGTCCTCGCCCATCTCGTCGCCTCCGAGTACGACGGCGATCTCGTGGCCGCGGTGCGCAAGGCCGTCGCCCGCGCCAGGGGCGCGTACGCCCTGGTGGTGATGGCGAAGGCCGAGCCGGGCACGATCGTCGCCGTCCGCAAGATCAGCCCCCTCGTCGTGGGCCTCGGCGACGGAGAGAACTACCTGGCGTCGGACATCCCGGCCGTCCTCCATCGGACCCGCGACTTCCTCATCGTGGAGGACGACGAGCTGGTGGTCATCGACGCCGACGGGGCGTCGATCGAGACGATCTCGGGCGATCCGGTGCAGCGGGAGGTCTTCCACGTGTCGTGGGACGCCGAACAGGCCGAGAAGGCCGGGTTCGAGCACTTCATGCTGAAGGAGATCCACGAGCAGCCGTCCGTCGTCTCCGAGACCATCGCCGGGCGGCTCGAGGACGATCGGGTGGTCCTCGAGGACGCGGCGTTCGACGACGACTTCGCCCGTGGGATCGGGACGCTGTGGATCACCGCCTGCGGGACGGCGTACCACGCCGGTCTCGTCGGTGCCGAGGTGTTCCGCCGAACGTTGCGGATCCCCACCCGAGTCGAGTACGCGCACGAGATGCGGTACGGCGATCCGCTCGTCGCGCCGGGGGACCTGGCGGTGGCGATCTCGCAGTCGGGGGAGACCGCCGACACCTTGGCCGCTGCCCGCCTGGCCGGCGAGTTGGGGGCTCGCGTGCTGGCTCTCACGAACGTCGTCGGGAGCACCCTGAGCCGGGACGCCGACGACATCGTGTACACCCGCGCCGGTCCGGAGATCTCGGTGGCGTCGACGAAGGCCTACTTGGCGATGCTCATCGGCCAGTACCTGCTGGCGCTGCGCCTCGGCCGGGCGAGGGGTGTCCTCGACGAGGAGGTCGCCCGGCGGGTCACCGCCGGCCTTCGCCGCTTGCCGGAGATGGTCGAAGAGGTCCTGCGGAGCGAGAAGGACGTGATGGCGGCGGCCGAGTCGATGGTGGACGCCGACGACGTCTACTTCATCGGGCGCGGCCTCGACTACGCCGTCGCCATGGAGGGATCGTTGAAGCTGAAGGAGATCTCCTACCTGCATTCCGAGGCGATGCCGGCCGGCGAGCTCAAGCACGGCACGCTGGCGTTGGTGACCGAGGGGGTGCCGGTCATCGTGGTGATCACCCAGCGCGACGTGTACGACAAGACGCTGTCTGCGGTCCAAGAGGTCAAGGCGCGAGGTGCGCGGGTGATCGCCGTCGCCTACGACACGGACGCCGAGATCGGGAAGTTCGCCGACGTCGTCCTCCGGATCCCCGAGGGCGAGGATCTGCTCGCTCCGGTCACCGCCGTCGTTCCGCTCCAGCTCCTCGCGTACCATGTCGCCCGGCTGCGGGGTCACGACATCGATCAGCCGAGGAACCTGGCGAAGTCGGTCACCGTCGAGTAGATCACCCGAAGGGAGCGCCGTGGAGATCGTCGGGCTGGGCGTCGACCTCGCCGAGGTGAGCCGCGTCCGTCGTCTCCTCGACCGGTACGGCGAGCGGTTCAAGGAACGCTGCTTCACCGATCATGAATGGGCGTACGCCCACCGCTTCGTTGACCCGTCCGCCCGTCTGGCTGCCCGGTTCGCCGGTAAGGAGGCGGTCATGAAGAGCCTAGGGACCGGCTGGCGCCGCCTGCGGTGGACCGACATCGAGATCACCGGCGGCGGGCCACCGCGGGTGCGGCTGGCCGGGACCGCGCTGGAGCGTGCGTCCATGTTGGGGGTCGTCGACGTGAAGATCACCATCACCCACACCGATTCGCAGGCCCTCGTGTTCGCGGTGTCGCTGGCGGAGCACTCGCCGTGAAACCCGTCATCACGCCGGAGGAGGCGGCCCGTCTGGATGCCGAGTCGGTCGTTCCCGTCGACATCCTCATGGACCGGGCCGGATTCGGGGTCGCTCGGGTGGCCGCCGAGATGGGGATCGGATACGGATCGAAGGTCGTCGTGCTGGCCGGTCGCGGCAACAACGGTGGCGACGGGTACGTCGCCGCACGTTACCTGGCGCGGCGGGGTGCACAGGTCACCGTCCGGTCAGTCGGGTTCCCCAAGGGTGACTTCTCGCCTGCGCGCAGAGCAGCGACCGCCGCGGTGCGATCCGGGGTCGTCGTCGAGCCGCTGGGTCGCCCCGACCGGCACTGGGATCTGGTGATCGACGCGGTGTTCGGGACCGGCTTCCACGGGGTGCTTCCCGAGGCGCTGCACCCATGGACCGAGCTCCCTGTCCCGGTGCTGGCCGTCGACGTGCCCTCGGGCCTCGACGCTGCCACCGGCGAGGTCGCCGGTCCGGCCTTCACCGCCGCCAGGACCGTCACGTTCCATGCCTTCAAGACCGGTCAGCTCCTCGGCGAGGGTCCCGACCGGTGCGGTCGCATCGATGTCGTGGACATCGGCCTGGCCGGCGAGCGTCCCGAGTTCCTCGTGGCGGAGGAAGTGGACGCCCCCCGCCCGGTCCGGCCCCGAACCGCCCACAAGTGGTCGGCGGG
Organism: Acidimicrobiia bacterium; assembly: GCA_027036355.1. Lineage (GTDB taxonomy): Bacteria > Actinomycetota > Acidimicrobiia > Spongiisociales > UBA5794 > JALSQW01. Next base: position 12,220 of record JALVQZ010000165.1, on the reverse strand, counting down.
CTCGGTGCTGGTGGTCGGGGGAGCGCCGGGGACGACGGGTGCCGCGGTGCTGGCCGCCGACGGTGCGCTGCATGCCGGCGCCGGTGCGGTCGGCATCGCCTGCGCCGAAGACCTCCAGCCGCTGTACGCCGCGATGCGTCCAGGCCTGCTGACCGTGGCGGCTGAAGAGGGGTCCCGGTTCGGCGGTGACGCCTCGGGGATCCTGGCCCACGTCGATCGGTACGACAGCCTCGTCGTCGGGCCCGGCCTCGGTTCGGTGCCGGAGACCTTCGTGGTCGAGTTGCTCCGACGATGGTCAGGTCCCGTGGTTCTCGATGCGGACGGCATCAACGCGCTGTCGTCGCCCGGCGTCCTGTTGGAGCGGGATGGGCCGATCGTGATCACTCCCCATGCGGGCGAGTTCGAGCGGTTCGCCGGTCGTCCCGCGTCGTACCGGGCCGCCCTCGAGCTGGTCGCGGCGACCGGCGCCGTCGTGCTCCTCAAAGGCAATCCCACGTTCGTACTCGGACGCCGGCGTTGGGCGATCACCAGCGGCGGACCGGAGCTGGCGACGATCGGGACCGGCGACGTGCTGGCAGGGATGATCGGCGCCTTCGCGGCGGCCGGGTCGCCGATCGAGGAGGCGGCCCGTTCGGCCGCCTACCACCACGGGGTGGCGGGGCGTCGTCTCGCCACCCGCCGGGTCGTCACCGCCGAGGAGCTCGCCCGTGAGGTCGGGCGCTCAGGGGTGTGATCCAGAGGTCCCGATCTGGTCGGTGGGGATCGCCGTGAGCTCCTCCCAGGTCATGACCGCCCCGTCCGCTTCGGCCGCGAACCGCTCGGCTGTCGCCCGGTCGGCGAACGAGAAGATGCCGTACCCCATCGGGGTCGCGCCGGTTCCGGTCACGACGTAGAACGCAGCCTCGGCCTCGATCCACTCCTCGGTGTCGTAGTCGTGGACCCATACGGTCGCTTCGTCGAGCTCGCCGGTCTCGTGGCCGTGGATGAGCAGGCCGCCGAGGTCGTCGAACTTCGCCTCGGTCCCGTCCGGGAGTCGGTAGGCGGCGGCGAACCTCGGTTCGGAGATGATCATCCCGCATTCGACGCAGAGGTCCCGGCCGTAGGCGATCTCGGGCGGCCCGGTGCTCGGTCCCGACCGGGCACAGCCGGCCGCGAGCAGGGAGATGACAACGATCGGGAGGAGGAGCGCCGTACGGGTCACGTCACACGTCCTTCGCCGTGCGGAAGCGGATCCAGGCGCCGACGGCGGGGAGGATCATCCAGAGGACGAGGACGCCCACGATGACGGGCATGAGCGCCGGTCCGAGCGCATCGACCGCGTAGGTACCGGAGGGTCCGAGGATGTCGAGCGACCCGACGAAGGAACCGAGGGCGGCGAGACGGAACGCTTCGATCGGGTTCGCCACCGTGGCGAAGAACAGGGCGTCGACGGGCATCCGGGTGGCGACTGCGGTCCCCATGAGCCCGAGGTCGCCGAGGAACACGAAGGCCAGCCATACGAACACCGCGATCCCGAGCGCCGCCGACGCTCGACGGGCGAACACGCTGATCAGCATCCCGACGCCCAACATCGCGATCACCAGGACCCACGCCAGCACCGTGATGCGCAGGAACGCGCCGGCCTGGGCGCCCCCGCTGCGGATGGCGGTGACCAGACCGGCGGCGCCGAAGCCCGCCGATGCCGCCGCCAGCAGGGCGACCGAGAGGCCGAGATGGATGCCCCAGAAGGCCTCGGTGCGGTTGACCGGGTGGCTGAGGAGGAACCGGAGGGCGCCGCTCTCGCGCTGGGCGGCGATGCTCTGGGCACCGAGGGTCAGCCCCATGAGCGGAACGATGATCTGGACGAGGGCGACGAGCGACGCCGCGGTCCGTCCGAAGCTGGCCGAGCCCGCGATGCGGGATCCGGGCAGGGCGACGCTCGCCAGGACGGCCGCGAGGAGGGCGAAGGCGATGGCCCACATCCAGAACCAGCGGCTCCGAACGGCATCGCCGAGCTCCTTGCGGGCGATGGCGACGATCGCACGTCGCTGCGCCCGCTCCGGGACGTCGGCGACGCGTTCGGCGTTGGGCGCGACGATCGCGGTCATGACCACACCTCCAGGTCCTCGATCTCCACCCCGGCGCGATACAGCACCTTGAGGGCCTCTCCCTTCCGTTGCGCCGGCACCTCGACGACGATCCCTGCCGCGTTGAGGCGAGAGTCGAACCCGTCGGCCGCCAGGGCCTCTTGCGCCTTGGCGGTGTTCTCGGCATCGACGAGGATGTGCAACCAGACACGGAGCCCGAGTTCGTCGGCGAGCGCCGCCGGAGCGCATTCGGTGACGATCCGACCGCCCTCCATGGCGATCACCCGGTCGACCAGCATGCCCATCTCCTCCATGTGGTGGGTGGTGAGGAGGATCGTGCGACCTTCGTCGCGAAGCCGTTCGAAGAGCTCGATCGCCTCCTCCCGGCTGTGGGCGTCGAGGCTCGACGTCGGTTCGTCGAGGAGGAGGATGGGCGGGTCGGGGATGAGCGCCGAGGCGAGGGCGAGCCGCTGCTTGAGTCCGCCGGAGAGCTCCGCGATCCGCTTGAGCCGGTGATCGCCGAGATGGAACAGGTCGATGACCTCGTCGACCCGTTCGGTACCGAACCCGCGCAGCGACGCCGAGAAGTCGAGGACGTCCACGACCGCCATCTCGTCGTAGAAGGAGAGCTCCTGGGCGACGTAGCCGACCCGGCTTCGGACCGCCTTGCCGCGGGACACGGCGTCGAGCCCGTCGACCTCGACCGTTCCGTCGTAGTCGACGAGACCGAGGATGCAACGAACCACCGTGGTCTTGCCCGCGCCGTTGGGACCCCACAAGGCGACGGCTTCGGCCTCGGCGACGTCCATGGCGAACCGGTCGAGCACGGTCAGGTTGCCGTAGCGCTTCGTCAACTCCTCGATGTGGATCATCACAGGGACCTCCTTCGACGGGTGGAGAGCACGACCACGACGGCGAATGCCATCATGGCGATGGAGCCGACCAGCAACGTCGCGCTCGGTTGGACCCCGAGATCGAACGGCGGCTCCGGCGGAGCGGGCGGGCGGATGAGCGGCGCCGGATCCTCGACCTTGGGCCGGGGTTTGATGACCGGGAACGCCCGGGCGGCCAGATCGAGGGCGCGTGCCGCCGGCGTCTCGCTGAACAACATGATCTCGGGGTTCCGATCGAGGAGGTGGTCGTAGAGGTCGTCGAGACGGTAGGGAACGTCTCCGATCCCGTCGCCGTCGGCGTCGTAGCCGGCGTAGTCCGACCAGTGGTTCCCGACGCCGTCGTTCGTCCATCGGTTGCCGGAGAAGCGACCGCCGCCTTGGACGGTGACCTGCACGGTGTTGTCGACGAAGGAGTTCTCCCAGAAGACGTTGTTCTTGACCGACGGGAGGAAGAGGGCGCCGATCTGGTTGTACGCGAACAGGTTGCCCCGGAACCATTGTTCGATGCCCACGGTCTGGGGCGAGTTGTCGAGGAACACGCCGACCCGGTTCCCGACGAGGAGGTTGTCCTCGAGCCTCGCTCCGTCCATGTCCTTGAGGCCGACGCCGTAGCCGCTCGGTCCGTTGTTCCCGGAGATGAGATTGCGGCGGAGCACGAGGTCCTTGCTGTACATGAGGAAGGAACCGACGCTGTTGTCGATCAGTGCGTTGGCTTCGACCAGCGCCCGGTCGCTGTACATGAAATGCAACCCGTACCGGCCGTTCGAGATCCGGTTCCCGCGGATCTCGAGGTCGTCGCAGAACCAGAACACGGCGTCCCGGCCTCCGTCGACGACGTTGTCGGCGACGACCGTTCGATGCGACTCCCAGAGCCGGATCCCGTCGCCGCGACGGGCGACGAACACGTCCTTGGCTCCGATGACGTTCCGTTCGACCACCGAGTCGGGAGCCTGGTGGAGGAAGATGCCGAAGAGGACGTCCTCGAGGCGGTTGTCGACGATCCGGACGCGTGGTGCCTTGACGTAGATCCCGGAGTCCTCGCGGTCCAACGTGTCGCCCGAACCGCGAACGACGAGACCTTCGAGCGTGACGTCCGGAGCCTCGACCGTGATGACGGTATCGTCGTCGCCTCCATCGATGACCGCGGCGCCGTCCGAGCGGATGGTGAGCGGCTTGTCGATCGTGACCCCGCCTCGGTAGGTGCCGGCGGCCAGGTCCAGGACGGCTCCGGGGGCCGCGTCGTCGATGAGCGCCTGAAGGTCGGTTGGCTCCTGCGCCGCCAGGGAAGGGGCTACGGAGACGAGCCCCCAGGCGAGGAGGGCGATCGTCACGATCCGGGTTCTCATGGGTTGGCGTGCTCCTCGGCGAGGATCCGGTCGAGGAGCGGCTTGTAGGCCTTGCGGTGGTGGTACAGACCGAAGCCGACCAGGACGGAGGCGATGAACGCCAGGATCAAGCCGGGGCCGGGAAGCGCCAGGGTGTGGAACTGGGCGATCTTCGCGGGGCCGAAGATCGGTGGAGTGAACTCTCCCACGGCGTTGGCCAGGGGCGCTCGGGGGTCGAGGCTGTGGCCGTACCTCCACAACCAGAACTGGAGATCTGCGAGGAACGCGAGGGGGAACAACAGCGCCGGGAGGGCGAGGAGGACGACCCAGCGGCTGTGGATGAAGAACGCCGCCAGCAACAGTCCGGCGAGCACAATGATGGCGATGATCGAGACCGACCGTTCGAGCACGGCTCCGTGTTCGAACGACGGCATGCCGACGTAGTGGTTCAGCCCTTCGAGGATCTCCACGTCGCCCTCGAGGCGGTTCACGTACGCGCTCACCGTGAGGCCGTCGGGGAACTGCGGCGCCTGGAGCTTCAGGATCCAATAGGGGAGGAACAGCGAGACCACGAGGAGGAGGGCCGCCACCCCGAAGAACAGCATCGGCTTGCGGTACCGAGGGGCATGTTCCGCCAGCTCGTCCTTGGGAACGGGCGGTCCCAGGATCCGATCCCTCAGGCTCGCCATCGTCGTGTCCTTTCCCTTGTCGGGGAGGGGTCGCCCCGGTGCGGGGCGACCCCTCCAGGTGTCGGTGCTTACGGTTCGACGAGGAAGTAGCCGGCCATCTCCAGGTGCAGCGCCGAGCAGAACTCGGTGCAGTAGAAGGGGAAGGTCCCGCTCTCGGTCGCGTCGAACTCGATCGTCGTCGTCTCGCCGGGTTCCAGGCTCAACGTGACGTTGTAGCCCGGGAGGGCGAACCCGTGGGTGGCGTCCTTGGACAGATCGATGTTCGTGATGTGCCAGATCACGTGGTCGCCCTTCTTCACATCGATGCGGTCCGGCGTGTAGTGGCTCCGGATGGCGGTCATCCAGATCTCGACGGTGTTGCCGTTGCGCTCCACCCGCTCGTTCCCTGCGACCGGAGCATCCGGGTCGACCGCCATCTTGGCCGGATCCCATCCGATCTCGGGATAGATCTCGAAGGTGTTCGCCTCGAGCTTGTCGGCCTTGATGATCTGGGCGTAGTGCGGCTCGCCGAGAGCCAAGGGCATGTCGTACAGGAGCTGCATCCCGTTCGGATCGGTTCCGCCGACGTCCACCGTCGGGTTGATCGGCGGCTGGTCGATGTCGATGAGCTGCAGGTTCTGCGGGAGCAGCGGCCCGGGTGGCAGGAACCGGTCGATCGACCACTTGTTGAGGGACACCAGGTAGTTGCCGTCAGGGCTGACGGTGTCACCTTCGGCGGCCGCGATGTGGCCGACGTTGTAGTTGATCGGGATCCGTCCGACGAGCTTCCATGCCTCGTCGCCCTCCTTGTAGGGAGGACCGAGGCTCCACCGGCTGACCACCGAGTCGAGGAAGATGCTCGTGTACGCGTAGCCCTTGTCGTCGAACTGCGTGTGGAGCGGTCCGAGGCCGACCTCCACCTGGGCTTCCTTGACGGCGTCGAAGTCGAGGACCGGCACGCCGTATCGATCCGGCTCCCAGTTCTTGTCCGCGATCGCCTTCTGGATCTTGTCGAACGAGTAGATCGTGACGTGCGGGTCGAGCTTGCCGGACACGACGATGTACTCGCCGCCGGGTGTGACGTCGGCTCCATGCGGGCTCTTCGGCTCGGGGATGAAGTACAGGACGCCTTCATCGATGAGCGTCTGCAGCGGGATGATCGGGAAGCCGTCGACCTCCGTCGTCTTGCCTGCCTCGTAGAGCGCCTCGGCCTTCTTCAGGTCGATGACGTGCAGGTAGTCGTTCTCGCCCGCCGAAGCGCCGGCTTCGAAGTCGGCGCCGTCGGTGACCTTCCCGCGAGCCATCTCCACGTTGAAGGAGTTGCAGAAGATCCAGCCCTCGGAGACCTTCTTGCCCGAGTCGCACAGGTCCTGCCAGTAGGGCGGCAGCTCGAGGGCGAACGACCGGGATTCGTCGATCCGCGCCTTGTCGCGGTCGACCTTCCAGAAGGTCACCATGCCGCGGTACTTGGCCTCGTACTCCTCGAGGGGCGCGTAGTCCCACCCGAGCGGGTTGGCGTACTGACCGCCCTCGATCACGTACTCGGTGTTGGGCGTGACGAACGTCCCGCCGTGGTCCACGATCGAGACCGGGTTCTTGACGATCTGCTTCGTCTCCCAGTCGCGCAGGTCGATGAGTGCGACCCGGGCGTTCGCCTTGTCGTTGATGAACAAGAGCTTGCCGTCGTAGTCACCCTCGGTCTCCGACAGCGCGGGATGGTGCGTGTCGCCCCAGCGGATCTCGTTGCCGCGCACGTTGCCGGCGTCGAACACCGCCTGCTGCTCGACGTTCCCGTAGCCCCAGCCTTGCCACGGCTCGGGCGTGAACACGCCGATGTTCTTCAGGATGCGCATCGACGGGATGCCGATGGCGATGACCTGTCCGCTGTGACCGCCCGAGGCGAACATGACGTACTCGTCCCATTCGCCGCTGGGCAGGTAGGTCTTCAGGGCCGCCGCGACCTGCTCGTCGGTGAACCCGCGCTCGTTGATGATGTCGACGTAGGAGCCGGTCGCTCCGTTGTCGCCTCCACCGCCGCCCGGGGTGCAGGCGGCGGCGACCAGGGCGATCACCGCCGTCACCACCAGAACCGCCATGATCGGACGGTTCCGCCACAAGGGCGTCGCCGATCTTCGTCTCATGCCTTAGCCTCCTCCGTGTAGGTGCACGGCTGGTACGCCTCCGCGAGAGACGTTCTGCCGAGCTCTGCCAACAGCGCGGTCCGTGCCCGGGACCACGGGAGATGCAATGCGCATTGCTCCTCATCCGGGCACGGACCGCCTTTCAACACGCACCGGCCGGTGTCGGTCGGTCCTTCGATCGCTTCGATCAACTGGAGCGTCGACACCTGCTCGAGCGTGATGGTTCTCGTATACCCCCCGTTGCGGCCGGGGGCGGATTCGACCCATCCGGCCCTGACGAGCGGGTTCATGATCTGGGGCAGGTAGCTGATCGTCACGCCGATGCGCGTGGCCAGCTCGGGTCCCGGAAGGGTCCCCTCTCCGAGGCATTTCATGGCCTGGAGCGCGAGATCGGTCTTCTTGGTGACTTCGAGTCGCATCGCGCCCTTCTTCGCGTAATCCCTGAGTATGGGACTATGGAATTCCTGCTCGCAGGGTGCCAGAGCGCACGAGGCCGGCCCAGGGCCGAAAGTCCCTGACGCGACGGGACCGCCCGGGGGCGGTCCCATTCCGTCGAGCGGCGATGGCCGTTCGGGTCACTCGAGGGTGCGCAGGTACGCCACGATGTCGAGGAGGTCGTCGTCGGACAGCGACGGGTTGCCGCCCTTGGGGGGCATGTCCACGCCGGTGGTGTTGGCCGGATCCGACGCAGGACGGCCGGTCTTGAGGAACGCCACGAGCTCCTCGTCGCTGAGGCCCTTGGCGAACTCGCTCGTCGTGAGGTCCTTGCCGAGGCCGGTGACGCCCTTGGCGTCGGGGCCGTGACAGGCGACGCACGTCCCCTGGTACAGCTTCTCCCCGTTGGCGGCGTCGCCGGCGCCACCGCCGCCTCCGCCGTCGCCGCCGGGCGCGGTCGTGGCGACCGTCGTCGCCGAGCCGCCGCCGGTGTCCCCGCCGCTGCTCCCGCCGCACGCCGCGGCGACCAACGCCACGAGCACGACCAGCACTACCAGATGTCGGCGCATGCGCCTACCTCCACGGTCGTTGGATTCCTGACCAGACCCTAAGGAGTGATCGATCCGTGCTCTAGGGTCCTTCGGCCCTGCCCGAGGAGGGGTTCGTCCGCTACCAGCGGACGAACCCCGGCGACGTGAAGTTGTAGTAGTGCGAGACGAAGACCGGCACGTAGGCGATGAGGATCAGCACGACGCTCACCGCCGTCCACAGGCCGAGCCGGTCCAGGATCGCCGGGCTCTGCTCGGGCCCGTAGACGGTATCGGCGATCGGGAACTCGACGGCGCCTGCCGAGCCCTTCTTCCGCAGCAGCGTGCCGATGATGACGATGAAGAAGATCGTTCCGCTGGTCACCATCAGCGTGCCGCCGATGCCGGTGACGATGTCCCACAGCTTCCAGCTCTCCTCGGCGTAGGTCATGAGCCCGACCGGAACCCGACGCGGCTGACCCTCGATGCCGGCGGCCATGAGGCCCCGCGAGAACAGCATCACCCCGCCGAACCACAGCCAGGACTGGGCCACGGCGAGGCGACGGCAGCACAGCTTCTTGCCCGTCAGGTACGGCACGAGCCAGTACGACACGCCCATGATGGTGAGGGCCACCGCGGTGCCGACGGTCAGGTGGAAGTGGCCGGGGATGAACGACGTGTTGTGCACCACGAGGTTCACGGTCGCGCTGGCGTTGATGAGGCCGCTGACGCCGCCGAGGACGAAGCCCAGCATCGCGAAGAGCTGCGCCACGACCGACGGGTTGCCCCACGGGAGCTGCCTGATCCACGCCACGAGCCCCTTGCCGCCGTTGTGTTTGGCGCCGTCCTCGAGCGCGGCCATCAGCGTGAAGGCCGTCACCAGGGAGGGGAAGAACACCGCGAAGGTGAACAGCATGTGGAGCAGCTTGAGGCCCTCGTCGACGCCAGGGTCGGTGAACTGGTGGTGCAGTCCGACGGGCGTCGAGAACAAGAGGAACAGGATGAACACGCCCTTGACGACGCCGTCGGAGTAGAGCCGTCCGCCGACCATCTTGGGGACGGTGATGTACCACGAGACATAGGCCGGCAGCAGCCAGAAGTACACGATCGGATGGCCCGTGAACCAGAAGAGGATGCGGTTCAGGAGCGGGTCGGTGTTCTGGACGAGCCCCAGCGACCACGGGATGAGGAACACGAGCACCTCGATGGCGACGCCGAGCGAGGCGATGAACCACATGATGTAGGTGACCACCGACACGAACGCCAGCAGGGGGATCGGCTCGCCGGGGTGGTCCTTCCGCCACGCCCGCAACGTGAGGAGCTGATTGAGGAGCACGATCCACGTCGAGATGACCAGGAGCACGGCCCCGATGTAGAACGCCACGTGGGGACGCAGCGGCGAGTACATCGTGTAGAGCACCGTCGCCTGGTTGGCGAGGATCGCCCAGGCGGCCAGGGCCACACCGATCGCGGCCGACCAGAACGACGCCGCGACGAGCATCGTGCTGGCCATCGGACGTTCCAGGCTCCGCATCACCCCGAGGGTGAGGAACGCGTTGCCGAAGGCGAACGTCAAGATGAACACCATCGAGACGCCGTGGAGGGTGAGCCCCTGGTAGTACGAGGAGAGTTGAGCTTCCTTGTACAGGTAGAAGCCCATCCGATCGAGGGCCTGGAGCAGACCCATCAGCAGCCCGAGGAAGAACCCGACGAACCCGAGGTAGAGCTGCCACTTGGCCCACTTCTTCTGCGCGATCTCGGCCGTGCCGAGATCCGCCGGTGGGCGGGCGGTCGTCGTCATGGCTGCACCACCACCTTTCCGTACATCGAATGGTGTCCGATCTGCTCGTTGGCGAGACCGCAGAACTCGTGGCAGAGGAACGTGTACTCACCCGGCGTTTCGAACTTCTGGCTGATCTTCGTGACCCGGCCGGGGATGATCATGGCGTTGACGTCGGTCTGGGGGATGTACAGGCCGTGGATGACGTCCCCGGAGGTGACGATGAACGTGACCTCGGATCCGGCGGGCACGGTGATCGTCGGGATCCCGTCGGCGTCCGTCTCGCCGGTGGTGAACTGCCACGTGCGGGCGACCATGACCGCTTCGTACGCTCCATCGCCGGTCTGGCGGAGCCCCGGGTTGTCGAACGGTGGGGTCTCGGCCACCTTGTTGGGGTCGAGTGAGCCCTCGTCGGTGGGGAGATGGATCCCGGCTTCCCCGATGGACGCCAAGATGGCCACGAGGAAACCGACGAGGATGACCACCGAGGCGTACAGGAACCACCGCTCCCACTTCTCGATCTTCAGGGTCGCCATGTCAGATCCCTCTGCTCACCAGCGTCGTGTACGTGTACAGCCATGTGGCGATGAGGAGCAGGAGGAACATCATCATGAGGAACACGGTCCCTCGGGGATGTTCCGGCTCTCCCTCCTCGGTGGATGCCACGTCTGGCCGATCGTCGGCCATCGTTCGCTCCTCCTTGGTCGTTCGGGCGGCACCTTAGACGAAGAGCCGACGGCCTGTCGGAGACGCGGTCGGGTCGCTCGACGCTCGGGTGTGGCACCTGGCCGCCGCCGGTTGACTACCGTTCCCCCGTACCCGCCGGGAGGAGCAGCGTGCGTCCGTCGTGGATCGAGATCGATCTCGATGCCGTCGCCCACAACGTCGCCACGATCGCCGACGCCGTGGCTCCCGCTGCGCTGTGGGCGGTGGTGAAGGCCGACGCCTACGGCCATGGAGACGTCCCGGTCGCCGAGGCGGCGCTTCGTTCCGGTGCGGCCGGGTTGGCGGTCGCGCTCGTCGAGGAGGCGGTTCGTCTCAGAGAGGCCGGGATCGATGCGCCGGTCCTCCTGCTGTCGGAACCCGACCCCTCGGACCTGGACGTCGTCGTTCGTCTCGGGATCGTCCCGACGGTGTACCGGCTCGAGACCGTTGCCCGGATCGCGGACGCGGTCGGTGAGCGGCCTGCCTCCGGGTTCGCCGTGCATCTGAAGGTCGACACCGGGATGCATCGGGTGGGCGCCGCTCCGACCGAGGCGTTCGCGGTCGCTCGTGCGGTCGCCGCCGACCGGCGCCTGTCCCTCGGCGCGATCTGGACGCACTTCCCCGTCTCCGAAGCCGACGGCGACTACACGTTGCGTCAGGTTCGGGCGCTGGGTCGGTTCAAGGACGCGCTGGCGGCGGAGGGCATCGAGGTGCCGGTCGTCCATGCCGCCAACACCGCGGCGTCGTTGGCGATCCCGGCGTCCCGATTCGACCTGGTCCGTGTCGGGCTCGGGATCTACGGGCTTCGCCCGGCTCCGGGTATCGCCACCGACCTCGAGCTCCGTCCGGCGATGCGGGTCGTGTCCCACATCTCGTACCTCCGCCGACTCCCGGCCGGGGCGCGTCCTTCCTATGGGCGCGTTCGCGAACTGGCGGCGGCCTCGACGGTGGCCACCGTCCCGATCGGCTACGCCGATGGTGTGCCTCGTCGATACGGGCCGACCGGTGGCGAGGTGCTGATCGGCGGTCGTCGGTTCCCCATGGCGGGCACGGTCACGATGGACCAGCTCGTCGTCGACATCGGCGACACCGATGCCGCCGTCGGCGACGAGGTGGTGCTCCTCGGACGGCAGGGCGACGACGAGATCACCGCCGAGGAATGGGCGCAGCGTCTCGACACGATCAACTACGAGGTGGTCACTCGCTTCGGCCCTCGCCTCCCGCGCCGCTATCGGGGAGCGAACCGTGAGTGAGGGATGCGTGACGGACGTTCCGGGCGTCGAGGTCGGCCACTGGACCGACTCTGCAGCCAGGACGGGGGTCACGGTCGTGGCGTTCCCGACGCCCAACGTCGCCGTCGTCGATGTCCGGGGCGGGGCGCCCGGAACGCGAGAGACCGACGTCCTCGGGGCGGCGATGAGGCCGGTGTCCGTGGACGCCGTGGTCCTGTCGGGTGGGAGCGCGTTCGGGTTGGCGGCCGCCGACGGGGTCGTGGGTGAGCTCGAAGAGGCCGGTCGGGGAACCCCGACGCCGGCGGGACCGGTCCCGATCGTCCCATCGGCCATCGTGTTCGATCTCGGGGTCGGCGACGGCTCGGTCCGCCCCGGGCCGTCCGAGGGAGCGGCTGCATGGCGGGCCCGAGGGTCGGGTCCGCTCCCGTCCGGTCGGGTCGGGGCGGGG
>JALVQZ010000164.1 GCA_027036355.1 Acidimicrobiia bacterium | reverse complement strand
GGGCTCGGGTGGATCCAGCCGGCCATCTCCGCCCGACCGGCGGGCGCTCCGGTGAAGAACTCGGCCAGGTCGGCGTCGATCCGGAGTTGGAGGCGCTCGACGATGTCGGGCGTTCCCGGCGCCCGCGCCTTGGTCACCGCCACCGCGTCGCCGGGCGAGCCGACCGGGGCCGCGGCGGGATCGTCGGCAGGGACGACCGACAGGTCCCCGAACGTCGCCAACGCCGCCACCACCGTCCTGCCGTTCTGGATCAAGGTCGCGCCCACCGTCGAGTGGCCGCGACCCGACTTGTGGACCGTCGTGGCGACCCTCGCGGGACCGGCCCGCCCGGGGCCGGTGAAATGGCCGGTGACCGTGACCGGATCGGGCTGTCGAACGGCCGTGCCCGCCAGCGCGGTCACGACGGCCAGGAGGTACCCACCGTTGATCGCACCCCCGACGACCCCCCAACCTCCAGGGAGCTGCCCTTCCCATCCACCGTCGACCGGCTCGAACCCGAAGGTCTCCGACACGTCAGTCCCCGAACGTCACGCCGAGCTGGCGGGCGGTCACCACCCATGGATGGTCGAGCGGCACCGTGTTGCGTTTCCCCGCCACGTCGACCAGGGGGACGGTCGTCGGATGACCATCGCGGACCGCCACCATCACCCCCGAGAGATCCTTGGCGATGCAGTCGGTCGCCGCGGTTCCCAACATCGTGGCGAGGAGCCGATCGAACGGCGACGGGGTCCCACCCCGCTGGACATGGCCGAGGATCGTGACCCTCGACTCGAGACGCGTTCGCTCCTCCAGCGCCTTGGCCAGTTGGACGGTGCCGTCGCGGCCCTCGGCCTGGTCGTCGCCGTCGCGGTCCCGGCGTGCGATCGCCCCTTCCGCCACGGCCACGATCGAGAACGTGCTGCCCGCCGTTCGCCTGGCCAGGATCGACTCGGCGATCCGATCGACCTGGTAGGGGATCTCCGGGATCAGGATCACGTCGGCGCCCCCGGCGACGCCGGCGCCCAGCGTCAGCCACCCGGCGTTGTGGCCCATGATCTCCACCACGATGATCCGATGATGACTGTGGGCGGTCGAATGGAGACGGTCGACCGCTTCGGTGGCGATCCCCAAGGCGGTGTCGAACCCGAAGCTGCGGTCCGTGCCCCACACGTCGTTGTCGATCGTCTTCGGCAAGGTGACGATCGGGAGTCCCTTGTCGGCCAGGCGAAGCGCGTTGCGCTGCGTGCCGCCTCCGCCGATGCAGACCAGCGCGTCGAGATGATGACGTTCGAAGTTCTCGATCATCACGTCGGTCATGTCCATGATCTGGCCGCCGACGTCCATCTTGTGGGGCTTGACCCGGCTGGTCCCCAAGATCGTGCCGCCGATCGTCAAGATGCCCGACAGCTCCTCGGAGTCGAGACGCACGAACCGGTCCTGCATCAGACCCCGGAAACCATCCCGGAACCCGATCACGTTCCAGCCGTACGACCGGATCGCCGATTTGCCGATGGCCCTGATCGCCGCATTCAAGCCGGGCGAGTCGCCACCGGCGGTGAGGATCCCGATGCTCTTGGCCACGTCCTGTGCTCCCGATCCGCGGGGTTCCACCCTACAAGTCGTCGACGAACCTCCGTCCGTGGGGTACGATCGCCCCACGGAGAAAGGAGGTGGTCCGAAGATGTATCGAAGTTCTTTGAGGACTCCGGAGGTGGCCGAGCGCTAAGCGGCCATGTCTGCAGTTGGCCGCTTCCTCCTTCGGGAGGCAGGTGGCGACTCCAACTCGGACCACCGGGACTCGGAGATCCGTGAGCTGGTCCCTCACGGCGGCGGCACACCCGCCGAAGTATCTCCGGGTCCTTTCGCGTTCGGAGGGTGTCCCGATGTGTATCGTCGCGGGCATGATCCCCTCTCCGTTCGTCTCCTCGGAGGTGACCGACCTGCGCACCGTGCTGGTCCACCGCCCCGGGATCGAGATCGCCCGGGTCACGCCCGACAACAAGGAAGCCCTCCTGTTCGACGACCTGCTCTGGTTGGAGCGCGCTCGGGAGGAACACGACCGCTTCACCCGCATGCTCGTCGACCTCGGCGTCGAGGTGCTGTACTTCACCGACCTGCTGGCGGAGTGCCTCGACGTGCCCGACATCCGCGCCGGCGTCGTCGACGCGATCGTGACCCCCGCCGCGGTCGGTCCCAGGGTCGCCGAGCACATGCGAGCCGCCCTCGCCGAGGCCCCGACGGAGGCCGTCGTCGAGGTGCTCCTCGGGGGGCTCCTCGAATCCGAGCTGAGCGACTGGGGCATCGACCCGCTGTTCGCCGACCTCGTCGCCGACCGCTTCCACTACGTCCTCAGGCCGCTGCCCAACCTCCTGTTCATGCGCGACAACGCGGCGTGGATCGACGACGGGCTCGTCCGCAGCGTGCTGGCCACCCCCGCCCGCGCCGCCGAGTCGATCCTCGTGCGCACCATCTACGACCATCATCCCCGCTTCGCGGATGTCGGGTTCCCCACCTGGTACGGGACCGGCGACGACGAGCACTATCCCGCCAGTATCGAAGGGGGCGACATCCTCGTCCTGAACGAACGCACCGTGATGGTCGGCATCGGCGAACGCACGACACCCGCCGCCGTCGAGATGCTCGCCCGCACGCTGTTCGCCGCAGGGCGCATCGACCGGATCATCGTCGTCCACCTGTTGCGGAGCCGGGCCGTGATGCATCTCGACACCGTCTTCACCATGGTCGATCACGGCAAGTTCAACGTGTACCCGGGTCTCATGGAGGACGTGGTCGTTCACGTCATCCGCCCCGGTGACGGTCGGGCGTTGCAGGTGGAACGAGGAGCGGACCTCCCGACCGTCCTGGTCGACGCCCTCGATCGCAACGACCTCGTGTTCATCCCCACCGGCGGCGACGCCATCGGCCGCATGCGCGAGCAGTGGGACGACGGCAACAACACCCTCGCCGTGTCCCCGGGCCTGGTGATCGCCTACATGCGGAACCAAGAGACGAACCGCCGGTTGCGCGACCACGGCGTCAAGGTGCTCGAACTCGACGCCTCCGAGCTCGGACGCGGCCGCGGCGGGAGCCGCTGCATGACCCAACCCATCGTCCGCGCCTGACGCCATGGCGGGTCCGTCACTGGCTTCGGTGCGGGTCTATCCCCGGCGTGGCGACGCCGAGATCGCCGCCGCCGTGCTGCGCTCGGAGGGGATCGACGCGGTCGTCGTCGCCGAGGACGAAGGCGGCCTCAACCCCGGCTTCTACTCGAGCTTCGGGGTGCGTCTCTCCGTGCGAGCCGAGGACCTCGCCCGGGCCAGGGCGGCGTTGGGGATCGAGACCCTGCGTCTGCCGTACGAGGTCGCTGCGGCCATGGTGCAGCAGGCCCGGTTCGTCGCCCCCACGGAGGCCTGCGGCTTGTTCGCAGCCGATGGCGATGGACGGATCGTCATGGTCTACCCCCTGACCAACATCGATGCGTCGCCGCGTCGCTTCACGGTGGCCCCGCAGGAGCACTACGGGGCGTGGAAGCACGCGGAACGCAACGGATGGACGATCGCCGGGGTTTTCCATTCCCATCCCCACACCGCCGCCTACCCCTCGGCCGCCGACGTCGCCGGCGCCCTCGATCCCCGCTGGTACCACGTCATCGTCGGGCAGGTCCTCGTCCGCCCGGAGATCCGCGCCTACCGCATCGTCGACGGGGTGGTGAGCGAGCTCGACGTCGTCATCGGCCGGTAACCTCCCGCCGATGGCGAACGACGAACACAACCCGGAGGCCTACCGGCTCCTGTTCGGGCTCATCGGCGGCGGGTTCCTGGCGATGGTTCTCGTCTTGAGCCTCGCCTCCCTGCTGGTCATCCCCGCCATCTGGGTCGCCGGGCTCGTGCTCCTCTGGCTCGTCGCCGCCGCCCTCGCCGTGCGGTGGTGGCCGCAGCGGTCCTGGTTCCCGGTCCTGGCCGGCACCGTGCTCGCCGTGGTATGGATCGCCGTGTTGACGGCCGTCGGTGGACCTCGATGACGGCGACCTGGACGGTCCTGGGATCGAGTGGGGGCACGCCGACCCGAACCAACCCGGCGTCTGGCTACCTGGTGCAGGCCGGCTCGACCTCCCTGTGGGTCGACGCCGGGACCGGCACCTTCATGGAGTTGGCTCGGCGCGTCGACCCGGGGCAGCTCGACGCCGTGGTGATCAGCCACGTCCATGTCGACCACTGCAGCGACCTGTTCGGGTTGTACGGCTACCTGGCCTACGGCCCGTCGGGGATCGTGCCGGTTCCCGTGTTCGTTCCTCCCGGAGGAGCGGAGCATCTCGCCGCCTTCGCCCGTGCCACGGCCGAGCACGTGTTCCACCACGTGCTCGATCTCCGCACCGTGACCGCAGGCGACCGCATCGTCGTCGGCGACGTGGACCTGAGCTTCGGCAACGCCGTGCACCCCGTGCCCG
>JALVQZ010000163.1 GCA_027036355.1 Acidimicrobiia bacterium | reverse complement strand
CTCCGTGACCGTCGTCGGTGACATCTCCATCGACGGCACCGTGACCATCCCGGTGTCGACGATGTTCATCGTCGCCGCGATCGCCGGGCTCGTCGTCGGCAGCGTCACGGTCCCGGTCGTCGACGCCCTCGCCCGACCCGCGGTCGTCGGCGGGAACGAGGCGATGCCTGCCTCCGCCCGGGACGTGTGGGTCGACATGGCGCGCGCGGTCGGCGTGCCGCTCATCGCCATGATCATCATCGTCCTCCTGGCGGTCTCGCTCGCTCAGGTGCTGCTGAACTCGCCGTCCCCGATCGTGTCGGTGGCGGTGTTCGCCCTGGTCGCCCTGGTCATCCTCGGCGGGACCACGGCCCTGGCTCTTCGCCCGTGGGACCGGGACGGATCGACCTGACGTCGGCGCCGCTAGGAGGCGTCCTCGACCGCAGTGGCCACGAACCGTCCGTCGGGCGCCTTCTCGTAGAAGACCCGGACCGGATCGCCAGACACGACGTGGGACGTCAGATGGCTCAACGGTCCCCCGTCGAACGTGACCTCCGGCGCCGGGAAGAACCGGACCTGCGTCCCGTCCTCGGTGAGGAGGGTGAACGATTCGACGGTCGTCAGGTCCCCGTCCACCTCGAGCACGACCCCGACCGTCGACGGCCCCTTGCCACCGCCGCAGCCGGCGATCGTGACCGCCACGACGACGACCACCGCCAGGATGGAAGCGAGACGGCGCATCGTCACCGTCGAGGACGGGGGACGACCGCGGGACCACGCTCGAACCGCTGCTCCTCGTTGTACCACGAGAACCAGACCCATCCGATGAACCCCCACAGCCACAGGGTGCCGCCGATCTTCATGATCAACCCGGCGAGGATCTGGTCGGTCATCACGTCGATGCCCCACAGACGCGGGAAGGTCTCGTAGATCGGGTACAGCGGCGACGAACCGAGGGTCATGAACGCGGCCGGGATGTTCGGAACGATGCCCTGGAGGAACAGGTACCCCATCTTGCCGATCGGGGTCAACGTGCGGGTGTCCGGGATCGGCTCCATCACCGGCCACCACATCATGATGGCCGTCAGGAACAAGATGGCATGGGCGAAGAAGTGGAACATGCTGTTGGTATCCATCGCCACGACCACCGACGGCACGTGGATGAAGGCCAACCACACGTTGAACGCCAGCAGCGCCACGATGGGCCGGGTGAGGATCTTCACGAGCGGGAGCACGGGACGCAGGATCGTGCGCAGGAACCACCATGGGGTACCCGCGAGCAGCATCGGGGGAACGACGAACGCGAACATCAGGTGTTCCACCATGTGGAACATGAACAGGCGCTGCTCGGCGATGTCGTGGAACGGCCAGATCGACACGATGAGCAGCAACGCCAACCCGCCGTGGAACAGGATCCGCTGACGCAGCGTGACGGGACGCTCGTCGACCGGGCAGTAGCGGCCGGCGAGCCTGCGGATGCCGTACTCGTAGCCGACCGCGAGGGCCGCGATCAGGCCGAGGACGTCCAGGTGGAGGTGGAACGGAGGCAGGCCGCCTGCAGCCATCTCAGAAGGCGCGGAAGCTCGCCAGCACCACGGCGAACACGACGATCGCACCGGCCAGGCCGATGAGGAAATAGAACCGATACGCCTTGAGGTCGTAGCGGAGGTGCATGAACACGGCGACGACGACCGCGAACTTGGCCGAGCCGAGGAGGATCAGGAGGACGGCTCGGATCGGATCGAGCGCATCGATGTACGGGACGGCGACCTCGACGGCGGTGACGACCCCGAGGAAGAGCGCGATCAGCCAGTACGTCTTTGCGGTCGGGTGAGCGTGGGTCGCGGTGGCCATGATCAGATCTGCAGAAGATACACGACGGTGAAGATCACGATCCAGACGATGTCGACGAAGTGCCAGTACAGCGCCACGAGTTCGACGTTCATGCCGCTGTCGGGAGAGTAACGGCCTCGCAGCGAGAAGAACACGAGCATCGACAGCAACAGCACGCCGACGGCGACGTGGAGACCGTGGAAACCGGTCAGCATGTAGAACGACGAACCGAAGGGGCTGGTCGAGATCGTCAGTCCTTCGTGGACGAACTCGGTGAACTCGAAGATCTGGCCGGCGAGGAACGTGGTACCGAGCAACGCCGTCCCGATGAGCCAGACCCGTCCTTGCCGCTGGTCGCCCTTCTGGAACGAGTTGTCGGCCAGCACCATGGTCAGCGAGCTCATGAGCAGCACGAACGAGCTGGCCGAGGTGAACGGGATGTTGAAGATGTCCGCCCCCGGACCGTCACCGATCGTGTTCCGGTACAGCAGGAACGTCGAGATCATCGCTCCGAAGAAGAACGCCTCGGATCCGAGGAACGCCCACATGGCGGTCTTGCGGACCCGGTGGATCGGGTTCCCGGTGTCCTCGAAGTCGTGGTCGACGACGGCGCCTTCGGAGACCATCAGTGGGCCTCCTTGGTGATCGGTTCTCCCGCCCAGCCCATGAACCCCCACAGGGAGACGATCGCGCCGAGGGCGAGGAGGGCGAACCCGATGGCTCCCGAGGAGATGAACACGAGACCGGCCCCGATGGTGACCACACCGAGGGAGGCGATGATCGGGAAGTAGGACGGCGACGGCATGTGGATGTCGTGAGCATCTCCGTCGGCGTCTTCGCCTCCCGAGTCGGTGTCGACCGTCAACGCCCCGCCGCTCACCTCGGGCATCTTGACGGCTCGTCCCTCCTCGTCGACCCCGTACTTGCGGTACCAGAAGTCGTCGACGTGGTGGACGACCGGGACCTCGTCGAAGTTGTGCACCGGCGGCGGCGACGACGTGGTCCACTCCAGGGTCCGACCGTCCCATGGGTCGTTGCCGGCCGGTTCACCGTTGCGCCAGCTCCGGATGATGTTCCAGATGAACACGAGGACGCCCACGGCGATCAGGTAGGACCCGATCGTCGACATCATGTTCCATCCGTCCCAGCCGAGTCCGGCGTCGTAGCGGTAGGTGCGGCGAGGCATGCCGTCCAGGCCGAGGATGTGCTGGGGGGCGAACGTGAGGTTGAACCCGATGAGGGTGATCCAGAAGTGCCACTTGCCGATCGTCTCGCTCAGCATCTTCCCGGTCCACTTCGGGAACCAGTAGTAGGCGCCGGCCATGTACCCGAGCACCGCCCCACCGAACAGCACGTAGTGGAAGTGGGCGACGATGTAGTAGCTGTCGTGCTGCTGGGTGTCGGCGGGAACGATCGAGTGCGTGACGCCCGACAGGCCGCCGATGACGAACATGGAGATGAACCCGAGGGAGAACAGCATCGGGGTCGTGAGCTTCAGGCGCCCGCCCCAGGTCGTCCCGATCCAGTTGAAGATCTTCACGCCGGTGGGGATCGCGATCAGCATGGTGGCGAGCCCGAAGCCGGCTTCGGCGACCGGGCCCAACCCTGCGGTGAACATGTGGTGCGCCCACACGCCGAACCCGAGGAAGCCGATGGCGATCCCGGAGAACACGACGAAGGCGTATCCGAACAGCGGCTTGCGGCTCATGACGGGCAGGATCTCCGACACGATGCCCATGGCGGGCAGGATCAGCACGTACACCTCGGGATGGCCGAAGATCCAGAACAGGTGCTGCCACAGGAGCGGATCGCCTTGGGCCTGGGCGGCGTAGAACAACGTTCCGAAGTTGCGGTCGAACAGCATCTGCCAGAGACCGACGCCGATGACCGGCAGCGAGAGGATCAGCAGGAACGACGTGACGACGGTCATCCAGACGAAGACCGGCATCCGCATCAGGCTCATCCCCGGCGCCCGCATCGTGAAGATGGTGGCGATGAAGTTGATGGACCCCGCCAGCGACGCCACGCCGAGGAGCTGCGCCCCGACCGAGTAGTAGTCCATCCTGACGTACTCGGTGAGCTGGGTCGACAGCGGGGCGTAGCCGACCCAGGCCCCGTCGGGGGCGCCTCCGAACAGGAAGGACGTGTACAGGAACAGGGCACTGAAGAAGAACAGCCAGAAGGCGAAGGCGTTGATGCGAGGGAACGCGACGTCCCTGGCTCCGATCTGGAGCGGTACGAAGTAGTTCTGGAACGCAGCGGCGATCGGCATGATCACGGCGAAGACCATCGTCAGGCCGTGCATCGTGAAGATCTGGTTGTAGGCCTCCGCCGACAGCACGGTGCCGTTGGGTTGGGCGAGCTGGGTGCGGATCAGGAGCGCCTCGAAGCCGCCGATCAGGAAGAAGATGAAGGCGGCGACGGCGTACATGATGCCGATGCGCTTGTGGTCGACGGTGGTGATCCAGCTCCACAGGCCGCGGTCGGCCGCGGCCGGTGCCTGCTCTCTCGTCGCTACCGCCATCGTTCACCTCGTTGGGTCATCGTCGTCACTTCCAGGACTCCAGGAGCTCGACGAGCTCGGCGATCTGATCCGGGTCGAGCCCGTAGTCGGGCATCCCGAGGACCCGTCCCCGGTCGAGGTCGTTCAGTTCGGGGGCCATGGGTTTCAAGGCGGACGGATCGTCGATCCACGCGGCGAGATGCTCCGCGGTGTTCTCCAGGATGCCGGCGCCGAAGGTGTCGCGGCTGGCGAAGTGGGTCAGGTCGGGACCGATCGCGGTGCCGATCGTCTCGACGGTCCCGTCGGGTTGGCGCACGTTGGCCTGGTGGCAGGTGGCGCACACCCCCGAGAACGTCTCGAACCCTCCGACGGCGGCACCGGTCGTGGGCACCGGAGCGGGTTCGAGCTGTCCTGCCGCCCACGTCTCGAAGTCGTCGGGGGCGTCGACGTGGACCTTGACCCGCATGTCGGCGTGACCCAGCCAGCAGTACTCGGCGCACTGACCCGGGATCACCTCGCCGGCGGCGGATTCGAGGGGGGTGATCTTGATGTAGGTCGTCAGACCGGGGACGAGGTCACGCTTGCCGGCCAAGGGCGGGACCCAGAAGGAATGGATGACGTCGGCGGAGGTCATCTCGAGCTCGGTGGTCCTGCCCGCGGGGATGTGGAGCTCGTTGGCGGTGATCAACGGCCGTCCGTCCGGTCCGACGATGTCGGGGTACTCGAACTCCCACCACCATTGGTGACCGGTCACCTTGACCCGGAGCACGTCGCCGGTGGCCGGGGCCCGCAGCTCGAACAGCGTCCGCAGGGTCGGGACGGCGATGACGGCGAGGATGACCGCGGGGATGATCGTCCAGACGATCTCGAGGCGGGTGTTGCCGTGGGTCTGCTTCGGCTCCGAGTCGTCGCCGGGACGCCGCCGCCATCGGACGATGGACACGATCAAGGCGATCTGGACGGCGAAGAAGATGACCGTGGCGATGGAGAACACCAGGATCCACAGACCGTCGATCTTCTGGGCCTCGACCGACTTGGGGTTGAGCGACGATTGGGGGAGGTTGCTCGAGCACGATGCGAGCACGAGCCCGAGCGCGACGATCGACACGATCCTGCGCATCGCCTTCGCAGGGCTGCGAACGGGGGTGGTCTGGTTCGATCGGATCACGCTGGCGGGTTCCCGTGGGTGTTCGGCTGGCTGGGATGGTAAACGCTGCGGGCGGCGACACAAACCGCAACCCGCGGGGCGTCGTCAACCCAAGGCGGCGTCGAGTTCCCCAGGTCCGAGCGCTCCCTCGAACCGGGCTCGCACGATCCCTTCGCCGTCGACGACGAACACCCACGGTTCGGTCGGCAGGTTCCAGGCCAGGACCGCGGGTGCGAGGTGGGCGGTGTCGGGAGCGAACCCGGGGTCGCGGAACCCCTCGTAGACCTCGACGTGCACGAAGTCCACACCCGGATGATCGTCGATGGCGGCCTTGACCTGGTCGAGCATCGGGCCGCATGCGGCCGTCTGACAGAACGCAGGAGTGGCGAACACCACCACCGTGGGGGTGCCGTTGCCGATCGCATCGGCCAGCGACAGCCGGTAGAGGCGATCGTCCGGGTCGGGATCGGTCGTCAGACGATCCAGCGGCAGATCGTCGATGGTCGGCGACCCCACGGTGGGAGCCGCTTCGCCGACCGCGACGGTGAAGGGCCGATCGCGCACGTCGACGACGGTGGGACGGACCGTCGAACCGTCGGCGGGTGCGATCCCCACCGTCCATGCCCCGACCTCGTCGAAGTCGACGACCGCCGCGTACAGGCCGGAGACGCCGGGGACGATCGGCACCCAGAAGGCGTCGTAGGAACGCACGTCGGCCGGGTCCGACGGTGGCGAAACCTCGATCTGCACGGGATCGGTCTGCGAGCCGAGCCTGGTCCCGTCGGGGAGCGAGGCTCCGAGGAGGAGGCGCTGGCGTCCGACGGCGAGGTCCGACGAGGCCCGGACGGTGACGGCGCCGTGCGGGAACGCCTGGTTCCCGGCGGGATCCGTCGACGAACACGCGGCAGCCACGACGGCGAGGGCGACGAGCCAGACGAACGACTTCATGGTCGGGCACGGTAGCGTTGTCCGCTCGCTCTGTTCGCGAGGTTCCCGTCCATGCCATTCATCGCCTGGGTCGCCGCCATCGCCGTCACCGCGTTCGCCGCCGCCGTTCAGGGCTCGGTCGGGATCGGTTTCGCGATCATCTCGGTCCCGATCCTCTCGCTGATCGACCCGTCTCTGGCCCCGGTGCCGCAGATGCTGGTCACGATGTTCCTGACGATCCCGATGGCGTGGCGGGAGCGGAGCCACATCGAGTTCGACGGCATCGCGTGGATCCTGGCGGGACGGGTGCCCGGCGCGCTGGTCGGCCTGGGCCTCTTGGTGGTGGCCACGCAACGGACCTTGGATCTGGCGACGGCCGCGCTGGTCCTCGTGGCGGTCGTGATCATCGCGTCGGGCACTCATCTGCGGCGGACCGCCACCACCGAGTTCGCGGCAGGCGTGTTCTCGGGGGCTGCGGCGTTGGTCTCGTCGATCGGGGGACCGCCGCTGGCGCTCCTGTACACCGACGAAGAGCGGGCAGGCACGGTGCGGGCCAGCCTCGCCGCCGTGTTCACGATCGGGATCACGATCTCGATCGTGACCCGGGCGCTGGGCGGGTTCATCACCGCCAACGACATCCGTGTCGCCGTGATCATCTTCCCCGCCGTGCTCGTCGGCTACGGCCTCAGCGGCTCCCTCAAAGAGCGGGTGGGGCGACGCCAGCTCCGGTTCGCGATCCTGGCGTTGTCGTCGATCGCGGCGCTGGGACTGCTCGTCCGGGCCTTCAGCTGACGAATCCGACGACGAGGGCGGAGACGTCGTCGGGGTTCTTCTTGAACGTATCGAAGAAGTCGCCGATGGCGGTCCCGAGTTCCCCGAGGGCCCACAGGAGGATCCACGCCATCACGATGAACGCGACGACGGTGAGGGCGCCCCGCAGGTACCCGAGCCACGGTTCGTCGGGGTCGAACAGGATCGCGCGGTAGTGGGCGAGACGATCGAGGGGCCCGGTTGGGGTGACCGCCGGTTCGCTCGTCTGGTCGCGGACCTCGGCGGCGACCGGGGCGGGGGCGACCACCGGGAGCGGCGGCACCGCCATCGCCTCGGTGGGGCCGTCGAGGAACGGATCGGGAGGACCCGCGCGGTCCGGCGCGTCGGAGGTGACGGAGGCGCCACTGGCAGCGATCGGCGCCGTCACCGGTTCCGGCGCCTCGGCGCCCTCGGCCAGTCGGTGGAGCAGGGCCGGGTCGAGACCGAGCACCTCGGCGAGACGTTCCCTGATCTCGTCCGACGGCATCGACTCGTCACGCTCCCACCGGCGCACCGACGCCGCCGTCCGGCCGACTTCGCCGGCGAGTTGCCCGAGCGACAGCCGGCGGGCGATCCGGGCGTCACGGACGACGCTGCCGAAGGTGCGGTCGGTTCCGGTGGTCACGCCGTGAGGTTATCGGGTCGCGGGAGATGTCCAAGGAGGCCTCCCGCGGTCCAGGTCGCGCCATCCCGTGCGGTGGGTGGCCGTGGGCGAGGGGCCGCACCGGCGGCCGGTTGGTAGCCTGGGCGTCACGATCGACAAGGAGCAGTACATGGCGGCGACCGATCTGGCGACCCTGCAACGGGAGGCGTGCGACCGCTACGGCGACAACCCGCTGTTCGGGACCCGCGCCGAGGACGGGACGTGGACCTGGTTGACGTATCGCGAGTTCGGCTCGATGGTCGACCGTGCCCGGTCGGGTCTCGCCCACCTCGGTATCGCCAAGGGCGATCGGGTGGCGACCATCTCGGACAATCGCGTCGAATGGGCCGTCGGCGCCTATGCGAGCTACGGGCTCGGAGCGGCCTGGGTGCCGATGTACGAGAAGCAGCATCCCTCCGAATGGCACTACATCTTGTCCGACTGCGGCGCCCGTGTCGTGTTCGTCGGCGACGACAAGGTCCGGATGCGCCTCCAGGAGCTCCGCGACGATCTCCCGATCGAGCACGTCGTCGTCATGGAAGGACCGGCCGGTGAGGGCGCGATCGGTTTCGAAGAGTTCTTCTCCCTCGGTGGCCCGCCACCCGACCTGGTTCCCGGCCCCGACGACCTCGCCGGTTTGATCTACACGTCCGGTACGACGGGCAACCCGAAGGGCGTGATGCTGTCGCACGGCAACATCACCAGCAACGTCAACGCCCTCAACGAGGTGTTCCCCCTCGAGGAGTCCGACCGGTCGGCTTCGTTCCTGCCGTGGGCGCATTCGTTCGGCCAGACGGTCGAGCTGCACACGCTGTTCTCCCAGGGGGCGTCGACCGGCCTGACGTCCGCCAAGACGCTGCTGCGCGATCTGCCGGAGATCCGACCGACGATCCTCGTGTCGGTCCCCGCGGTCTTCAACCGCATCTACGACGCCCTCCTCAAGCGCATGGCCGACGAGAGCGGGGTCACGCGCGCGATCTTCAACGCCGCGTTGGCGAACGAGAACCGCCGCCGAGAGCTCCGCGAGCAGGGCAAGACGACCCGTTGGGTCGAGATGAAGCACGACCTGTTCGACAAGCTCGTGTTCTCCAAGGTGAGGGACGGTTTCGGGGGACGACTCAAGTACGCGTTCTCGGGCGGCGCGGCGATCTCGGGCGAGGTCGCTCGATTGATCGACTCGCTCGGGATCCTCGTCTACGAAGGGTACGGCCTGACCGAGACGTCACCGGTGGTGACCGCCAACACCCGCGACGCCCGCAAGCTCGGCAGCGTCGGCCGCCCGCTCCCCGGGGTCCGGGTCGACATCGACACGGATGCCACGGGCGATCCGACGGTGGGTGAGATCATCGTCCACGGCCCGAACGTGATGATGGGCTACTTCGGGCTTCCGGAGGAGAACGCCAAGGTCTTCACCGACGACGGCGGGTTCCGCACCGGGGATCTCGGGTACCTCGACGACGAGGGGTTCCTGTTCATCCGAGGGAGGATCAAGGAGCAGTACAAGCTGGAGAACGGCAAGTACGTGGTGCCATCGCCCATCGAGGAGCAGCTGACCCTGTCGGGGTTCATCAGCCAGGCGATGGTGTACGGAGAGCAACGGCCGTTCAACGTGGCGGTGATCGTGCCCGACGCCGAAGCGCTGCGGAAGTGGGCCGACGCCGAGGGCATCACGACACACGACATGGGGGAACTGCTCGAACATCCCAAGGTGCGCGAGCTGTTCGAGGAGGAGATCCGCAAGGCCTCCACCAACATCAAGGGATACGAGCGGGTGAAGCGGTTCGTGCTGGTGTCCGAGGAGTTCACTCCGGAGAACGGCCTGCTCACCCCGAGCTTGAAGGTGAAACGTCGATCGGTCCTGGCGACCTACGGCGACGATATCGAGCGTCTCTACGAAGACGCCATGCACTAGGCCGGAATAGCGCCGGGCCTCGATGCGGTTGGTCTCGGCGACCGGAGGGCGAAGGACCACATGCACGACACGAAGGCGGCACTCCTGCGCGAGCTCGAGGAACGACGGGCCAGGAGCCACGAGATGATCGGTGTCCTCGACGACGACGCCCTGCACCGACAGTTCGATCCGATCATGTCGCCGCTGGTGTGGGACGTCGGGCACATCGGCAACTTCGAGGAGATCTGGCTGCTTCGCCGCTTGGGAGGTCACGCTCCTCACGACGTGCGCTACGACGAGCTGTACAACCCCTTCGACAATCCCCGGTGGGTCCGCGGCGATCTCCCGCTGCTCGACCGGGCCGCCGCCAGCGCCTACGCGGCGGACGTCCGGGCGGAAGCCCTCGACCTCCTCTCACGCCTGGATCTCGATCCGGCCGACCCCCTCCTGCGCGACGGGTACGTCATCCGCATGGTCGCCCAGCACGAGGCGCAGCACCAAGAGACCATGCTCCAAGCCCTCGATCTGGCGCCGGGAATCGGCGCGTATGCCCTCGCCGCCCGCCCGCTGCGTCCCCGGGCCAGGACGGTGGACGACACCGAGCGGATCACGATCGGAGGCGGACCGTTCGCCCTGGGCACCGACGACACGGCGGCGGCGTACGACAACGAACGGCCTCGACATCGGGTCGAACTGGCGGGCTTCCGGATCGATCGGTTCCCGGTCACCAACCGCCGCTACGGCCGGTTCGTCGCCGAGGGCGGCTACCGGCGCCGGGAGCTGTGGAGCGACGACGGTTGGGCGTGGCGTCAACAGGTCGATCACGAAGCCCCGCAAGGGTGGATCCCGGAAGCGGACGGCTCGTGGTCGGTCCGTCGCTTCGGTTGGCGCCGGCCACTGGACCCCGCCGAACCGGTCATGCACGTCTCGTGGTTCGAAGCGGAGGCGTTCGCCCGGTTCGAAGGGGGACGGCTGCCGACCGAAGCCGAATGGGAGAAGGCGGCGACGTGGGGGCCCGACGCGAAGCGGCCGCGACGCTACCCGTGGGGGGACGCTCCGCCGACGCCCGATCGGGCCAATCTCGATCAACGCGGCTGGGGACCCGCTCCGGTGGGCTCGTATCCCGCCGGTGCGTCCGCCTACGGCGTCGAGCAACTCATCGGCGACGTCTACGAATGGACGGCATCTCGGTTCCTGCCCTATCCGGGCTACCGCACCTTCCCGTATCCCGAGTACTCCGAGGTCTTCTTCGACGACCCCGAGTTCCGGGTTCTGCGGGGAGCGTCGTGGGCGACGTCGCCGAGCGTGGCCCGGTCGACCTTCCGCAACTGGGACTACCGGAAGCGTCGACAGATCATGTCGGGGATCCGACTGGCGTGGGACCTGCGGTGAGCTTCGAACTGATCCGTCTGACCGATCCGGTCGACCACCGCGCCGAGCTCGCCGACGACGTGAGGAGGGGGTTGGGTTCCCACCCCAAGTGGCTGCCGTCGAAGTGGTTCTACGACGACCGCGGTTCGGCGTTGTTCGTCCAGATCACCGAGCTCCCCGAGTACTACCTGACCCGGGCCGAGACCGAGATCCTCGAAGCTCGCGCCGACGAGATCGTCGGCACGGTGACGCCCGACGAGATCGTGGAACTGGGATCCGGGTCCTCGACGAAGACCCGGATCCTCCTCGAGGCGATGCGTCGGGCCGGAACCGGGCGTCGCTACGCCGCGCTCGACGTGTCCGAGGGCGCATTGAAGGACGCGGGCTCGACCCTGGTCGACGACTACCCGTGGCTCGACGTCGAAGGCGTGCTCGGCGATCTCCTGAGGGATCTTCCTCGGGTTCCCCGCCACGGCCGGCGGCTGGTGATCTTCCTCGGTTCCACCGTGGGCAACCTCGCGCCGCAGGAACGCCCGGCGTTCTTCCGATCGATCCGCCGGGGCCTTCGGGCCGACGACGCGTTCCTGCTCGGGGTCGATCTCGTCAAGGACGAGGCCGAGATGGTGGCGGCCTACGACGACGCGGCCGGGGTGAGCGCCGAGTTCAACCGCAACGTCCTGGTGGTGATCAACCGGACCCTGGACGGCGATCTCCCCATCGACGCCTTCGAGCATGTGACCCGTTGGGTTCCCGACGCCTCCGCGATGGCGCAGAGCCTTCGCGCCACTCGTCGGATCACCGCCACGATCGGTGCGCTCGATCTGGAGGTGTCGCTGGCCGAGGGTGAGGAGATCCACACCGAGTGGTCCTGCAAGTTCACCGAGGAGCGTCTGGCCGCCGAACTCGCCGATGCGGGGCTCGCGATCGCGCGGTGGTGGACCGACGCGGGGAACCGTTTCGGGTTGGCCCTCATCCGGTAGGTCCCGGATCGAGCGACGTCAGACGGCGAGCGTGACCGATCCGAAGTCGGGGATCTGGACGAGCTGGATGTCGGGGTCGGCGGCGAGACCCATCCCGGCGATGGTGTAGGTCATCTCCCGACCCGGATCGCTGAGCGACCAGTCGTGGATGGGGATGACGTAGCGGGGACGAACCAGCCGCACCCGATCGACCGCCGCGGTGACCGAACCCCAGGGGGCGACGAAAGGCATCGCCAGGATCGGCATCGTCTCGACGAAGCTGTGGCTGTCGCCGGGATGGGACAGCACTCCGGCGACATGGAAGCCGATGTTCTCGGGTCCCGGGCCCATCGGGATGCGCTCGTGGGGAGCGACGAACCGTGGTGTGCCTTCGGTGACCGCCGGGATCCCTGCTTCGGCGAGGATGCCGGCGAGGGCCGCGGTGGTTTCGACCTGCGCACCGTCGGACCGCTCGACGACCGCCGCGACCAGATCGGCGGCGACATGGTCCGCGTGTTCGTGGGTGATCAGGATCCGGTCGATCCCTTCGAGCTGCGTCAGGTCGAGGCGTTCGTCGTTCCAGGTGAAGATGCCGGGATCGAGGAGGGTCCGCGACCCGTCGACTTCCACGAGCAGACAGGCATGGACGAGCTTGGTGATGGTGACATCCATGACCGGAATCTACCGCACGGCAGGCCACGGGCCCTGCGGCCGGGAGGCTCGGCACGCGCATCGAGCGTCGAGATCGCGGAGGTGGACGGGAATCGAACCCGCCAGGGCACTCTCGCACCCTCACCGGTTTTGAAGACCGGGGGACCCACCAGGCGTCCGGACACCTCCGGGCCCGAGGCTAGCGAGAGCCGGGCGGCACGGCTCCGGTGTCCGGTGTAGGGTCGCGGTCATGACACGTCCGACTCGCACCTTCCAGGTCACCTTCGATGCCGCCGACCCCGCGGCACTCGCCGAGTTCTGGGCCGCCGCGCTCGGCTACGTTCCCCAGCCGCCGCCCGAGGGGTTCGACACATGGGAGGACTTCGCCAGGGCCGTCGGCATCCCCGAGGAGGAATGGGACGACATCGCGGCCATCGTGAACCCCGACGGCGGGGCGGCCAGGCTCCTCTTCCTCGGGGTCCCGGAGCCGAAGACCGCGAAGAACCGGATGCACCTCGACATCGACGTGTCAGACCGAGGATCGTCCCCGGCGGAGCGCCGATCCGCGGTCGACGCCGAGGTCGCCCGCCTGGTCGCCCTCGGGGCGACGAGGATCGCGGACTTCGACGAGGCCAAGGGGGTCTGGACCGTGATGCAGGATCCGGAGGGCAACGAGTTCTGCGTGCACTGACGTCCTGTGGCAAGAGGCGCGACGCGACGGCCATGGCGTCTACCCGACCGCTCGCGGACCCACGATCGGAGCATCCCCGGCGCCGTGCGGCGGGACCTGCTGCGACGGGGCTCAGGACGTGATGTACCGCTCGAGCTGGTCGATGAGGTCCTGCTGTTCGGCGATGACGGCCTTGACGATGTCGCCGATCGAGACGATCCCGACGAGCCGGTCACCGGCCATGACCGGAAGGTGCCGGATCCGGTGATCGGTCATGAGTTGCATGCACTCGCTGACGGTCGTCTCGGGCGAGATCGTGAACACGTCGGACGTCATGATGTCGGCGACCCGGGTCTCCTTCGATCCCCTGTCCATGAGGATGACCTTCCGGGCGTAGTCCCTCTCGGACATGATGCCGACCAGGCGGTCGTCGTCCATGACGACCACCGCCCCGATGTTGCGATCCGCCATCCGTCGAAGCGCCTCGTACACGGTGTCGTCGGGAGCGACCCCGACGATCTCAGGGGGCTTGTCGCCAAGGATCCCGGCCACGGTTCGTTGCATCGCTCCTCCTCTCGGCCCAATGTACCAATCGAGGAGGCCGGCTGTCAGGCCAGAACGGTCTTGTCCTCCACGGCGCGGGGTTCCCGGTCGACGGCGAAGAAGCTCATCGGCACGTCGGTGTCGTACTCGGCACGCTCGCCCGTCAGGTAGGCGGCCACCATCGCTCCCACCATCGGGCTCTCCTTGAAGCCGTGTCCGGAGAAGCCGTTGGCGACGACGAAGCCTTCCAGCTCCGTCGGCCCGACGATCGGGAGGACGTCCTGGCGGTTGACCGTGTACAGGCCCGCCATGCCCCCCAGTCGCCCACGATGGGGCAGCGACGGGATCCGGTGGTGGAGCGCGTGGATCTTCGTCTCGACGAAGACACGGTCGGCGTTGTGGTCGTAGCGGTCGGGGTCGGTCGCCTCCCGCTCGTCCTCTTCCAGGATCGACCCGGCGACGATCTGCTGATCGCTCGCCTCGGGGCGGAAGTAGATCCCTCCGGCGGCATCGCCGACGACCGGCAGCGGTCTCGGAACCTCCGGCGGGAGGTCGCGGTACATGACCTGGATCCGGGTCGGGACGAGCTCCCACGGTAGCTCGATCCCCGCCATGGCCGAGACACGATTGCACCACGGGCCTGCCGCGTTCACCACGGTACCGGCCGACAATCGGGTTCCGTCGGCGAGGACGACCCCGGTCGCGCGTCCTGCCGCCACCGTCACCTCGGTGACCTCGCTGCGGAGCCGCACCTCGACCCCTCGCGCCCGAGCCGCCTCGGCGAGATCCTCGAGTGCTCCGGTGGCGTCGAAGAACCCGGTGTCTCGTTCGAGGAGGAACGCCTCGCCGTCTCGGCATTCGTGGGGAACCTCGCCGGTGAGATCGAACGGCACCATGCAGGTCGACAACGCCGGGAACTCCTCGTGGACGTCGGATGGATCGAGGATCGCCACATCGATGCCCTCGGCGGCGAGACGGGCATGGTCGGCGGCGACCGCGGCGGGATCGTCGTCGAGCATCCACAGCACCCCGATCGGATGGAAGATCGCCCGTGGGGAGGCGAGACCCGTGAACTCGGCCCAGTTGCGGAACACGACGTTGGCGTCGCGAGCGATCCGCACGTTCTCGATCAGCGAATAGCGTTGCCTGGTGATCGCCGCCGAACCGCCGGTCGAACCCTCACCGAGACCGGCGCCCTTGTCGAGGACGACGACCGACATGTCGCTGCGGCGGGCGATCTGGTAGGCGATCGACATCCCGATGATGCCTCCACCGACGACGACGACGTCTGCGGTCTCCATGCGTTCAGTCGGCCTGCCCGAGGTAGGCGCGGCGGAGGTCCTCGTTGGCGAGGAGGTTCTCCGCGGTGTCCTCGAGCACGATCTGACCCGTCTGGAGAACGTAGCCGCGGTCGGCGATCGACAGTGCCATGTTGGCGTTCTGCTCGACCATGAAGACGGTCATCCCGGCGTCGTTGATCTGTTCGATGATGTCGAAGTTCTGCTGGACGAGGATCGGTGCCAGACCCATCGAGGGCTCGTCCATCAGGAGGAGCTTGGGCCGCGACATGAGGGCCCGACCGACCGCGACCATCTGCTGCTCGCCGCCGGAGAGGGTCCCGGCCTTCTGACCGAGCCGCTCCTTGACCCGCGGGAACATCTCGAACACCTTCTCCATGTCCTGGTCGATCTCGTCGTCGTCCCGCAGGTAGGCGCCGATCTCGAGGTTCTCCTTGACGGTCATCCGCTTGAACAGGCGCCGGTTCTCGGGGACCATCGAGATGCCCCTCATCACGACGTCGGCGGTCGGCCGCCCGGTCATGACCTCACCGTCGACGAGGACGTCGCCGCTGGACGGGACGACCATGCCGAGGATGGTCTTGAGGGTCGTGGTCTTGCCCGAGGCGTTGCCACCGAGGAGACAGACCAGCTCCCCCGGGTAGATCTGCATGGACACGTCCTTGAGGATGTGCACCGGCCCGTAGTGGGTGTGGACGTGGCGGAACTCGAGGACCGGGACGCGGTCGTTCATGCGCCCTCCTCCGCGGGCCGGCCGAGGTACGCTTCGATCACATCGGGGTTCGACGACACGTCGTCGTAGCTGCCCTCGGCGATCTTGACGCCGTGGTCGAGGACGACCACCCGGTCCGATACGTCACGCACGACCCGCATCTCGTGTTCGATGACGACGATCGTGAAGCCCTTCTCGTCGCGCAGCTTGCGGATGAGGCCCGTCAGCTCGGCGGTCTCCTTCGGGTTCATGCCTGCGGTGGGTTCGTCGAGCAGCAGGAGGCGCGGCATCGTGCCCATCGCCCGGGCGATCTCGAGCCGCCGCCGGTTCGCGTACGACAGCACGTAGGCGGGTTGGCGGAACCGGTAGCCGGTGAGGCGGGTCCCGAAGAACCCCAAGATGTCCTTGGCCCGCTCCTCGATGGCTCGCTCCTCGTTGCGGAACGTCGGCGTGTTGAACAGGGCCCCCCAGACACCGGTCTCGGTGCGGCAATGCTGGGCGACCATCACGTTCTCGAGGATCGTCATGTCGGGGAACAGCCGCACGTTCTGGAAGGTCCGGGCGATGCCGCGCCTGGTGATCTCGCTGGGTTCGAGGCCGGCGATGTCCTCGTCCTCGAAGACGATCCGTCCCTCGTCGGGGACGACGAGCCCCGAGATGGTGTTGAAGAACGTGGTCTTCCCCGCTCCGTTCGGCCCGATGACCGAGACGATCTCGAGCTCGTCGATGTGGAAGTCGACGCCACCGAGCGCCTGCAGTCCTCCGAAGGACTTCGTGAGACCGGTGATCTCGAGGAGATGCATCAGCGCTTCCCCTCCTCGTCGGCGGCTTCGGCCTTCAGCCAGGCATCCTGCAGGATCTCCTCTTGATGGAGCTCCCGTTGTCGCTGCACGCTGGGCCACAGCCCCTCCGGCCGGCGCAGCATCATGAACACGAGCAGGGCCCCGTAGATGAGGAGCTTGAACTCGCCGAACTCGGCGAGGAGCCCGGGCTGGGTGGGACCTCCGAGGATCCCGATCAGCACCAACGACCCGACGACGACGCCGGGGATGGAGCCCATGCCGCCGACGATGACGATGACCAGCACGATGATCGACACGATCAGTTTGAAGCTCGACGGGAACACCGAACCGACCTTCACCGCGAAGATCATCCCGCCGAACGACGCCAGGATGGCCCCGGTGATGAACGCCAGCAGTTTCATCTTGGTGGTCTCGACACCCATGGCCTCGGCGACGTCCTCGTCCTCGCGAAGGGCGGCCCAGGCGCGACCGATCCGGGAGTGGTAGAGACGCCAGGCGACGTAGATGGCGATGCCGACGAAGACGACGACGACGTAGAAGATCGTCTGCGGTTTCGTACCGTTGATCTCGACGGGCCCGGCGACGGCGGCCGGGATGTTGCGGATCCCCTGGGCTCCTCCGAAGGCCGGAGCGAGCCAGTCGGAGAGGAACAGGATGCGCACGATCTCACCGAAGCCGAGCGTGACGATGGCCAGATAGTCGCCCCGCAGCCGGATGACGGGCGTTCCGACGACGAGTCCCGACAGGGCGGCGACGGCGACGACGACGACCATCACGACCCAACCTTCGATCGAGAAGAAGTCGAGCGTCAGCATGGGCGTCCACTTCGGCGACAACGGCGACGTGAGGATCGCCGTCGTGTAGGCACCGACGGCGAAGAACGCGACGTAGCCGAGGTCGAGGAGCCCGGCGTACCCGACGACGAGGTTGAGGCCGAGCGCCATCAACAGGAAGAGCCCGACGTTGGCGAGCAGTTCGTTGGTGAGCCCTCCGAGGATCATGGGGAGCACGACGGCGAGCACCACGGCAACGGCTCCGGCGATGAGGTTGAACCGCTTCCTCTCGTCGCCTTCCATCGTTGCGTATCGGGTCCGGAACCGAACCACGGCGTCTCCCTCCGAGCGCACCGACGAGAGGGCCGCGAGGGCGGCGATGACGACCGCCCCGGCGATGGTGACCCCACCGTTCTTGGCGTAGATCCAGTCGCTGATGACCGTCAGGCGCAACGATTCGAAGATGTCGACGACGGCGATCTCGACGAGCGCGACGAGGAACACCGCGGCGAGCGCGTTGGTGACGGCTCGGCGGACCCGGTCCGGCAGCACGTGGAGGAGACCCCCGAACATGCCGAGGAGCCCGGAGATGACCAGCCACAGCAGGCTGCCGATGGCGACGCCACGATCGAACGTGAGGAGGTCGATGAGGGCGGGACCGATCCGGGGGAAGACCCCGCGCAGATCGACGGCGTCGGCGATGGCGATGAAGGCGACGAAGAACAGGCCGCCGATCAGGCCGGTCACGAGGCCGCCGACGAGGTCCCGTTCGCCCTTCTCGGGAGCGGCCATGCCCTCCTTGGCCTCTTCGTAGGTGGCGGCGTAGCCGAAGGCGACCGGCACCCACAGCAGCGCCAGGAACCCGAGGCTGAGGATCGGATCGACGATGATCCGCTTGTCGAGGTTCTCGACCATCCCGATCGACGAGAGGAACGCCATCGTCAAGCCGGCGTAGATGCCCCAGCGGCGGACCCGGTCCCAGTCCAGGTCGGTGGCCGAGCGACGGGTGACGGTCTGGTTCATGCGCGATCCTCGTCGGCGAGCTGCTCACCGAACAATCCGGAGGGCTTGAAGATGAGGACGAGGACGAGGGCGGAGAAGGCGACGACGTCCTTGAGCTGGGTGAGGCCGGGGATGACGATCGACCACTGACCGATCCCGGCCACGCCCAGCATGATCAAGGCGCCGGCGAGCGAGGCGACCGAGACACGTCCTCGCCGCCAGGCGAGCACGGCGACGGCGATACCGGCGGCGAGCGCGGCGATCCCGAGTCCGAAGGGGATCTCCCAGCGGAGGCCGCGGAGCACGACGTTCGGTCCGAGGGATTCGAACAAGCCGAGGAGCACACCGCCGGCCATGGCGCCCACCAGGTTGCCGATCCCTCCGAGCACCGCCGCGGTGAAGGCCTTGATCCCGGGGAGGAAACCGGTGATGAACGACACGCCGCGGAACAACAGGGCCCAGAGGATGCCGGCGACGCCGGCCATGGCGCCGCCGACGGCGAAGGTCGTCACGATGGTGCGGTCGACGTCGATGCCCATGAGGGCGGCGATCTCCTTGTCCTCGGCGACGGCCCGCATCGCCCTGCCCGTCTTGGTGCGTTCGACGAACAGCCAGAGCCCGATCATCGACACGACCGCGATGACGATGACCAGGAGCTTGGTTCCCTCGATCTGGAGCCCGAGGACGGAGATCTTCTGCGAGAGCCACGTGGGGGCCTGCGGGTAGGTCTTGACGGCGGGACCGACGAGCCCGAGAACGGCGTTCTGGAGGAAGAACGACACCCCGATCGAGGTGATGAGCGGGATCAGCCGTGGCGAGTTGCGGAGCGGCCGGTAGGCAACCTTCTCGATGAGGACCGCCGTGAACGTCGACGTGGCGACCGCCACGACGAGCACGATGAGGATGGCGATGATGAAGTTCGAGACCCACAGGCCGGAGGTGAAGAAGTAGTCGGCGACGAAGAAGCCGACCATGGCGCCCGCCATGAAGACCTCGCCGTGGGCGAAGTTGATGAAGCCGAGGACGCCGTAGACCATGGAGTACCCGAGGGCGATGAGCCCGTACATCGACCCTTGGGCGAGTCCGGCGACGATGAGGTCCTTCCAGGCCGAGCCGCTCAGGCCCTCCCCGACGAAGCCGAGGGCGAGCGCTCCGACGGTTCCCCACACGACGACGAAGATGGCCGCGATCCGCAGGGCCAGGAGGAACGAGTCCACCCAGTTGAATCGGAAGTCCGCACGCTCGGCCGTCGTCGTCATGTGGCCAACGATTCAAGCACAACGAAGGGGGCCGGCGCTCGGCCGGCCCCCTTCGTGTCGCGAACGGTTCGCTCTAGTTCGGTGCGAACTCGAAGACGACGTTCTGCTTGCCCGCCTCGATGTCCTTCGAGTCGGTGTGCAAGACGATCGAGATGCGCTGCGACCCGCAGTCGCCGAACTCGTCGCACGACAGGGTCCCGGTGATGCCCGGGAAGTCCTTGGTCGCGGTGAGCCGGTCGCGCAGGGCCTGCCGGTCGATGAACAGCGTGCCGTCGGGGAGCTCGACGCCGACGTCCTTGATGGCCGTCAGCAGAAGCACCGTGGCGTCGTAGCTGTGCGCCCAGAAGGCCGCGGACGGCGCCTCACCGTACTTGTCCTGGTACTTCTTGAGGAAGTCGTCTGCGGACACGCCGGTGGCCGACGTGTTGGAGCCGAACTGGAGGTTCGGGCCGGAGAAGTAGACACCCTCCGACTCGGGGAGCTCCATGAAGTTGTCGGTCAGCAGACCGTCGGCGGCGATGAGCGTGACCTCCTCGAGACCCGACACGCCACGCACCTGCTGGACGATGAACCCGCCCTCGGGCATGAAGATCGGGAAGAAGATCACCTCGGGGCCTGCCGCAGCCACCTCGGTCAGCACCGGCGTCATGTCGGTGTCGCCCTTGTTGACGGCCGTGAAGGCGACGACCTCACCGCCGAGCTCCTCGAAGGCGTCCTTGAACGCCGTCGCGAGACCGTTGGTGTAGGGGTCGCCGTCGTGGATCGCGGCGGCCTTGGTGAGGCCGAGCTCGTTGAACACGAACAATGCGACGGCCTTGCCCTGGAACAGGTCGTTGTGGGCGGTCCGGTAGTAGCCCGGGTGATAGTCCGTGCCCGGGTTGCCCTTGAGGTCGGACGTGAGCGCCGGCGACGTGTTCGACGGGGAGATCATGACCATGCCTGCGTCGCTGATGAGCGGCGAGGCGGCCACGGCGGCGCCGGAACACGAGGTGCCGATGACGCCGACCACGGAGTTGTCGGACACGATCTGCTGGGCGGCGGCCTGACCGCCTTCGGACGAGCACAGGTCGTCGAGGGGTGTGCCCCGGGTCACCGAGTGGCCGGCGATGGGACCGAAGTCCTCGATGGCGATCTCGGTCGCCCGGTCGTTCGGGATGCCGAGGAACGCCACGTCGCCGGAGATGGCCTCGAGGGACCGGATCTGGATGTCCTCACCCGGCGCGACCTCGACGGCGCCGAGGGGGCCCGGTTCGGGCTTCTCCGGTGCCGCGGTCGTGGTCGTGGTCTCACCCGGCTCGGTCGTGGTCGTCGTTCCCGGTGCCTCGGTCGTCGTCGTGGTCGATCCCGCCACTTCGTCCCCGCCGCCAGAGTTGGCGGCGATGACGATGATGACGATCAACGCGACCACGGCGACCCCGATCCACGGGAGCCACCGACGAAGGTTGTCGTTCATGGGTTCTTGCCTCCATCGTTCCGTTGTGTCGGCCGCGAGCGCGGCCACCGGCACGCGCCGGAATGCAGAGCGTAGGCACGAGGGGACTCTGCGGCAAGGGGCCGAGGCCGGATCGCGGGTCGAAAGGCCGCCGGGACGGTACGGTTCATCACATGACGGAACGATCGAACGAACACGTCGGGCGCCGGGGACGCCGTCTCACCGCTTCGGTCACGGACCTCGACGTCACGCGGCAGCGAGCGATGCTGGTGGCGGTCGTCGACAAGCGAGCCACCGATGGAGAACTCGGGCTCGCCGAGCTCGAGGCGCTGACCGACACCGCCGGGTCCGAGCCGGTGGCCTCGGAGCTGGTCCGACGGGAACGGCCGGACCCCGCGACCTACATCGGTTCGGGGAAGCTCAGGGAGCTGGTCGCCGAGTCGAAGGCGCTCGACATCGATGTGGTGGTGTTCGACAACGAGCTGAGCCCGGCCCAGCAACGCAACCTGCAGAAGGCCTTCGAGTGCGACGTCGTCGACCGCGTCGCCCTGATCCTCGACATCTTCGCACAGCACGCCCACACGAAGGAGGGCATGCTGCAGGTGGAGCTGGCCCAGCATCGGTACCGGCTCCCGCGGCTGCGCGGGAGGGGGACCGAGATGAGCCGGTTGGGCGCGGGGATCGGCACCCGCGGCCCTGGCGAGACGAAGCTCGAGACGGACCGACGAAGGATCCTCGAGCGGATGAGCAAGATCGAGCGGGAGCTGAAGGACGCGGCCCGGTCGCGCTCGACGCGGAGCCGTTCCCGCCGTCGCTCGGGTGACCCGACGGTGGCGATCGTCGGGTACACGAACGCCGGTAAGTCCACGTTGTTCAACCGGCTCACCGGCGCCGACGTGCTCGTGGAGGACCGCCTCTTCGCGACGTTGGACTCGACGGTGCGCAAGCTCGAGCTCCCCGATGGCCATTCGGCGCTGATCTCCGACACGGTCGGGTTCGTTCGCAATCTGCCCCACGAGCTGGTCCAGAGCTTCCATTCGACGTTGGAGGAGGTCGCCGAAGCCGATCTCCTCCTCCACGTCGTCGACGCGTCGGATCCGGAGCCGGAGCTGCAGATCGCCGCGGTCCATCGGGTCCTCGAGGAGATCGGGGCGGGGGGCAACGACGAGCTGCTGGTGTTCAACAAGATCGACGCGACCGACGAGGTGACGGTGCGGAGGCTCCGCAGGCTCCACCCAGAGGCCGCGTTCGTCTCGGCGATCGACGGCTCGGGCATCGGGGCGCTGGGCGGCGCGATCCGGCGGGCGCTCGAGGCCAGGACGGTGGAGCTGGCGCTGCTCGTCCCGTACGATCGTGGCGACGTCCTCGGTCTGGTCCACGACGGCGGCACCGTCGTGGCTCAGACCCACGAGGAGGAAGGCACCCGTGTCCTCGTTCGGGTCCCCGAGTCGATGGCAGCCCGGTTGGACACCTTCATCGCCGACGACCACTGACCACCCCCCCCAACCGCCAACCCAGGGTTCGCCAAGCCCCCACAGGGCTCCCACAACCCAGGGTTCGCCAGACCCCGCCGAACCGTGGGCTGGCCAAGCCCTCAGAGGGCGCCCACAACCCAGGGTTCGCCAGACCCGACCGAACTCTGGGCTGGCCAAGCCCTCAGAGGGCGCCCACAACCCAGGGTTCGCCAAGCCCCCACAGGGCGCCCACAACCCTGGGTTCGGGGATCGGGGGTCAGAGGAGGTCCAGCACGCCCTGGCCGGGATCTTCGGCGCGATGGGAACGGTGCCCCTGCCAGCGGTTCGCCTCGGGGAGCAGCACCAGCGTCACGTAGACGACCTGGATGACGAGGGCCAGCACGCCGGCGGAGGCGAGCCCGAATCCTGTCGGCAGGATCGGCAGCACGGGGATGAGCGCCCCGACCACCCACGCCATCTGGAAGACGGTCTCGGCCAGGGTGAACGCCCGCCCGCGGCCGGAGGGGTGGACGGTGGACTGGAGGAGGCCGTCGAAGCCGAACTTGGCCGTCCCCCAGGCGAACCCCGCCGCGCCGGCGAGCACCATCGCCGCGACGAGCACGGTCGCCGCCGACAGGTCGAACACCTGCCCGGCGATGAACGCCGCGCCCGCCTCCACGGCGAGCGCCGCCACGACCATCGGCTCCTCCGGTACGAACCCGCCGAGCAGCGGCGCCGACCAGGCGGCGAGGAAGAAGCCGACCCCGGCGGCCCCGAGGATGGCACCGAGCGACAGCACCCCGGCATCGACGTCACGGAACGCGAACGCCACCAACAGCACGAGGAAGCCGTTGAGGAACCTGACCCCCGCGGTCGCGAACAGGGCCAGCCGGACCCGGCGCGGGATCCGTGAGCTCCGTCGCACCGCGTCGCGTCGTTCGAGACGCGGCACCGACACCCGCGGCAGCTGGGCGGCTCCCACCGCGGAGGCCAGATAGGCGACCGCCGCGGGGAGCAGACCACCGGCAGGACCGACGAGACCCACCAGAAGCGCTCCGAACGGCAGCGTCACCGCCGCCGACAGGACCCCGATCCTCGCCAGGCGAGCGTTCGCATGGACCAACGCGGCCGGGTCACCGACCACCACCGGAAGCACGCTCGAACGGCTGATGCCGGCGAACCGCGAAAGGACGAGCAACGTGAACGCCAGCGGGAACAGGACGAGCGAGTCGACGAGGAACAGGGTCGCCACCGCGATCAGGGCGCGACCCACCCCACTGACGGCCAGACCGGCGCGGTACGCGGCGGGGGCACGCTCGAACAGACGACCAAGGAGCGGCCCAACGACGGCGAACGGCGCCAAGGTCAACAGCAGGTACAACGCGACGTTCTGGCGGGCGTCGGTCGAAGGCACCGCGAAGAACAACGTGCCGGCGAGGGCGACCGCGAAGAGACCGTCGCCGACGACCGACGCCGCGTGCGACTCGGCGAGCCGCCGATAGGCCGTGCCCCACACGTCGAACATCCCGGAGAACGACCGAACGACCCACCGCGACGAGGCGACGAGGCTGCGGCGGAGCGGAGAAGCCGATGCGTCGGGTCGAGGCGTCACCCTCCGAACCTACAATGTCGTCGCCGCCAGTTCGGCGAGGGGGCTCCGCACGGATCGCTCGAGGGTGATGTGCCCGAACAGGGCCGTGCCCTTCATCTTCTCGATCATGGCCGCCAGACCACCGAACGGAGAGATGTAGGGATTGTCGACCTGGGTCAGATCACCGCAGAAGACGACCTTCGATCCTCGCGCCACTCGGGTGAGGATCACCTTCAAGGTGGGGAGCTCGAGGTTCTGCGCCTCGTCGACGATGACGAGCTCGTCGGTGATGGACCGTCCCCGCAGATAGGTGACCGCCGCCATCTCGATGACGTCACGCTCGAAGAGCTCCTCGACCGCGTCCCTGGGCGACGCGGCGTCGGCGAACAAGGCGTAGAGGTTGTCGTGAACGGCCGCCATCCACGGTTCGAGCTTCTGGCCGACGTCGCCTGGCAGGTAGCCCAGCTCCTGGCGCCCGACGGCCACCAGCGGGCGGTACACCGAGATCCGGCGGTAGCGGCCCTGCTCGACGACCTGCTCGAGCCCGGCGGCCAAGGCGAGGTAGGTCTTCCCGGTGCCGGCCATGCCCATCAGGCTGACGGCGACGACGTCCGGATCCAGGAGCAGGTCCAGGGCGAACGCCTGGCGGGTGTTCTTCGATTCCATGCCGAAGGCCGCACGGGAGCCCGACACCCGCACGGCGACCACCGTGGATCCGGCTTCAACGACCCGCGCCAGACCCGACTGCGAACCGGGTCCGTGCAGAACGACGAACTCGTTGACGAGAGCCGATTCCAACGGGAGCACCACCTTGCCGACGGCGAACAGCTCATCGATGAGCGCGCCGGCAACGTGCAGCTCGCGTACGCCCGAGTACGACTCGGACACCTCGACGGTGTCGGCTCGATAGTCCTCCACGTCGACACCGAGTTGTGCCCCCTTGATCCGCAACGCCGCATCCTTGGTGACCAGGACCGTTCCGACACCCGCATCGACCAGGTTCAGACAGGCGGCGAGGATCCGGTGATCGGGGGTCCGCGGGTCGAGGGCCTCCGGCATCCGATCGGAACGCACGCCGTTGAGCTCGATCCGCAACGTTCCGCCGCCGGGGAGCGGACGCGCCGACCGAAGCCCGCCGGGCTCGGCGGCGCCCATCGACTCGATGAGCCGGATGGCGGCGCGGGCGTTGGCGCCCACCTCGTCCATCCTCGTCTTCAGCTTGTCGAGCTCCTCGACCACGACCAGGGGCACGACGACGTCGTGCTCGTCGAACCGGGTGAGAGCCTGTGGATCGGCGATGAGGACGCAGGTGTCGAGAACGTAGGTCCTGGAAGGGGGGAGCCCTGGTCGAGCCGTCATCGTCGACGAAGCGACGGGGCGGGAAGGGACGTGGGTCGAGGACGGGGCGTTCGGGACGGTGTCACGATGGGTGCAGGCTCCTTGTCGCTCGGCCCCCAGGTTCCTGCAGCGGGCCGGTGAATGCAAGCACCTGACGGACCGGCGGGTCCTACGATGTGACCGAGGAGGTGCGATGCAGGTCGCCGTCATCGGAGCCGGATCGTGGGGCACGACGTTCGCATCGTTGATCGCCGACCGGGCCAAGACCGTCGTGTGGGCGCGGCGTCCCGAACTGGCCGACGCGATCGCTCGTCGCCACGAGAATCCCGACTATCTCGCCGGCTTCGAGCTGCCCGCGTCGCTTGGAGCCTCGGCGGATCTCGAGGAGGTCGCCGGCAGCGCCGACGTCGTCGTGATGGCCGTGCCGTCCCACGGGTACCGGGCGGTCCTGGAGCGGGCCGCCACGGCGATCCGTGACGACGCACCGATCGTGTCCCTGACGAAGGGCATCGAACGGGGGACGTTGATGCGCATGACCGAGGTGACCGCCGAGGTCCTCGGGTCACATCGGCCCGAGACG
Organism: Acidimicrobiia bacterium; assembly: GCA_027036355.1. Lineage (GTDB taxonomy): Bacteria > Actinomycetota > Acidimicrobiia > Spongiisociales > UBA5794 > JALSQW01. The sequence continues at coordinate 8,073 of JALVQZ010000163.1, read as the reverse complement.
ATCGGAGTGCTCAGCGGGCCCAACCTCGCGAAGGAGATCATGCAGGGCCAACCCGCGGCCACGGTCCTGGCGATGCCCGACGAGTCCGTCGCCGCCGAGCTGCAGCTCGTGTTCATGGGCCCGACGTTCCGGGTCTACACGAACCCCGACGTCGTGGGCGCCGAGACGGCGGGTGCGGTGAAGAACGTCATGGCGATCGCGGCGGGGATGGCCGATGGGCTCGGCTTCGGGCACAACACGCAAGCGACGTTGATCACCCGGGCGCTGGCCGAGATGACCCGCCTCGGTGTGGCCATGGGCGGTGAGGCCCTCACGTTCTCGGGACTCGCCGGAGTGGGTGACCTGATCGCGACCTGCAGCTCCTCCCAGAGCCGGAACCACCGGGTCGGGTTCGGTCTCGGCACGGGCCGGAGCTTGGAGGAGATCACCACGGAGATGCGGATGGTGGCCGAAGGGGTCAAGAGCACCGAAGGCGTGCTGGCGCTCGCCGACCGCCATGGCGTCGAGATGCCGATCGCTCGGCAGGTGGGAAAGGTCCTGTACGAAGGGGCGTCGGTGACCGAATCGCTCGCTGCGTTGATGGGACGCCCCGCCCGATCCGAGGTCGAGATGTTGGGTCGGCTCTAGGGACCCGTCGGGCGCACGAACGTGGCGCGCAAGCGCTCGACGTCCTCGCGCACCCAGCATCCGTCGAGATGGTCGTTGACGATGCCCATCGCCTGCATGAAGGCGTAGGCGGTGGTGGGTCCGACGAACCGGAAGCCGCGGCGCTTGAGTTCCTTCGACATGGCGATGGATTCGGGGCTTGTCGCCGCCGTCGACGGGCCGGTTCTGACCGGCTCGTAGGACCAGAAGAACGCCCCGAGCGACCCGAACTCGTCCCGCAGCTCGACGGCCCGCGCCGCGTTGGCGATCGCCGCCTGGATCTTGCCTCGATGACGAACGATGCCGGCGTCGCCGACCAGCCGCTCCACGTCCGATTCGTCGAAGGCGGCCACCCGGTCCGGGTCGAAGCCGGCGAAGGCCTCACGGAAAGCGTCCCGCTTGTTGAGGATCGTCAACCAGCTCAGACCGGCCTGGAACCCCTCGAGGACGAGTTTCTCGAACAGGGCGACGTCGTCGTCCACCGGCCGGCCCCACTCGTCGTCGTGGTATCGGCGATAGATGTCCGGATCGTTGCCCCATGGGCACCGGTGACGACCGTCGGGTCCGGCGGTGGCGATCATGCCGCCCCGTCCTCCTCCATGGCGGCGACGGCGCGACGTTGTTCGGCTCGAGAGTGCTCGAGGATCATCTCCATGAGACGGACGGCGAACTCCGGGTCCACCGACAGGGCCGCGGCGTCCGCACGGACCTCGTCGAGGAGTTCCGCCTCCCGGTCCGGGGATCGCAAGGCGATGTTGCGTTGGGCCTTGATCCGGCCGATGTCGGTGGCATGACGCAGACGAGCCGCGACGATCTTGAGGAGCTCCCGATCGAGCCGATCGATCTCGTCCCGCAACGCCGGGATGCCGAGACCCTCCATGAGCGCCGCGAAGTCCGCGAGGCCCAGTTGGTTGCCGTTGCCGAGCCGGGCGTTGCGCGGGTCGGGGTGGACCCCGACCACGAGGCCGTCGGCGCCGACGGCCCGTACCGCCAGCGCCAGCGGCGGCATGATCGTCGCCGCACCCGACCCGGGCGCCGGGTCCACGATGACCGGCAGGTGCGACAGGCGCTGCACGACCGGCACGGCCGAGATCTCGACGGTGTCGGTGGTGCGGGGATCGAAGCCGCGGCTCCCCCGTTCACAGAGGATCAACGCGTCGTTGTCCGCGGCGAGGATGTACTCGGCGGCCATGAGCCATTCGTCGACGGTGGCCGACGGTCCCCGATGGAGGATGACCGGCTTCCCGGCCTCACCCACCGCCCGAAGGAGGGCGAAGTCCTGCATCTGGGCGGCGCCGATCTCGAGGATATCGGCGTGCTCGGCGACGACATCCACCAGCCCGGGTTCGACGACCTCGGTTGCGGTGGGGAGCCCGGCCCTCCGGCCTGCGTGCTCGAGGATCCACAACGCCTCCTCGCCGAGCCCCTTGAACCCGTACGGTGACGACGAGCCGAGGAAGGTGCCGGCTCGCAGGACCGCGGCGCCCGCATCGGCGACGGCTTCGGCGACGGCGGCCATCTGCGCCTCGGATTCGACGGCGGTCGGACCGGCGATGACCGGGTAGGAACCGTCACCGAACCGCACCGCCCCCACGGTCACGACGGTGGTCTCCACGTCGGGCCGGCGATGGCTCTTCAGGGTCGGTTCTACTGGGCGGTCGTTGGGCATGTTCGGGCTCCTCGTTGGTGGTTCGGACCGGCCCGGGAACGTGAAAGGACCCGGGGCGGTGGCTCCGGGTCCTTTCGGTGGTGTGGTGTCTGCGGTTGGTTCCCTGCGCGTCACCTCGACCCGGGTGGTGGCCCGGTAAAGAGATAGGCGTACGGGAACCGGCAGGTCATGGGGGCAATGTACCCGGTGCCGGTGTGCGGCGCAACCGTCACGACAGCACGGCGAGGGCCGCTTCCGCGAGGATCGGCGCCAGCGGCTCGAACCGAGCGAACCGTTCGTCGGCGGTCTGCCCGCGGACGTAACGGGCGTAGATCTGCTCGATGATGACCGCGATGCGGTAGTAGGCGAGCCCCTCGTAGTAGCGGATGCTCGACAGATCGAACCCGGTGGCGTCCGCATACAACGTCTTCACCTCGTCGCGGTCCATGTACGGGGCGAGGGCGACGGCGCGCTCACCGAAGATCGGATAGGTGGGGGCCTGTGGGTCCGCCCAGTACGCCAGCAGGGTGCCGACGTCGACGAGGGGATCCCCGCGGGTGGCCATGTCCCAATCGAAGACCGCCACCAGGTCCCCGCTCCCCGAGAACATGGTGTTGTCGAGCTTGAAGTCGTTGTGGAGGATGACGGTCGCCTGCGGTTCGGGAAGATCGGACTCCAACAGGGCGGCGGCGCGGGTCATCGCGGGAACGTCGCGGGTCTTGGCGGCCTCCCACCGTCCCAGCCATCCGCGCACCTGACGGCCGACGAACCCTTCGGGACGGCCGAGCGTCTCGAGATCGACGTCGACCGGGTCGACGGAATGCAGCTCTGCGAGGGTCTCCACCAGTTCACCGGCGACCTTGCGCCGGAGCTGCGACGAGTCGCCGAACTCGTCCGGCCAGCGTTCCCTGATCACGTATCCGTGACGACGCTCCATCACGAAGAAGGGCTTGCCCATGACGTCGGCGTCGGGGCAGTAGTGGTACGCCCGTGGCGCCTTCGGGAACCGTCTCCACAGGCGCGAGAGGACCCGGTACTCGCGTTCCATGTCATGGCCGCCCTTGGCGAGCTCGCCGTGCGGGGCCCGACGGAGGACGATCTCGGTGTCGCCGGCCTTCGCCAGGTACGTGAGGTTCGCGGCGCCACCGGGGAACTGGGCGAACTCGATCGGGGCGTCGCCGACGAGCTCGGGGAGATGCTCGTGGAGGTAGGTCGCGACCCGGCGCTCGTCGAACCGCTCGTCGGGTCTGATCGGTGCCGTGTCGTCCATGGGGGCGAGGGTACCTCGCCTCCGATCGACGTGGATGCCGTCAGTTCTCCGCCACGATCGACAGCCACGCGATCCCGACGAGGGCGACGAGTCCCGCCAACGGGAGCAGTACCTCGACCAGATCACGGAACCGGCCGACGATGCGGCGGTCCGCCATCCGCAGGTCGACGGCGACCGCCGCCGCCGCGGCGGCCAGGGTGACGACGGCCGCGACCCAGAAGACGGCGATCATCGGAGCTCGCTCACAGCACGATCCGGTCGACGGCGAGCGCGACGAACAGACCGGCGAGGTACAGGTTGGTGAACACGAAGTAGGTCATCGCACGTTCGGGAGCCCGGTGGGTCCGGATCGCTCCCACCACGAGGAGCACCCCGAGGCTCACCGCCGCCGTCGAGTAGATCCAGCCCATCGGGACGACGGGGATCAGGAGGAGGGACACCCCGACGACCACGACGCTGTACAGGAAGATCTGGTCGAGGGTCCGACGTCGTCCCACCACGACCGGGAGCATCGGGATCCCCGCCGACCGGTAGTCGTCTTCGTACTTGAGGGCGAGGGCCCAGAAGTGCGGCGGCGTCCAGAAGAACACGATGGCGAACATGATCCACGCCGGCAACGCCAGGTCCCCGGTGACCGCTGCCCAACCGACGAGGGTGGGAACGGCCCCGGCGGCGCCGCCGATGACGATGTTCTGGGTCGTCGATCGTTTCAGGTACATCGAGTAGACGAGAACGTAGAACAGCAACGCCGCGGTCGACAAGGTCGCCGCGAGCAGGTTGACGGTGATCCACAGCCAGAGGAATCCGGCCAGGCCGAGGACGATCCCGAACACCAGCGCCCGGGGCGCGGTGACCCGTCCCGACGGGATGGGACGCCCACGGGTTCGTCGCATGACGGCGTCGATGTCCTGGTCGATGACCTGGTTGATCGTGTTCGCGCCGCCGCTCGAGAGCATGCCGCCGATCAGCGTGGCGACGACCAGCCCGGTGTCGGGCCATCCTCCCGCGGCGAGGACCATCGCCGGGACCGTCGTGATCAACAGCAACTCGATGATCCGGGGCTTGGTCAACTCGACGTAGGCCCCGATCTTGCCTCCCGGCCCGTCCGCGCGGGACGGGTCGACGATCCTGACCTTCGGGGCGCTCACGTTCCTGCCTCGACGAGCCGGTCCGCATCGGTGGTCGCTCCGATCACCGATGCGGCAAGGAGCACGTAGAGGATCCAGATCGCATCGGCGATGGCCAGGTGGAGAACCTGGACCTCGAGCGGCGTGAGCAAGACGATGTTGGTCATCCCGACGAACATCTGGGTCAAGAGGAGGCCGCCGATCCACAGGACGATCCGCCGCGTCTCGGGCTCGGGGTGGGTCGCGTACCCGAACACGATCCAGGCCACCACGATCCCGCCCACGATGGCGATCAACGGGTGGGCGATCCGCACGTCGACGAGGAACCGGGCGGTGCCGGCCAGTTGCGCCTTGGCCGACGCGCTCAGGGAGTCCGACGGCACGACGGTGTCGGCGAGGGCGTTGAGCGCGCCGGCGGCGCCGATGATCACGATGGTGACCGCGCCCGACACCAGCTTGCCCCAGCCGGGCGGGCGCTCCGACGCGGGCGACGGACGTCCCGAGCCCCACCACGCCGTCAGCGCCAACGCTCCGAGAAGGAGGAACGTGTTGGTCAGATGGAGTGGAACGACGATGAGCCGCCCGATCGAGATGTCCTGGTCGACCCAGCCGAAGAGCACGAGCGACGCCCCGAGGAGGGACTCGACGACGAACAGCACCCCGGCGGTGGAGGCGGCAGTACGGACGATGTGACCCTTCGGCCACAGGACGAACGCGAGGACGACGAGCGCCACGACGCCGACGATGGCGGTGGCCGTCATGACCCGGTGGGTGAACTCGATGACGGTCTCGACCCCGGGACTGGCGGGGAACAGCGCCCCTCCACATCGGGGCCACGAGGCGCCACAGCCGTCTCCGGAACCGGTCGCTCGTACGACCGCGCCGCCGAGGATCACGAGCACGGTGAACGCGAGAACCAGGTAGCCCAGCGTCCCGTAGCGTCGGCGGGCTGTGTTCCGCCAGGTGTCGGCCATGGCGGGAGGGTACCGTGCCCCGACGGCGTCGGCACGTCCCAGATCGCGGCGTTCGCGGTACCCTCGGCGCCATGAAGAAGCTCTTCGTTCTCCTCGTCGTCGCTCTGCTGGCCGCCGCCGCGTACCGGGCGCTCACCGCCGAGGTCCCCGTCGACCGTCCCTGACGGAACCATGCGCCTCGCCGTGCGGGAGCTGGGTGCCGGCCCTCGGATCGTCGCGCTCCACGGTTTCTCGGCGACGGGCGCCCAGTGGTCGCTTCTCGCCGCCCGCCTGGAGGCGACGGTCCTGGCACCGGATCTCCCCGGTCACGGACGGTCCCCCCGCGAGGTCGATGGCGTCGACGACGTCGTCGACGCCATCGTCGCCGTCCTCGAACGTTCCGGACCGCTCCCTGTCGTCGGCTACTCCCAGGGCGGCCGGATGGCGATCCTGACGGCGTTGCGGCGTCCCGATCTGGTGTCCTCGCTGGTGGCGATCTCGGCCTCGCCGGGGATCGCCGACCCGCGGGATCGGGAACGACGCCGTCACGCCGATGCCGAGCTGGCGGACCGGATCGAAGCGCTGGGTATCGATCGGTTCCTCGACGAATGGCTGTCGGGACCCGTCACGTCCACCGCCCATCTCGACGCCGACGTGCGGGGCGCCGACCGTGCCGTCCGCAGCGAGAACACCGCCGAGGGCCTCGCATCCGCCCTGCGCGTGTACGGCCAAGGCGCCCAGCCGTACGTGGGTGAGCGGATCCACGAGCTGGCGATGCCTGCGGTGTTCGTCGCCGGCCGGCGCGACCTCCGCTACGGCACGCTCGCCGTCGAGATGGCGGTCGCCGCACCGCGGGGACGAGCCGCGATCGTCGCCGGCGGCCACAACGTGGTGCTCGAAGCCCCCGAGGCCGTGGCCGGCATCATCGCCAGGGCGATCGATCAGTCGGAGGCTCCGTCGCGGCCGGACAAGAGCCGGTAGACGATGCCGAGGGCGAGCGCGGTGCCGGCGAGGGAAGCGACGAACGCCGGTTCACCCGCCTCCAAGACGATGAACTTCCTCGCGATCGCCAAGATCGCCACCAGCAGCACCGTGCGCACCTGAACGATGTGATCGGTGCGGATCGCGAGCGGAACGATCGAGTGGCGGAACTCCATCGCGATGAGGACGGTGAGGATCGCGCCGAAGACGAGCTGGAAACCTTCCGGATCGAGGGGGTCGAGGGTCCCCGCGACGAGCAACTCGATGACCTCCCTGACGAGCTGCACCATCGTGACCACGACGACCACCGCGATGAGGAACGACAGGATCATCGCCACGATCTGCTCGAATCGGTCGGAGATCGACATCACCGCCCATTCGGACCGCAGGGTGACCCGTGGGTCCTGTCCGGTCATCACCGCTCCCAGTCGTAGAACCCTCGGCCGGTCTTCCGTCCCAACCGTCCCTCGGCCACCATGTCACGCAGGAGCTGCGGCGGTTCGAACCGTTCCCCATAGACGGTGGCCAGGTGCTCGGCGATCGCCAGGCGCACATCGAGACCCACCAGGTCGCCGGTCCGCAGCGGACCCATCGGGAAGCCGTACCCGAGTTCCATCGCCCGGTCGATGTCGGCGGGCTCGGCAACGCCCTCCTCCACCATCCGGATCGCCTCCAGCCCAAGGAGCACGCCCAAGCGCGACGATGCGAAACCCGGAGAATCGTTCACCACCGCCGCCTGCATGCCCAGGAACCCGACGATGTCGAGGGTCTTGGCCACCGTCTCGTCCGACGTCGCCGACCCCTTGATGACCTCGACGAGGTCCATCGCCCACACCGGATTGAAGAAGTGCATGCCGATGAACCGATCCGGCCGCTCGAGTGGCTCGGCCAACGAATCGATCGAGATGCTCGACGTGTTCGACGCCAGCACCTCGGGGCGCCTCGTCCCCGCGGTGACGAGCACGGCCCGTTTCGCGTCGACGTCCTCGATGATCGCCTCGATGATCGCCTCGAGGGCCTCCGGGAGCTCGTCGACGGATCCCGCCGGCGCCAGCCTCGCCTTGGCCGCTTCCGCGTCGTCGAGCTTGCCGCGCCGGGCCGCCTCGTCGAGTGTCGCCCGGACCCGCTCCACCGACGCGACGGCATGATCCATGTCGACATCGACCACGGTCACCTCGGCCCCTCGGGCAGCGAACCGGTGGGCGATACCCACCCCCATGACGCCGCCTCCGACGATCCCTACGCGCATCGCACTCACCTCACTTGAACGCCGCGATCCCGGTCAGATGCCGACCGATGATCAGTTTCTGGATCTCACTGGTTCCTTCGTACAACGTCATCACCCGGGCGTCGCGAAGGTACTTCCCGACCGGGAACTCGTCGATGTAGCCGTAGCCACCGTGGATCTGGACCCCCCGGTCGGGAAGTACCTTCGCGACGCCCGGGTGA
>JALVQZ010000162.1 GCA_027036355.1 Acidimicrobiia bacterium | reverse complement strand
AGCCACGCCGGCCGGTCCGGCGCGACCAGCAGGCCGCAAAACGCATGCCAGCCATCCCAAAGGAGGCAACCACGGTACGAGCGAACCCGCCGGACAGATAGAAGCCTGACACTGACCCCACGGTACCGGTGTTCGGCCGCCCCGGCACGGTGACGCGGCTCGGAGCCAGACGCCGGTCTAGAAGCTGGGCTGGCCCACGCCGCCGTTGCAGGCGCCCGACGGCTCGGGAGCTTCGCTGGATCCCTTGAACTCGTTGACGAACTGCTCGAGCTTCGGGTCGCCAGGGTCGTCGAAGGTCAGGCGGTGCCCCCAGGCGGTGGCCATGATCGGCGCTTCCTGACCGGCGACCGGACTGACGATCACCTTGTCGACCCGGCCGACGAACCGTTTCAGGGCCGATCCGTCGACGTCGCCGGGACGGTAGGTCACCCATACGGCGCCATGTTCGAGGGAGTGGGTGGCGTTCTCGGCGTCGATCGGCTGATCGTAGAACCCACAGTTCTGCCAGATGGACGAGTGCGGTCCGCCGGCGGGGACCTCGTCGGCGCCGTAGATGTCGGCATCGACGTGTTGGCCGGAGGCCACGGCGACCTCCTCGGTCCCGTCCGGTACCCCTCGGAGGGGTTGGGGCTGGAAGGCGATCATGACGACGAGCGCCAGGCCGACGACCGTGCCGAGGCCGACGAGGATGCGCTTGGGCCACGGCGACGGGACGGCGGGGGCCTGCCGTTGCTGGCCGGCGGGCCGCTTCGAGCGGGTCTTCTTCGGTGCGTTGCTCACTGGGATCGTTCCTCCATGGCGGGCAGCCTACGCGAGGCGGGCCGCTATCGGCGCGGCGTCATGTCAGGTCTGCACGACGCATCGCCATGGCGTTGATCGCGACGATCACCGTCGACAGGGACATGAACAACGCGCCGACCGCGGGGGACAGGACGATCCCGGCGGCATAGGCGACCCCGGCGGCGAGGGGGATGGCGACGACGTTGTAGCCGGTGGCCCACGCGAGGTTCTGGACCATCTTGCGGCGGGTGATCCGTGCCAGCCGGAGGGCCCGGGGGACCCCGCGGGGGTCGTCCTCGACCAGAACCAGGTCGGCGGACTCGATGGCCACGTTCGTGCCTGCCCCGATGGCGATCCCCAGATCGGCGTTGACCAGGGCGGGGGCGTCGTTGATGCCGTCTCCGACGAAGGCGACCTTGGCGGCCTTCTTCAGGTCCAGGACGATGCGGGCCTTGTCCTGGGGTAGGACCCTGGCGAAGTACCGTTCGATGCCGAGTTCCTCGGCCACGGTGCGGGCCACGGCTTCGGCGTCGCCGGTGATCATCACCGGTTCGACGCCCATCTCGCGGAGCGCGCGGATGGCGGCTGCCGCGGTGGGCCGGATCTTGTCGGCCAGCCGGATCGCGGCGATGGCCTTCCCTTCCGTCATCACGACGACGGCGGATTCGCCGCGGCGGTCGGCTTCGGCGAGTTCCTCTCGTACCGCGGGCGGGACCGTGGCGTCGAGTTCCGCGGCCCACTCGGGGGCGCCGACGGCGTAGGCGAGGCCGTCGATGTGGGCCTGGATACCGCGTCCGGGCACCGCGGACACATCGGTCGCGGTGGGGATGTCGACGCCGCGTTCGGTGGCGGCGTCGACGATGGCCGAGGCGAGGGGATGCTCGGAGGACCGTTCGATGGCCGCCGCGAGGGCCAGGGCCCGGTCGGCGTCGATGCCGTCGGTTCCGACCTGCGAGACGGCGAACCGACCCTCGGTGAGGGTGCCGGTCTTGTCGAGGGCCACGACGTCGACGGCATAGCCCCGCTCGAAGGCTTCACGGTTGCGGACGAGCACGCCGTGGGATGCCGCCATCGAGGTGGCGTTGGCCGTGACCAGAGGGATGGCGAGGCCGAGGGCGTGGGGGCAGGCGATGACGAGGACGGTGACCATCCGGGTGACCGCGAAGGTCACGCCTGCGCCCACGCCGAACCAGATCAGGAACGTGGGAGCGGCCACCCCGAGGGCGATCACCGTGAGCCAGAACGCCGCCCGGTCGGCCAGGACCTGGAAACGCGACCGGGACCGCTGGGCTTCCTCGACGAGTCGCATGATCTGCGACAGCGTCGTGTCGCCTCCGACGCGGGACACTTCGATGGTGAGTGCTCCCTCGCCGTTGATCGCGCCGGCGACGACCTCGTCACCTTCCTGCTTGGTGACGGGTCTCGACTCGCCGGTCAGGAACGCTTCGTTGACCGACGAGCGGCCCTCTTTGACGAACCCGTCGGCGGGGATCTGCTCACCCGGACGGACCAGGATCCGATCGCCGATCTCGAGTCGGTCGATCGGGACGTCCACGATCGACCCGTCGGGGTCGATGCGGTGCGCCTCGGTGGGGAGGAGCTTGGCGAGTTCGTCGAGGGCGCGAGAGGCGCTCTGGACCGACCGCATCTCGATCCAGTGGCCGAGGAGCATGACGACGATCAACGTCGACAGCTCCCAGTAGAAGGGTTCGCCGGGGAACCCGAAGGTGACGGCGATGCTGTAGGTGTACGCCACCGTGATCGCCACGGCGATCAGGGTCATCATGCCGGGGGTGCGAACGCGCAGCTCGCGGCGGGCTCCGGTCAGGAACGGTCGGCCGCCGTAGAAGTACAGGATCGTCGCCAGGACCGGGGTGATCAGCCACGATCCGGGGAACGTGACCGCCTCGTATCCGAACCACGTCTGGATCTGCGGCGAGAAGTACAGGATCGGGACGGTGAGGGCGATGCTCACCGCGAGGAGGTCGCGGAACATCTCGGGTGAGTGGCCCTCGTGCTTGTCGTGGCCGCCGTGGTCGCCGTGGTCGCCGTGGTCGGCGGGGGGCGATCCGGTGCCGGCGGTCGTCGGGGGTTCGTGGTGGGCGGTGTGGTCGTGCATCGTCGTTCTCCTCGTCAGCGAATGCCGGCGGCCTCTTGGAGGTCGCGGACGTAGCGGGTGATGTCGGCGATGTCCTGCTCGGAGAGATCCGGGATGGCGGGCATCGGTCCGAAGTTCCAGTGGTGAGGGGTCACGCCTCGCCGGACGGCGACCAGGAACGCGGCGTCGGCGTGGTGTCCGGGCCGGTAGAAGGGGTGGATGAGGGGCGGCCCCTGGGCCGTCCCGCCGGCGTCGACGCCGTGGCAGGCCGCGCACCGTTGCTCGAAGAGGGCCTGGCCTCGGACCGCGTCGCCGGTCGGCAGGGTGCCGGTTCCGTCGGTCCGGCCATCACCGAAGGCGACGGCGGCGAGGGCCATGAGTACCAGTGTGGCGACGGTGATGCCGATGATCTTGCTGCGCATCGAGGGACCTTCGGTCGGGTTGGGGATCGCGTCATCGACCCTACGGGGTCGACGGTGTCGGGGGGAGGGATGGCTCACTATACCACCCCACCCGGGGTGGGTATGCCCCGTTCGCGTCTCCCGCGTGTCCGTCCGGCGCCTCCGGTAGTCTTCGGGACCTCGCGAAAGGGTGTGTGGAGATGGCGACCGCCGAGGACATCGCACGGTACCGAGAGAACTACCAGGACGAGATCGACGGAGCGGCGATGTACCGGGCGCTGAGCGACATGGAGTCGGATCCGGCGCTGAAGGAGCTCTACGAGAAGCTCGCCGCCACCGAGGAACGGCACGCCGCGTTCTGGCGCGAGAAGCTCGCCGCCGCGGGCGTCGAGCTCGGTGAGCCCGAACCGTCCCGGCGGGCCAAGATCCTCATCTGGCTGGCCAAGCGCCTCGGCACGAACGTGCTCGTCACGACCATGGCGGCCGAGGAGAAGGCCGGGCAGTTCATGTACGACGACCAGCCCGAGACCGAGGGAACGAGCCTTCCCGCCGACGAGCGGTCCCACGCACGGATCCTGGCCCAGCTCGCCGACGAAGGGCCGAAGACGATCACCGGCCCCGTCCTCGCCCGCATCGAGGGTCGCCACTCGGCCGTCGGAGGCAACGCTCTCCGGGCGGCGGTCCTGGGAGCCAACGACGGCCTCGTGTCGAACATGTCGCTGGTCATGGGAGTCGCCGGCGCCACCGACGCCAACAGCTCCATCGTCATCGCCGGCGTCGCGGGCCTGCTCGCGGGAGCCATCTCGATGGCGCTGGGGGAATGGATCTCGGTGCAGTCCTCGCGTGAGCTGTACGAACGGCAGATCGAGATCGAGCGCCGCGAGATCCGCGAGATCCCCGAAGAGGAGGCCGAAGAGCTGGCGCTGATCTACGAGTCGAAGGGGATGCCGCCCGATCAGGCAGCCGAACTGGCGGCCCGGGTGATGCAGGACGAGGAGAAGGCGCTCGACACGATGGCCCGCGAGGAGCTGGGGATCGACCCCGACGAGCTCGGTGGATCGCCGTGGGAGGCGGCCATCGCCTCGTTCTTCCTGTTCGCCGCCGGAGCGATCCTGCCGGTGTTCCCGTTCCTCGTGTCCTCCGGCGCGCCGGCGCTCTGGGGAGCGATCGTCCTCGGCGGCCTCGGC
>JALVQZ010000161.1 GCA_027036355.1 Acidimicrobiia bacterium | reverse complement strand
AACGCCACCGTCTTCTTGCCTTCGGTGGTGTACGGGTTGAAGCCGGTGTTGCGGTTGTACCAACCGCGGCGGGACGCCACCTCCGTGCACAGGTCGTAGGCCTCGTCGTAGGCGCCCTCGACGAGGACGACGGTGGCGCCGTAGGCGAGGAGCTGGGCGATCTTCGCCTCGGGCGCCGCCGCGGGGACGAAGATGACGGCCTCGACGCCGGGTGTCGCCGCGGCGACACCCGCCAGGGCCGCGGCGGCGTTCCCCGTCGACGCCGTCGTCACCACGCGGCGACCGAATCCGAGGGCCACCGCCGCCACCATCGCCGAGGCGCGGTCCTTCAGCGACGCGGTCGGCTCCAGCGCCTCGTCCTTGATCCACGATCCGTCCATGCCCGTCCCGAGGCCGGGGGCGTGGTACAACGGGGTACCGCCCACGGCCAAGCCCACCGGACCCCGCGCCGCGGGAAGCAACGCTCCGTAGCGCCACATCGTCCGGTCCGGGTCCGTCGCCAGCCGCTCGGGGGACAGGTCCGCGGCGACCGCGTCGAGGTCGTACTCGACGTCGAGCGTTCCGACGGGGCCGCAGTCGTCGCACACGTAGCGGTCGGGATCGGGACGGTACGAACGCCCGCACAAGGTGCAGGTCAGCTCGGTCACATGGGTCATGGCGCTCCAAGGATCGGTGCGGTCGTCGCTAGCGTAGGAGTCCGAGGGAGGGAGAGGCCATGTCGCAGGAACCGGTGGAGGCGGCGGACCACGATCCGCCGGTCGTCCGGGTCGAGATCGGAACCCAGACGATCGTCAAGGTGATCGGGTTCGTCCTCGGAACCATGGCCGCGCTGTGGCTCATCGGGGCAGCGAGCGGTCTCGTCGGGATGCTCGTCATCTCGTTCTTCTTCAGCCTCGCCCTCCAGCCGGGCGTCCAGTTGTTGACGAGCCGGTACGGGTGGAGGCGCGGCGCCGCCACCGGCGTCATCTACCTGGGCGGTTTGGTCTTCCTCATCCTCCTCGTCGCCATCATGGTGCCAGCCGTCGTCGAACTCGCCAAGGTCGTCGGCCAGAAGGGCGCCGGGTGGGTGGCGTCGATCAGCGACCTGCTCCGGGACCGGTTCGGGATCGAGATCCCCGCCCTCGTCGAAGGCGGCGAGTTGTCCGACGAAGCGGCCCAGGCTCTCAAGGACTGGGCTTCCGGGGCGTTCGGGAGCATCGTCGGGATCGCCACGTCCGGTCTTGGGATGGTGTTCAACCTCATGACGATCGCCATGTTCACGTTCTACCTGACCGCCGACTTCCCGCGGTTGCGCGCCGTCGTCCTGTCCCATCTCCCCCCCGAACGGCAGTACCAGATCGGCTGGGCCTGGGATCAGGCCATCATCCAGACGGGCGGCTACTTCTACTCGCGACTCATCCTCATGCTCATCAACGGCACCGGGTTCCTGTTCACGATGGTGGCGGTCGGTGTGCCCACGGCCCTGGCCGTCGCCCTCGCCATCTTCGGCGGGTTCGTGTCCGTGTTCATCCCCGCCATCGGGACCTACATCGGCGGAGCGATCCCCGTGCTCCTCACCCTCGCCATGCAGGGCTTCGTCCCCGGGCTGATCGTCCTGGGCTACGTGCTCGTCTACCAGCAGATCGAGAACTACTGGCTGAGTCCGCGCATCAGCGCCAACACCATGAGCCTCAACGGGGCGGTGGCCTTCGGATCGGCGCTGTTCGGCGGCGCCGTCGCCGGGCCGATGGGGGCGTTCATGGCGCTCCCGGTGGCTGCGCTCGTGACCTCGCTGGCATCGAACTTCCTCAAGAGCCACGAGATCGTCTACCGCTCCGACTACGACGGGACGCCCGACGGCGAACCCGACGGCGCCGACTGATCACTCGGCGGGTGGTTCGGCTCCGCGGCGTTCGGTGATCAGCCGATAGTGCTCGGGCATGCGGTACCGGTCGAAGTCGAAGAGGGTCTCCTTGTAGAAGCGGGTGAAGTCGAGGTCGATCGTCGCCACCGCCACCTCGTCGCCGGTGGTGACGCAGCGGGCGACGACCTGGCCGGACGGAGCGTAGATGGCCGACTGGGCCAGCGACTCGACGCCTTCTTCGATCCCGCCCTTGGCGACGCCGACCACGAACGTGCCGTTCTGATACGCGCCCGAAGCCATCACCAGGTCGTTGTGGAAGCCGGCGAGGGCGTCCTGCTGCGGATCGGGTGCGTAGAACAACGGGGTGTTGTAGCCGATGAGGATCAGCTCCACGCCCTGCAGGCCCATCACCCGGTACGTCTCGGGCCAGCGGCGGTCGTTGCAGATCGCCATCCCAACGAGCCCGCCGAAGGCCCACCACACCCCGAACCCGTCCGGGCCCGGCTCGAAGTAGTGCCGTTCGGCGTGCTGGAACGGTCGCCACTCCTCGTTCCCCTCGTGGCCGGGGATGTGGACCTTCCGGAACCGGGCCACCTCGGTGCCGTCCCGCTCGACGAGGACCTGGGTGTTGTAGCGGTGCGTGACGCCGTCGTCGTCGGTGTGCAGCTCGGCGAACCCGAGCGAGAACCCGACGCCGAGCCGCTTCGCCTCGTCGAACAGCCGCTTCGTCTCCGGACCGGGCATCTCCGTCTCGAAGTAGCGGAGCATCTCGTCGTCGTCGAGGAACCAGCGGGGGAAGAACGTGGTCAGCGCCAACTCGGGGAACACGACGAGCTCGGAGCCCCGGCCGGCCGCCTCGCGAAGCAACGCCACGAGCCGGTCGACGACCGCCGCCTTCGGTTCGTCCTTCGCCACCGGTCCCATCTGGGCGGCGGCGACGGTCAGGTTTCGGGCCATGGACGCTCCTTCCGACGTTCCATCCTACGCGGGGCCGGCGTCGCCGAACTCAGCGGGATCCGTAGATGTCGTAGTGGGCGACCGTGAGTTCCTTGTCGACGAGGAACCGCTCGTCCTCGGGGAAGAACACGGCACGCTCGTAGTCGGGCCCGGCGAAGCGTTCGATCGCCTCGATGGAGTCCCACACGGTGAACATGGCGAACTCGACCCGGTCCCCGTCGTCGCGGCGGGCCATGTACACCGCCACGTTCCCCTCGACGTTCCCGTAGGCCGGGAGCGCCATCTCGTTCATGTACCGCTCGTAGTCGGCGGCGTCTTCCGGCCGGGTCCATCCCCGCCACACGCGCATGATCATGGACCCAGTATGGCGGTCACCGGAGGGCCTGTCACAGATCTCGCCGCTCGTGGCAATGATGGGGAGAGACGTCGCGGGAGGCCCATGGAGCATCGGATCGAAGAGCCCGCCGATCTGCTCCGGCGCGCCGCCGACGGTGACATGGAGGCGTTCGGAGCGTTCTACGACCGCCACGCGCGTGCGGTGCTCGCTTGGTTCCAGGCTCGCACCGCCGCTCCCGAGACGGCTGCCGACCTCACCGCCGAAACGTTCGCCGAGGCCCTGCGATCGATCCAGAGCTACCGCCCAGACAGAGGCTCAGGTGGTGCGTGGCTGTTCGGCATCGCCAGACACATGCTCGGTCGCTACCTGCGACGTCGACGGGTCGACCAGCGAGCCCGGGAACGTCTCGGCATGGCCACCGACGTGGTGCTCGACGACACGTCGTTGCGGCGCATCGAGGAACTCGTCGACTTCGCCCCGATCCGGGACGACATCCGGGCCGCCTACGCGGGACTGAGCCCTCGGCTGGCGGCAGCCGTCAAGCTACGCGTCGTGGACGAGCTCCCGTTCCGGGAGGTCGCCGCTCGGCTGGGTTGCAGCGAACAGGCCGCCAGAACCCGAGTCTCGCGGGGGCTTCGTCGTCTCTCCCGAGCCCTGGAGGATCATCGATGAACACCGACATCCCTTTCCTCGACGAGCTCCGCCGGGAGCTGCTCGACGCCGGCACACGACCTGCGGTGCACCGGCGCCCGGTCCGGTACCGGCCGACCGGCCCTCTCGTCGCCCTGGCGGCCTTCGTCCTCGTCCTCGCCGTGGCCGGAGCACTCCTCTTCGCCTCCGAGCGGATCCGCCCGGACCGCACGCCGGAGGGACCCAACCCGGAGGTTTCCACGGTCGACGCCTCCGTCGCCGGCTACCTCACGCAGATCGCAGACCGGAGCGTGGTCCTTCGACGCGATCCCTTCGTCGTGCAGGCGCCGTCCGCCGAGGAGCCGCGGTTCCTGCCCGGCGCCCTGGGAGACGAGGTGGTGCTGTGGCCTCTAGCTCCCGGAGACGAGCGCATCGAAACCGTTGTGGAGTGGCTCAACCGGCGGACCACGGCCACCGCGGACGCCGACGGGGCGTCCATGTCGCCGGACCCCGCTCTGCCCGTCGTCTCGCTCGGGTTCGTCGCCGAAGACCAGAGCCACATCGTCCTCTATGGCGCTCGCGACGGCGCGCTCTGCATCGCACGGATCGCCCCGGTGGGTTCCGGGGTCGGATGTGGCATCGACGTCACCCCCCGGTACCACCTGGACTACGGTCCGGTACTCGTATCGGCCTCGCCCTCGATCGGAAGCGTGCAGATCCGCGTCCCCGAGGCGACCTCCGTCGTGGCCATCGTCACGAGCGACGGCGACCGACGATGGCAACGGGCGGTGTCCGGCTACGCCTCGTTCCCGGTGTGGCTCACCGAAGGCTCCACGATCGACGTCGAGGCCTACGGCGCCGACGGCGACCTCCTCGGCCACTGGGCCACCGAGCTCTCGCCGTAGGATGGGACACCGCGCCGACAGGAGGAACCTCGACATGAACGACGTCGTTCGAGCTGCGCTCGTCCAGGCCGAATGGACCGGTGACCGCGCATCGATGATGGACAAGCAGATCGGCTACGCCCGCCAGGCCGCCGAGCAGGGGGCCCAGGTGCTCTGCTTCCAGGAGATCTTCAACAGCCCCTACTTCTGTACCGTCCAGGATCCATCGTTCTACGACTGGGCCGAACCGATCCCCGACGGGGAGACGGTCCGGCGCATGCAGGACCTCGCCTCCGAGACGTCCATGGTCCTCGTCGTGCCCATGTACGAGCGGGTCGACGAAGGCACCTTCTACAACACCGCGGTGGTCATCGACGCCGACGGCTCCTTCCTCGGCATCTACCGCAAGACCCACATCCCCCAGGTCGAGGGCTTCTGGGAGAAGTTCTACTTCCGGCCCGGCAACACCGGCTTCCCCGTCTTCGACACCGCCGTCGGGAAGGTCGGCGTGTACATCTGCTACGACCGGCACTTCCCGGAAGGCTGGCGGGAACTGGGCCTCAACGGCGCCCGCATCGTCTTCAACCCCTCCGCCACCACCCGGGGGCATTCCAAGTACCTGTGGGAACTGGAGCAGCCCGCCGCCGCGGTCGCCAACCAGTACTTCGTCGGGGCCATCAACCGCGTCGGCGCCGAGGACCTCGACGGCACCGACTACTACGGGACGTCGTACTTCGTCGACCCTCGCGGCCAGATCGTCGGCGGAACCGCGTCGGACACCACCGACGAAGTCGTCGTCCGGGACCTCGACATGGGCGAGATCGAACGAGCGCGGCGACATTGGGCCTTCTACCGGGACCGCCGACCCGAGATGTACACCGGCATCGCCCGGCCGTGACGCCGCCGCCACTTGACCGAAGCGCCCACGGCGACCACCATCGTCGCCACGCCGGAGATCGAATGGAGACCAACAGATGAACCGACTGAAGCGCTGGATGTTGCTGCTCGCCGCCCTGGCGATCGTGGCCGCCGCCTGCTCCTCCGGAGGCACGACCACCACCGCCGCAGGCGGAGGAGACACCGGAGGGGACACGGGCGACGAGATGACCGAACCGCTCGAGGTGGCGTTCGTGTACGTCGCCCCGATCGGAGACCTCGGATGGACGTGGGCCCACGACCAGGGTCGCAAGGCCATCGAGGACCAGTTCGGTGACAAGGTCAAGACCACCTTCGTCGAGAACGTCCCCGAAGGCCCGGACGCCGAACGGGTCATCAGGGACCTCGCCCAGAAGGGCAACGACCTCATCATCACCACGTCGTTCGGGTTCATGGATCCGACCATCGCCGTGGCCTCCGAGTTCCCCGACGTCGAGTTCGTCCACATCTCGGGCTTCAAGACGGCCGACAACGTCTCGACCCTCTTCGGGCGGATGTACCAGCCCCGGTACCTGTCGGGCATCGTCGCCGGTGCCGCCACCGAGACCAACACCATCGGCTACGTCGCCGCCTTCCCCATCCCCGAGGTGATCCGCGGCATCAACGCCTTCGCCCTCGGCGTCCAGCAGTCGGCGCCCGACGCCGTCGTCAAGGTCGTGTGGACCAACACCTGGTTCGGCCCACCGGAAGAGAAGGAAGCCGCCGAGGCGCTCCTCGCCTCCGGCGCCGACGTCATCGCCCAGCACCAGGACACCACCGAGCCACAGAAGGCCGCCGCCGACGCCGGCGCGTTCTCCATCGGTTACGACTCCGACATGCGGGCGTTCGTCGGCGACACCGTCCTCACCAGCCCGGTGTGGAACTGGGGCGTCAAGTACGTCGACATCGTCCAGCAGATGCTCGACGGCACCTACAAGGGCGGCTTCCAGTACTGGGGCGGGATGGACGACGGCATCGTCGATCTCGCACCCATGTCGCCGCTGGTGTCCGAAGAGACCTCCGCCGTGGTCGAGAAGGCCCGGCAGGCGATCATCGCCGGCCAGACCGACGTGTTCTGCGGGCCGATCGAAGGCGCCAACGGCAACATGGTCGTCGCCGACGGCAAGTGCCTGACCGACGGTGAGATGCTCTCGATGGACTGGTTCGTCGCAGGAGTCGAGGGAGAGGCGCCCGCCGAGGCACCGACCGGCTTGGGCGAATGACCCGGAGCGTCGGGTGGTCGTGGAAGGACACGACCGCCCGACGCGCCCGTCCGCTCCCGTGACCGACCCGACCGCAGCCCCGATCGCCGTCGCCCTGCGCGGCATCACCAAGACCTTCCCCGGCGTGCTCGCCAACGACCACGTCGACCTCGAGGTCCGGCGGGGCGAGATCCATGCGCTCCTCGGCGAGAACGGTGCAGGCAAGTCGACGCTGATGAGCGTCCTGACCGGCCTCTACCAGCCCGACCAAGGACGGATCCTCATCGGCGACGAAGCCGGGCGCCTTCGCCCCGTCACCATCGCCTCTCCCCGCGACGCCATCCACCTCGGCATCGGGATGGTCCATCAGCACTTCAAACTGGTCCCCACCCAGACCGTCGCCGAGAACGTCATCCTCGGGATGGATGGGGTGCCGTTCGTCCTCGACATGGCCACCGTCGAGGCCGAGGTCGCCGCGTTGTCCGAGCGGTTCCGCATGCCGGTCCCCGTCTCGGCGTACATCTGGCAGATCTCCGTCGGAGAGCAACAACGCGTCGAGATCCTCAAGGCCCTCTACCGGGGCGCCGAGATCCTCATCCTCGACGAGCCCACCGCCGTGCTCACCCCGCAGGAAGCCGCTGAGGTGGCCGCCACGCTGCGGGCCCTCGCCGCCGAAGGCAAGGCCATCATCTTCATCTCCCACAAGCTCGACGAGGTGATGACCGTCGCCGATCGGGTCACGGTCCTGCGCAAGGGACGCAACGTCGCCACCTTGGACGTCGCCGCCACCGACAAGCACCAACTCGCCGAGCTGATGGTCGGACGCGAGGTCGCCACCACCATCGACAAGGACGACGTGGAACCCGGACCCGTCGTGCTGCGCATCGACGGTGTCGTCGCCCGCAACAACCGCGGCATCGTGGCCTTGAAGGACCTCTCCCTCGAGGTGCGGGCCGGCGAGATCCTCGGGGTCGCCGGGGTCGCCGGCAACGGCCAGCGTGAACTCACCGAGGTCGTCACCGGGCTCCGCCGCGCCGAGCAGGGAACCGTCACCGTCGACGGCGACGACCTCACCGACCGGGCGCCGGTACGGTTCATCGACGCCGGCGTCAGCCACGTCCCCTCCGACCGTCTCGGTCGCGGCCTCGCCGGCAACCTGCCCCTCGCCGACAACATGGCCATGAAGGCCTACCGCCGCCCACCGATCGCCGCCGGGCCGATGCTCCGGCGAGACCGGATGCGGGCGTTCGCCGTCGACCTCATCGAACGGTTCAACGTCGACACACCCGGGCCCGACACGCCGGCCCGCAACCTGTCGGGCGGCAACCAGCAGAAGGCGATCCTGGCGAGAGAGATCACCGCAGGGACGCGGGCCAGGGAGCGAGGCCGACGACCGGTCCTCATCGCCGCCTACCCGACCCGAGGCCTCGACGTCGGAGCGATCGAAGACGTGCGCAGCCACCTCCTGCGTCAGCGATCCGACGGCACCGCGGTCCTGTTCATCTCCGAGGAACTCGACGAGCTCATGATGATGAGCGACCGGATCGCCGTCCTGCACGGAGGCGAGGTCATGGGTGTCGTCACGCCCGCCGAGACGACGATCGAGGAACTGGGCCTGATGATGGCCGGAGAGATGCGACGATGAACCTGCCGTACCGCATCACCCTCGAGAAACGCCTCGACACCCCGCGGATCGTCCTGTGGCTCGTCCCGGTCGTCTCCATCCTCATCGCCCTCGCGTTCGGGGCGATCGTCCTCGCGTTCGCCGGCGCCAACCCGCTGGAGGCCTACGGTCAGATCCTCACCGGCGCCTTCGGGTCCCTCACCGCCTGGCTCGACGGACAGTTCTACGCCGTGTCCGAAACCGTCGTGCGCACCGTCCCGTTGATCCTCACGGGCCTCGCCGTCGCCGTCGCCTTCCGCATGCGCTTCTGGAACATCGGCGCCGAGGGCCAGCTCGTCTTCGGTGGCGTCTTCGCCGCCTGGGTCGCATTGTTCCTCCCCGGCGTGATCCCCGGCATCCCCCAGACCCCATGGGTGTACCTGCCGCTGATGGCCCTCGCCGCGGTGGCCGGGGGCGCCATCTGGGCGCTCATCCCCGCGTTCTTGAAGGCCTACCTCGAGGTCGACGAGATCATCACCACGATCATGCTCAACTTCGTGGCGATCCTCACCTACCAGTACCTGTTCACCGGGCCATGGAAGGATCCCGAAGGTCAAGGGTTCCCCGGCTCGGCCCTGTTCCCCGAGTTCACCTGGCTCCCCCGACTCACCGGTCGGGTCACCCTCGGACTCGTCCTCGCCCTGGCGGCCGCCGTGGTCGTGTGGCTCGTCTTCGACCACACCAAGCTCGGCTACGAGATCGCGTTGATGGGAGAGAACCCCGAAGCGGCCCGTTACGCCGGAGTGAACCGAGCCTCCATCATCATCGTGGTGATGGTGCTGTCGGGCGGGCTCGCCGGCCTGGCCGGGTTCACCGAGACCGCAGGCATCTCGCACCGCCTCCAACAAGGCCTCGCCATCGGTAACGGCTTCACCGGGATCATCGTCGCCTGGGTCGCCAAGCTCCGACCAGGATGGATCGTCGTCGTGGCGTTCTTGCTGTCGGCGCTCTTCGTCGGCGGCGATCAGCTCCAGATCTCGATGGGCCTCCCGGCCTCCATCGGCGCCTTCTTCCAGGGGATGATCCTCCTGTTCATCCTCGGAGGCGACGTGTTCACCCGCTACCGGGTCAAGATCACCCGCCGCCCCGCCGCCGTGGCCGTGGAGGTGTGACCCGATGGACCTGCTGACCTCGATCCTGGCCATCGCCGTGTTCGCCGGCGCGTCGCTCGTGTACGCGTCGGTCGGTGAGATCCTCACCGAACGGTCCGGCATCCTCAACCTCGGGGTCGAAGGCATGATGATCATGGGAGCCGTCACCGCCTTCGCCGCGGCCGTCGCCTCCGGGAACGCGGTCGTCGGGGTCGTCGTCGGCGGCCTCGTGGGCGGCACGCTGGCCCTCGTCCACGCCTTCCTCACCATCACCCTACGCGCCGACCAGGTCGTGTCCGGTCTCGCCCTCACCCTCGCCGGCGGCGGCCTGGCCAGCTTCCTCGGTCAGCGCCTGGGGCCGGGCGGCGCCCCGCTCGTCGGCATGGTGGGACCTCGGTTCCGTTCGATCACGATCCCCGGCCTGTCCGACATCCCGGTGATCGGTCCCGCGTTCTTCGACCAGGACGCGCTGGTCTACCTGCTGTTCCTCGTCGTTCCCCTCGCCTGGTTCCTCCTCGCCCGCACACGACCTGGGTTGTATCTGCGAGCGGTCGGCGAGAACCCCCAAACGGCCGACGCCATGGGGATCGACGTCTTCAAGGTTCGGTACCTGTACACCTTCGTCGGCGGGGTCATGGCCGGTGTCGCCGGCGCCCACCTGTCGCTCGCCTACACCCCCGGATGGACCGAGAACCTCACCGGAGGGAGAGGATGGATCGCCGTCGCGCTGGTCATCTTCGCCACATGGGATCCGCGCAAGGCCGTCGCCGGCGCGTTGCTGTTCGGTGGCGTCAACGCCATCCAGTTCCGGCTCCAGGCCGAAGGGACGACGATCCCCGCCAGTCTCCTCAACATGATGCCGTACATCCTGACCATCGTCGTGTTGGTGGTCATCACCCGTTTCGAGTCGATCCGCAAGAAGGTCGGCGCCCCCGCCGCCCTCGGGCTCCCCTACAACCGCGAGGAACGCACATGACCCTGCCCGAGTACCGGCTTCGCCTTCCCGGCTGGATCGACGACCTCGTCCCCGACGACGTCGTGCTCCCCGACGTGGACGACCGGATGCGGTTCGTCGTGTCGCTCGCTCGACGCAACGTCGCCGAGGACACCGGTGGGCCGTTCGGCGCAGCCATCTTCGAACGCGACTCGGGGCGTCTCGTCGCCCCGGGCGTCAACCGTGTCGTCCCGGCCCGCAGCGCCACCGCCCACGCCGAGATCGTCGCCATCTCTCTCGCCGGACAGGTGAAGGGCACCTTCGACCTGTCGGCGGGAACGGCCACCGAACTGGTCACCAGCGTCGAACCGTGCGCGATGTGCCTCGGCGCCGTCCCATGGTCGGGCGTCGCCGCCGTCGTGTGCGGCGCTCGCGACGAGGACGCCCGAGCCGTCGGCTTCGACGAAGGAGACAAGCCCGCCGACTGGATCGACTCCCTCGCCGCTCGCGGCATCGACGTCGTTCGCGACGTCATGCGTGCCGACGCCGCCGCCGTCCTCCAGGACTACGCGGCGGCGGGCGGGATCATCTACAACGGGAAGAGCATGCCCGATGCATGACGTCCAGCGACTCCACGATCCGGTCGTACGCTACCTGGCGCCCACCAGCGTCGACGAAGCGCTCGAGGCGCTTGAAGAACACGGCGAACGCGCCCGGGTCGTCGCCGGCGCCACCGACCTGCTCCTCGAGATCCGACGCGGCGTCCGGACCGGGATCGACACCCTCGTCGATCTCACCCGCGTCGACGGGCTCGGCCACATCGAGCTGGAGGACGGCACCGTCCATCTCGGCCCGCTCGTCACCCACGCCGACGTCGTCGCCTCCGCCGTCGTTCGTCGCCATGGTCTGCCTCTCGCCCAGGCGTCCCTCGAGGTCGGTGGGCCACAGCTCCGGAACCGCGCCACCGTCGCCGGCAACATCGTCACCGCCAGCCCGGCCAACGACACCGTGTCGGCCCTCGTCGCCCTCGACGCCTCGATCACCTTGACGTCGGCCGCCGGCGCTCGCACGATGCCGATCACCGACTTCCTGCTGGGTGTTCGCCGTACCGCCCTCCGCCCGGACGAGATCGTCACCGACATCTCCTTCCCCGCCCTCGACGGGTCGCGACGCGGCATCTTCCTCAAGCTCGGTCTCCGCAGCTCCCAGGCGATCTCGGTCGTCCACCTCGCCGTCGTCGCCACCTTCGACGCGATGACCGTCACCGAACCACGGGTCGCCCTCGGCAGCGTCGCACCGACCGTCGTGCGTTCCCCGGCGGCCGAGGTCGTCCTCGACGGAGCCGTTCTCGACGGCGCCACCATCTCGCTCGCCGCGGACGCCGCAGCCGCCGAGATCGAACCGATCGACGACCTGCGAGCGACCGCCGACTACCGGCGGTCCGCCGTCGCCGTCATGATGCGCCGCGCGCTCGCCGCCCTCGGCGCCGGCATCGAGGCGGCCACGTGGCCGCCACGGCCGCCGTTGCTGCGGACCCCGGTCGACGAAGGCCCTCCGACGCGACCCGTCGTCACCGACGGGGACGCCATCTCCACCACCATCAACGGCGACGACGTCACGGTCCCCGCCGCCGTCGACCACACGCTTCTCGACTGGCTCCGCGAGGTCGCCGGTCCCGCCATCGGAACGCCGCTCACCGGCACCAAGGAGGGGTGCGCCGAAGGTGAATGCGGGGCCTGCACCGTCTTCCTCGACGGCAAGGCCGTCCTGTCGTGCCTCGTGCCCGCACCGCGCGCCGACGGTGCCGACATCGTCACCGTCGAAGGGATCTCCGCGGGCGCACCGCATCGGGTGCAGTCGGGCTTCATCGAGGCGGACGCCACACAGTGCGGCTTCTGTACCCCCGGCTTCGTCATGGCCGCCGCCAAACTGCTCGAGGAGATCCCCACCCCGGACCTCGACGTCA
Organism: Acidimicrobiia bacterium; assembly: GCA_027036355.1. Taxonomy (GTDB): domain Bacteria; phylum Actinomycetota; class Acidimicrobiia; order Spongiisociales; family UBA5794; genus JALSQW01. Next base: position 694 of record JALVQZ010000161.1, on the reverse strand, counting down.
TCCGTCACGCCCTGTCCGGCAACATCTGCCGGTGCACCGGCTACGCCTCCATCTTCGACGGCGTGCTGAACGCCATGGAGCGGCCATGAACGACGTCGGCCGCTCCCTGCCTCGTATCGACGCCCCGGCCAAGGTCACCGGCGCCGCCCGGTATCCCGCCGACGTCGTCGGTGCCGAGCTGCTCCACGCCAAGGTCGTTCTCAGCGGCCGCCCGCATGCCCGCATGCTGGCCATGGACGTCGCTCCCGCCCTGGCCGTGCCCGGCGTCGTCGACGTCGTCACCGCCGCCGCCGTGCCGGTCAACGAGTACGGCCTGACCATGTTCGACCAACCGGTCCTGGTCGGGGTCGGCGCGACCGGGAGGAGCGCCGTGCCGTCGGATGTCAGCCGCTGGGAGGGCGACCAGATCGCCGTCGTGATCGCCGAGACGCCGCGAGCTGCAGCCGAAGGCGCCGCTCGCCTCGACGTCGAATGGGAGGACCTTCCGATCGTCGCCGACCTCGAATCGGCGCTCCGCGACGACGTGCTCGTCCACGACGAGACCGACACCAACGTCTACGTCCACGACCGGATCCGCAAGGGCGACATCGCCGCGGGGTGGGCCCGGGCCGACGTCGTCGTCGAGGGTACCTACCGCCTGCCCCACCAGGAACACGCGTTCCTGCAACCCGAGGCGGCCGTCTCGTACATCGAC
>JALVQZ010000160.1 GCA_027036355.1 Acidimicrobiia bacterium | reverse complement strand
CCATCTCGGCGTCGGATGGGACCCGGCGGATCTCGATCCGTGCTCCTGCGACGGTGATGGTGTCCATGGCGGCGAGCGTAGCGGTCGGCGGTCACGGCGCCTGGTGGTCGGCGACGAGACGCCGGGCGAGATCGAGGGTGGTGGCGTCGATCGTCCCGTGCCGGGTCGGGCGGGTCGCGGCGAGGGCGGTGACGACGGCGTCGAGGACCGCCGCGGTGGTGGGTGCGGATGCGGTCTGGTCGAGGGCGCCGGTCGTCGCCGGGTCCCATCCGACGCCGAGATGGGCGTAGACGGGGATGAGGACGCGGTTGACGAGGTCCGCATCGGAGACGACGACGACCCCGCCGATGTGGGCGGCGCGGCGGGTGAGACGCTGGCCGACACCCATGACCTTGCGGCCGGCGACCGAGATGGAGTAGGCGCCCGGACAGTACTCGCCGGGGACCTCGCCGACGGTGGCGTCGATGCCGAGCCGTGCCAAGGCGCCGACGAGGAGGTCGGTGACCTGCCGGAACCGGATGTGGATGCCGGCCGTGGGGTTCGGATCGGGGACGGTCCAGGTGAAGGCCAGCGTGCCTTCGTGGAACACCGCGGCGCGGCCGCCGGCGAGCCGTTCGATGGGGGCGAATCCGGCGGCGGTGGCGGCGGCGGTGGCGGCCGCGTATCCCGGCGTCAACGTGTCGTGTTTGCCGAAGGCGACCTCCCGGTGCGGGACGTGGATCACGAAGGTCTCGCCGACCTCGCCGGTCGACGCTCGCATCAACAGCGCCCTCCCCAACGCCGTACCGAACCCCGGGGGTCCGTCGACGGCTTCGGTGACGACGTGGATCATGGTGCGGCAGGCTACCGGCGAGGATCGGCAGGGCGCGCGTCCTCCGGCCCGGCGGCGTCTCCGACCCCTCGGCCGGGCCGGCTCCGGTGGGGCGTCGAGGGAGCCGCCGGGGTGGGAGGGAGGAGGGAGGCCGCAGATGACCGTCGATAGGGGGCATCTCGTGGCACACTTCGGTCCATGCGCCGCCGTACCCTCGCCGTCATCGCCGTGGTCGCGGCCGCAGCGACCGCGTGCGGGCCGTCCGGGCCGCTCGACGGGGTGGGGGAGCTGTCCCAACGCTGGTTGGCTCCGGCGACGACGACCACCACCACCGTGGCGGTGGCCGCGACGGCCCCCGACGACTCGCCGATGGTGTCCGCAGGCGAGGTGATCTGGTTCAACGACGACCTCCCCGACCAGGCGACCGGGGACCCCGAAGCGGTCGTCGCCGAGGTGTGGGCCCGGCACGGCTCGAGCCGGTTCGTCCAGGCCAGCAGGTCCGAGATCGCGGCCGCGATGCCGACGATCACGTTCCCGTCGCGGCTTCCCGCCGACGTTCGATGGGTCACCAGCCAGCTCGTGTTCGATCAGGCCACCGGCACCCTCGACGTCGACACCGCGGCCGCGTTCGGGTTCTGGCTCGCCGAGCCGTACTCGACGTCGCAAGCCCGGTCGATGGTGCTGCGGGTGGGGCTGGCTCCGGCCGACGTTCCCCCGACCAGGAGCGACATCACGCCGATCCTCGTTCCCGAGGGCATCACGCTGATCTGGACCGACAGCGGCCTTCGGTACGAGCTGTTCTGCCGTTCCACCATCAGCGAGGACCTGTGCCTGGAGGTGGCGTCATCGTCGGCTTCGCTGTCGGCCATGGTGTCGGCGACCGACGGGTCCGCGTGAGGAGCGACGGTCGACCCCGGCGCTTCGGTGCCTCGACCTTCGCGGCGTCGAGCTCGGCCCGCGGCCTCCCTAGGGTTCCGAGATGATGCACGGGAGTTCGTGGTGGAGCTACCTCCGCTACGACGAGAGTCAGCCGCAACCGCGGATCGACCGCGACCTCCTGAGACGGGTCCTGTCGTACGCCGCGCCGTACCGGGCGCATCTCGCGATCGTCCTGGCCACCATCGTGGTCATCTCGTCGCTGTCGCTGGCTCCGCCGCTGCTGATGCGGTCCCTCATCGACACGGCCATCCCGGCGGGGGACGTGGGGCTGGTGACCGTCCTCGGCCTCGGGATGGTGGCGGTGCCGCTGGTGAACGGCATCGCCGGCGTCGTGCAGCGATGGGCGTCCGCGTCGATGGGCGAAGGCATCATCTACGACCTCCGACGTGAGCTGTTCGGCCACCTCCAGCGCATGTCGTTGGGGTTCTTCACCAACACGAAGACGGGGGAGGTCATGTCGCGACTCAACAGCGACGTCGTCGGGGCCCAGCAGGCCGTCACCTCCACGTTCGTGTCGCTCGTCGCCAACGTGGTCACGGTGGTCGCCACGTTCGCGGTGATGCTCGGCCTCGAGTGGCGGCTGACCCTGCTGGCGGTGTCGATCCTGCCGCTGTTCATCGTCGCTTCCCGCCAGGTGGGCAAGCGGCTGCGCCGGGTGCGTCGGAGCCAGATGGAACAGAACGCCGAGATGAGCTCGATCATGCAGGAGACCCTCTCGGTGTCGGGGGCGTTGCTGGTCAAGCTGTTCGCCCGCGCCGAGGACGAGGACCGGCGGTTCGCCCGGCAGGCGGCCGCGGTGCGGGACCTCGGGATCAAGCAGGCGACGATCGGTCGCTGGTTCTTCATGGCGTTGGGCCTCGTGAGCGCGCTCGGCACCGCCGTGGTGTTCTGGGTCGGGGCGGTGATGGTGATCGGCGGGCAGCTCACCGTCGGGACGATCGTGGCGCTGTCGGCCTACCTGGCGTCGCTGTACGGGCCGCTGGCGGCCCTCGCCAACGCGAGGGTCGAGTTCGTCACGTCGCTGGTGTCCTTCGAGCGGGTGTTCGAGGTGCTCGACATGCCCGGTGACGTGCAGGAGGCGGCACATCCCGTCGTCCTCGAGTCCGTGACGGGCCGGATCGAGTTCGACGACGTCTGGTTCAGCTACGGCGAGAGCACCCGGTCGGGTCTCGAGTCGGTGCGCCGCTACGGGTGGGGATCGATGACCCCGGGCGACGACGCCGAGGCCACGATCGCGGCGGAAGGGTGGGCGCTGGCGGACCTGAGCTTCACGATCGAACCCGGCGAGACGGTGGCGCTGGTCGGACCCAGCGGCGCCGGCAAGACCACCCTCACGTACCTCGTCCCTCGCCTCTACGACGCCACGAGAGGCACCGTCCGCCTCGACGGCGTCGACGTGCGGGAGCTGTCGCTGACGACGACGGGCCGGGCGGTGGGCGTCGTCACCCAGGAGGCGTACCTCTTCCACGACACGATCGAGGCGAACCTGCGGTACGCCAGGCCGGACGCCTCGATGGACGACATCAGGGCGGCGGCGCAGGCGGCCAACATCGACGAGTTCGTCATGGGCCTGCCGGATGGGTACGGGACCCGGGTGGGGGAGCGGGGCTATCGCCTGTCGGGAGGCGAGAAGCAACGTATCGCCATCGCCAGGGTGATCTTGAAGGACCCGTCGATCCTCATCCTCGACGAAGCCACGTCGCATCTCGACGCCACCTCGGAAGCGCTCATCCAGGACGCCTTGGAGCGGGTGATGGAGGGCCGCACGTCGCTGGTCATCGCGCACCGGCTGTCCACGATCCTGACGGCGGATCGGATCTTCGTCCTCGACGGCGGCAGGCTCGTCGAGGAGGGCGACCACGCGGCGTTGCTCGCACGCGGGGGCCTGTACGCGACGCTGTACCGGACCCAGTTCCGTCATGCCGACGCGGAGATCCGCATCGACGGTTAACAGTTCTCGAACATGGCCGGCCGATGATGGGGTGAGTAGCCAGCCAGGAGGTCCTCATGCGCAAGACGTTGACGTCGATCGGGAAGCTCGCCATCACGTTGGTGGCCGTCGCCGCCGTCAGCATGGGCGGCCTGGCCCTGGCCCAGACGGCGACCGACCAGCCCGGCCAGGACACGTCCCGGGTCCAGCAGGACACGGCCGGCGAGCGTCCTCGCCCCGGGCCGGCGAAGCACCGGGTCCGTCCCGGTGCCGTCCTCGAGGACCTCGCGTCGTTCCTGGGCATCGACCGAGCCGACCTGGTCGAGCGTCTCCAGGGCGGCGAGACCCTGGCCGGGATCGCCGAGAGCGCCGGGGTGTCCCGCGACGCCCTGGTGGACCATCTGCTCGGCCGGCTCGCCGACCGGCTCGACGAGGCCGTCGCCAACGGACGGATCGACGCCGAACGCCGCGATGCCATCGTGGAGCGAGCCGCCGAGCGGATCGGCCGGCGCGTCGACACACCCGTGCCCGACCGGGAGGAGCGCAAGCAGCGTGCAGAAGAGCGCCGGCGACGTCACGAGCGTCGGATCCGTGGCGGGGAAGCCTTGGCCGAGGCGTTGGGGATGACCGTCGATGAGCTGCGGGCCGAACTGCAGGACGGCGCCACCGTCGCCGAGCTGGCCGAACGCCAGGGCGTCGCGATCGGCGACCTGGTCGACGCCCTCGTGGAGCAGGCCGCCGATCGTCTCGACGAGGCGGTCGAAGCCGGGCGGATCGACGCCGACCGGGCCGCCGAGCGCCTGGCGGAGCTCCGCC
>JALVQZ010000159.1 GCA_027036355.1 Acidimicrobiia bacterium | reverse complement strand
AGCGCAGCAAGATCGCCAGCCGGGAGGTGGCTGGACCAGCAGGAGATCGACCAGCAGGAGATCGACCAGCGGGGGACGGCCGGCTCGGTTCGGTGAGAAGCGCGGCGACGATGGCGCCCGTCAGGCGTGCGGCGGCCTCGGGGAAGGCGACCAGCGTTGCTCTCGCCCTCCGGGCGGCGAGCCGGTTGGCGAGCCCGGGAACGGCGTTCTGCTCGTGCACGACGAGCGGGACGTCGACGCGGTGGGCGGCCATCGCGGCCGGGATGGTGATGTAGCTCCCGAACGCGGCGACCACCTTCGTCCCCTCGGCCTCCATCACCGCCGCCATCCGATGGGCGGCTCGCCGTACGACGAAGGGCAACGCGAGGTTGTCGAGCGACAGGGACCGCCGCAGGCCGCGGATCTCGACCTGCTCCAGCCGGTACCCGGCGGCCGGGACCATCGTCGTCTCCATCCGGTCTCCGCCGAGGAACACGATCTCGTCGGAGGGGACGCCGTGGTCCGTGACGAGGGAGTCGGCGACGGCGAGCGCCGGGTAGATGTGCCCACCCGTGCCCGCAGCGGCGATGGCGATCGTCACGACCGAACGTCCTTGCCGCGAGCGGCGACGCGGGTGGCCCTGGCGATGTTGACGAGGATCCCGACGGCGGCCAGGTTGACCACCATGGCGTTCCCGCCGGCGGAGACGAACGGAAGCGGAACGCCGGTGATCGGCAGGACGGCGAGGACCCCGCCGATGTTCACGATCGCCTGGAAGCTCAAGATGGCGACGAGCCCGACGGCGAGGAGACGCCCGAACCGATCCGGAGCGGCGAGGGCGATCCGGATGCCGACCACGGCGAACATGGCGAACAGCACGATGACCAGGATGGAGCCGACCATGCCGGTCTCCTCGCCGATGATGGCGAAGATGAAGTCGGTGTGCGCGTTCGGGAGGAACGACCAGCGGGCGCGGCTCGCCCCCAAGCCGACGCCGAACAGACCGCCGGTGCCCAACGCCACCAGGCTCTGCACCGCCTGGTGGCCGGCGCCGAGCGGGTCGGCCATCGGGTCGAGGAAGGCATCGATGCGGGAACGGCGGTAGTTCGCCCCGAAGGCGAGGATCGACGCCATCATCACCCCCAGCGTCCCCAGACCGGCGACGTAGCCGATGGGTGCGGCCGACGTGAGCATGATCGCGAAGGCGGCAGCGAGGATGAGCATGAAGCTCCCGAAGTCGGGCTGGGCCAGCAGGAGGAGACCGAGGATGCCCAGGATGGCCCCGACCGGCGCCATGAAGTGCATGAGGTGTCCGAGCCACCGTTCCTTCTTGGTGAGCGCCGCCGCCAGGAGCATCAACGTGGTGAGCTTGGCGAACTCGGCCGCTTGGATCGTGAAGGGCCCGACCTCGATCCAGCGGACGGCGCCGTTGCGGCGGTCCCCGGCGATCAGCGTGAGCACGAGCAGCCCGATCGTGGCGACGTACAGGGCCAGCGCGAGTCCTTGCCAGCGGCGGTAGGGGATCCGCACCGACACGGCGAAGGCGATGACGCCGAACCCCACCCACATGACCTGGCGCTTGAAGTAGAACAGCGAGTCGCCGGTGGCCCGGATCGAGACCACCGACGACGCCGACAGCATCGCCCCCAGGCCGATGATGAGCAGCATGGCGACCGGCACCACCAACAGGACGGCGCGTCGCTCCAGCGTGGCGGCCTGCGGAACGGCTTTCGCCGCCGAGCGGCGCCTGGCGTGCCCGAGTGTGCTCACCCTTCCGGTCATCGTGTCCTCCCCTGTACCGATCGTCGGAACGCGTCCCCACGCTCCTCGTACGACGTGAACTGATCGAAGCTGGCGCACCCGGGCGCCAGGAGCACCGTGTCACCGGAGCGAGCGATCGCTCCTGCCAGGGCGACCGCCGCATCGAGGTCGTCGACCACGTCGACGACCTCGGGAGCGACCGCCGCGATCTCGTCGGCAGCGGCACCGAAGGCGACGATCCGGCGGACGGCGGGGACCTGGGTCAACGGCGTGAGATCGAGGCCCTTGTTCTGCCCACCGGCGAGCAGGACGACCGACCGGTAGGCGGCGGCCGCCGCCGCGGCGGCATGGGGATTGGTCGCCTTCGAGGCGTTGACCCACCGGATGCCTCCGGTGTCGGCGACGAGTTCCCTCCGGTGCGCTCCCGGCCGGAACCCCTCGACGACGGCGGCGATGGCGTCGATCCCGGCGCCCGCTTCGACGGCGAGGGCGGCGGCGACGGCCAGGTCGAGGAGGTACGAGGGATCGTCGGTGCCGGTGCGGAGCCGGTGCGCTCCGACCACGAGTACGCCGGCGTCGACGCCGACCCCGTCGCCCGGGACCGAGGTGCCGCTCACCGGCTGAAGGCGGCATCGGGCCCGTGCCGCGAGGCGGGCGGCGGCGAGGTCGTCGACGTTGAAGACGAACAGGTCGTCACCTTCCATGTTGCGGTGGATGTGGGATTTGGCGGCGGCGTACCGCTCGAAGGAGCCGTGCCAGTCGAGGTGGTCGGGAGCCAGGTTGGTGATGCCGGCGGCGAAGGGATGGAAGGTGTCCACGAAGCGAAGCTGGAAGCTGGAGGCTTCGACCACCACCATGTCCCACCCGCGATCGACGACGCTCGACAGCGGCGTCCCGACGTTACCCGCGGCGACGGCGCGCCGGCCGGAACCTTCCAGCATGGCGGCCAGGACCTCGGTGACGGTCGTCTTGCCGTTCGTTCCCGTCACCGCGACGTACGGGGCGGTGAGGGCTCGGGAGGCGAACTCGATCTCACCCATCAGGGGGATGCCCGATGCGAGGGTGCCGGTGATCGGGGGTGTGGACTCGCCGAACCCGGGGCTGGTGACGACGAGGTCGACGCCACGGAGGAGACCGGCGTTCCAGCTCCCCGAATGCACCTCGAACCCGCGGTCGCGAAGCGGCCGCACGGCGGCCGATCGGCGATCGTAGACCGCCGTGACGTGACCCTGCCGGCGCGAGAGCTCGGCGGCTGCTTGGCCGCTCACCGCTGCGCCGAGCACGAGGACCTTCATGGCAACAGCACCCCACCGTCGGTGGCCGTGATGAAGTCGGCGTAGAACAGCCCGACGCCGATGGCGACCATGATCCCCGCCAGGATCCAGAACCGGACGATGACGGTCGTCTCGGGCCATCCGGCGAGCTCGAAATGGTGGTGGATGGGGGACATCTTGAAGATCCGCCGACCGAAGACCCGGAAGGCGAAGACCTGGCCGATCACCGACAAGGTCTCCATGACGTACAAGCCGCCGAGGAGGATCAACAGGAGCTCGGTGTTGGTGAGCAGCGCCAACGCCGCGAGCGCCCCACCGAACGCCTGTGAGCCGGTGTCACCCATGAAGATCTTGGCCGGGGCGGCGTTCCACCACAGGAAGCCGAGGGCGGCACCCGACAGCGCCGCCCCGAAGACGGCCAGGTCGAGCGCCGAGGGGACCCCGTAGAACTCGGGGTTGCGGAACTGCCAGAAGGCGATGAGCACGTAGGCGCCGAAGACGAGGGCTCCCGAGCCGGCGACGAGACCGTCGAGACCGTCGGTCAGGTTCACGGCGTTGGCCGTCGCGGTGAGCATGAACAGTACGAGTCCGAAGTACAGGTACGGACCGAGATCGATCCCGAGGGGCCGGGTGAACGACAACTCGGTGCTGGCCCCCGCCATGACGGCGCCGGCGGCGAAGAGCGCCGCGATGGTGAGCTGGCCGAGGAACTTCCATCGCTTCGAGAGGCCCTTGTTCTCCTTCCTGGCGTACTTCATGTAGTCGTCGAGGAAGCCGATGAGTCCCATCCCCAAGAACGCGAACAGCGCCAGCAGCGCGGTGTGTCCGAAGGGACGGGTGGTGAGCTCGAAGCCGTGCCCGATCGTGTAGATGCGGAAGTGGCCGAGGACGTACCCCAGCGTGGCTCCGCCGATGATGACGATCCCTCCCATGGTCGGGGTTCCCCGTTTGTGCATGTGCCCTTCGACCTCGGACTGGATGAACTGGCCGATGTCGTGGCGCCGGAACGCTCGGATGGCCGCCGGGGTCACCGAGATCGTGAAGGCGAAGGCGACAGCCGAGGCGATGAGGAGGGAGATCACGTCGTCGCCACCTCCACCAGACGGTCGGCGAGTCGTTCGAGGCCCACGCTGCGGGAGGCCTTGACGAGGACCACGTCGCCGGGCGCGAGCACGTCGACGACGACGGCGAAGGCCGCGTCCGCGTCCGGGACGGGGAGCGCGATCGACCCGGCGGCTTCGTCCATGCCGTGGACGTCGCCGACGGTGACGAGGCAGCGGTAGCCCAGTTCGGCGGCGAGGCGGCCGATCCGGCGATGCTCCTGCTCGGCGACAGGTCCGAGCTCGGCCATCTCTCCGAGCACGGCGACGCGGCCGCTCCCCATGGTGGCGACGGACCGGAGGGCGGACTCGGTGGAGGTCGGGTTGGCGTTGTAGGCATCGTTCACCACGACGAACCGGCCCTGGTGGACCTGCATCCGCCACCGCTCCCCGACCGCGGATTCCAGTCCGGCGACGATCGCGTCGAGATCGACAGCGAGTCCCGAGGCGATCACGGCGGCCGTGGCCGCGGCCGCGTTGACGGCCTGGTGCGCGCCCGCCACACGGAGCCGAACGGACCGCCGGCGGCCTCCGACGTCGAGGGTGAACCGGGGACGGGCGGCATCGTCGAGGGTGACGTCGCCGATCCGCACAGCTGCGCCTGCTTCCGCGCCGAAGGTGACCGTGTGGCCTCGGTACCGTCCCAAGAGGCGACGTTCGTCGGCCGGCAGTACCGCCACCCCGTCGTCGGCGAGACCTTCGACGAGCTCCCACTTGGCGGCGACGAGGTCCTCTTGGGTCCCGAAGGTCTCGAGATGAACGAGGCCGATGTTGGTGATGACGGCGACGTCGGGCGAGGCGGCGGGGAGCAGCCACCGGATGTGGCCGACCCCGCGGGACCCGACCTCGAGAACGAGGGCGGTGGCGTCGTCGGGCGTCGCCAGGACGGTGAGCGGCAGGCCGATCTCGTTGTTGAACGATCGGGGCGACGCCCACGACCCGGGGACGATCGCGGCGACGAGTTCCTTGGTGGACGTCTTTCCCGTCGAGCCGGTGATGGCGATGGTCCGAACGCGGAGCTCCCGCCGACGGAGCGCGGCGAGGTCGCGGAGGGCGACGATCGTATCGTCGACCTCGATGCGGGGGGTGGCGGTGGTCCCGGCGTCCCTCCGCACGACGACGGCGGCGGCGCCCGCCGCCAGGGCTTCCTCGACGAAGTCGTGCCCGTCGACACGAGCTCCGGGGAGGGCGACGAACAACGAACCCGGGGTGACCCGGCGAGAGTCGATCTCGACGGAGGTGATGGGGATCGGCGCCTCGGCCACCGCCGAACCCCCGACCGTGGCGGCGATCGCGTCGAGATCCCAGCGCAGGCCGCTCGTCGCGATCATCGCGCCGCTCCACTGTGCGCACGGGAGGCGAGGATCTCCGCGGCGACGGCCCGGTCGTCGAACGGATGGACGACACCGTCGATCTCCTGGCCTCGTTCGTGTCCCTTCCCGAGGATCAGGACCAGATCGTCGGGTCCGGCGATGTCGATCGCCCGGCGGATGGCGGCTCGGCGGTCGGGCTCGTCGACGACGATGGCCCCCGGCACCGAGCGTGCGCCTTCGGCGACGGCGTCCACGATGGAGGCCGGGTCCTCCGACCGGGGGTTGTCCGAGGTGATGATGGCGATGTCGGCCGCCGCCGCGGCCCGACCCATCTCCGGTCGCTTCTCCCGGTCGCGATCGCCGCCGGCGCCGACGACGACGATCACCCTGGAGTCGGTGAGCTCTCGCGCGGCAGCGACGACGGTCGCCACCGCGTCGGGGGTGTGGGCGTAGTCGACGACGACATGCCGGTCTCCAGGGACCCGCTCGAGCCTGCCGGGGATGGTCCGCAGGGACGACAGCCCGGCGGCGATCGACGCGGGAGCGATGCCGAGGCGGATCGCGATGGTGGCCGCCACGAGAGCGTTCCGCACGTTGAAGCGACCGGTGACGGGGACCGCGAAGCGGACCGGACCCGAGCCGTCGAGGTCCGCCACGAACGACGATCCGGACGTTCCCACCTCGATGTCGCCGGCGACGACGTCGGCGGCCGGGTCTTCGATGGAGACGGTGATCGTCGGAACGACGCCTCGTGCGGCGATCCGACGTCCGGCCTCGTCGTCGATGCAGATCACGGCCTGGTCGACACGGTCGGGGACGAACAGCGACGCCTTGGCCTCGTAGTAGGCGTCCATGGTGCGGTGGAAGTCGAGGTGGTCCCGGCTGAGGTTGGTGAACGCCCCGATCGCGAAGCGGATCCCGTCGACCCGGCGCAGCTCGAGCGCATGGGACGACACCTCCACGACCGCGGCGGCGGCGTCGCGTGCGACGGCGGCGGCGAGGAGCCGCTGGAGGTCATCGGCTTCGGGGGTCGTGCGCTCCAGGGGGAAGTCCTCCCCGGCCACCCTGGCGCCGACGGTCCCGACGACCGCGGAGGTCAGGCCGGCGGCGGCGAGGATCGACTCCACCATGTAGCTGACGGTCGTCTTCCCGTTGGTCCCCGTGATCCCGACGACCGCCAGCTCAGCGGACGGATCGCCGTACACGGCGGCGGAAGCGACGGCGAGGGCGGCCCGGGCGTCGGGGACGACGATCTGGGGGACGTCGATGGCCAGTTCGCGCGCGACGACGGCCGCGGCGGCGCCCGCCTCGAGGGCGGCGGGGACATGATCGTGTCCGTCGGTACGGAAGCCCACGATCGCCACGAACAGATCGCCGGTCGAGGCGCGTCGCGAGTCGTGGACCACCCCGGCGAGGACGACGTCGCCGGAGCCGACCACCCTGGCGCCGTCGATCCGGGCGGCGACGTCGGCGACCGAGACCGTGCGCTCACCCATCGGTATCGGTGGGGAGATCGGGGCTGACCCCGAGCTCGTTGAGGGTCGCTTCGGCGACGACGGCGAAGACCGGGGCCGCGGACGCGCCACCGAACTTGAGTTCCGTTCCGTCGTCGAGGGTCCCTCTGGGCGAGTCGAGGACCACCGCCACGACGATGCGAGGACGATCGATCGGCGCCATCCCGACGAAGCTGGCCATCCGATCCTCGGTGGAGTAGATCCCTTCCTCCGGGAGGTACTTCTCGGCGGTTCCGGTCTTGCCGCCGACGCTGAACCCGTCGATGGCGGCGCGGTACCCGGTGCCCCCGGCGACGACCCCTTCGAGCATCTGTCGCATCTGGCGTGCGGTCTCGGCGGACAGGACCCGCCTCCGACGCGGCTCGGTGACGATGCTGTTCCCGTCGGCGTCGACGATCTCGGCCACCACGTGCGGCTCGATCCATTCGCCGTCGTTGGCGATCGTCGCGAACACGGAGGCCATCTGAAGGGGTGTGACACCGACGCCGTACCCGATCGCGGCGGACGGCCCGCAGGTCGATGGGCACCAGTCGGAGACGTGTTCGAGGGTCCCGGGCCGTTCCCCGGGGAAGTCGATCGACGACGCCCGGCCCAGCCCGAACGCGTCGAGGTACGCGTACTGCCGGTCGTTGCCGAGGAGCTGCTGGAGTTCGATGGTGCCCACGTTGGACGACTTCCTGACGATGTCGGCGACGGTCAAGCGCGAGGCGTGCCGGCTCGGGTCCGAGTACTCCTTGGGGCCGATCTCGATGCGTTGCGGCACATCGATCGCGGTGCCCGGAGACACGAGGCCTTCCTCCAGCGCCCCGGCGATGGTGATGACCTTGAGGGTAGAGCCGGGCTCGTATACCTCGGCGATCGCCCGGTTGGCGATGGCGTCGGGGTCGAGGCCCCGGCGGTCGTTGGGATCGAATCCCGGGGCGGAGGCCATGGCGAGGATCTCCCCGGTCTGGGGGATGAGGACCACGACCGTGCCCCAGTTGGCCCCGGTGCGCTCGACGGCCTCGGTGATGGCGGATTCCGCGATGAACTGGATCTGCCGATCGATCGTGGTCACGACGTCACTGCCCGGGCGGGCGGGCTCGACGAGGAACTGGCCTTGCGGGATCGCCCGACCGCCGGGGTCGCGTTCGACGATCCGGGTGCCGTCCTTGCCGACGAGCACGTCGTCGAGCCCGGCTTCGAGACCTTCGAGGCCGCTGCCGTCGTCGAGGCGAGTGAGACCGAGCACGTGGGCGGCGAGCCGGCCCGACGGGTAGACGCGGACGGGGCGCGGGACGAGGGTGAGCCCGACGACGTCGTTGTCGTCGATGATCTGCTCGAGGCGCTCGACGGTCTCGGGACGCAGCGCCGATCCGAGCAGGGCGTACCGGCCGTCCCGGCTCAGACGTTCGCTCAGGGTCTCGAGGTCCGCATCGAGCTCGGGTTCGAGCAGCGAGGCGACGGCCACCGGATCGTCGATGAGGCTTGGGTCGGCGACGAGGTCGGCGCCGACGACGCTGACCGCAAGCTCGACGCCTTCACGGTCGTAGATGGTGCCGCGTTTGGCCGGGATGCGCTCGTGCTTGATCCGCTGGTCGAACCCGCGCTGGGCGAACTCGACGGCGTCGACCGCCTGGACCTGGTACACGCGTACCCCGAGGGTGACCCATGCCGCGACGAGGAAGAACCCCACCGTCAGGACCCTGAGGTCGCTCCAGCGCCATTCCGGGCGCTGCATGGTTACCGCGTCCCGGGGCCAGGGAGGTCGAGACCTCGTCGGCCGCCTGCGCGTGGCCAGTCGATCGCGGGTCCTCGACGGCCGCCCATGCCGTCGATGCCGGTGGTCCGGGTCGTCATGGCGACCCGACGGTGGTCGTGGCGTCGCCGGGGGCGATCGCTCGCGCCGGCGTGTCGATGGTGATGCCGTCCACTTCGATCGGGACGCGCCGCTCGGGGAAGACCATGCCCATCTCCTCGGCGGCACCGGTGATGCGCACCGGATCCATCAGCTCCGCGGCCTCGACCTTGAGGTTCCAGTAGCGAGCCTGCTCCTGAGCGATCTGGGACTCCAGGCGCTGGAGTTCGAAGGCGTTGCGGTCGAGGGAGATGCGGGCGTAGATCATCGCGAACAGGGCGATGATGGCGGCCAGGGTGAACACCACGAGAGGACGTACGCGCGGCAGGTGTCGCCGGACGGCGGGGGATGCCGCGTCCGTCGCTCGTTCTCTCGGAAAGGGGATGGCGCGCGAGGTCATGGGGTCTCCTTCGGGTCGGTGGCGCCGGCATGGAGCTTCTCGGCGGCTCGCAGGCGGGCGCTTCGGGCTCGCGGGTTGGCCGCGATCTCGGCCTCGGACGGCCGGACGGCCCGTTTCGTCAGGATCTTCAGTTCCGGTGTGGCGCCGCAGGCGCACACCGGCAGGTCCGGTGGGCAGGTGCAGGTCCGGGCCCCGGCAACGAACCGGGTCTTGACGATCCGATCCTCGAGCGAGTGGTAGGAGATCACCACGATCCTGCCACCTTCGGGGAGGAGGTCGATGCCGGCGTCGAGGCCACGCTCGAGGGCGTCGAGCTCGGCGTTGACGGCGATCCGGATGGCTTGGAAGACACGCCGCGCCGGATGGGCGGCGCGCCGCGCCGGGGCCGGGACCGCCTCGGCGACGACGGACGCGAGATGGGTCGTGTCGCGGAGGGGTCGGGCTCGCACGATGGCCTGCGCGATCCTCCGGGCGAACCGTTCCTCGCCGTAGGTCCGGAAGATGCGGGTGAGCTCGTCGACGTCGGCTTCGGCGAGGATCCGGGCCGCGTCCTGTTCGGCGTCGGGGCCCATGCGCATGTCGAGGGGCCCGGTGCGGTGGTACGAGAACCCGCGTCGGGCGGTGTCGACCTGGTGCGACGAGATCCCGAGGTCCAAGAGGACGCCCCGGACCGGTGGGAGCGGGGGCTCATGCTCCTGGCTCCGCACCGACTCGACGATCGACGCCATGTCGGCGAAGTTCCCCCGGACGACGCGCAGTCGACGATGTGACGGAGCGTTGGCGACGGCGTCCGGGTCGCGATCGATCCCGAGCACCCACGCCGTCGGATGGGCTTCCAGGATGGCCATGGCATGCCCACCGCCGCCGAAGGTCCCGTCGACGATCGTTCCGTCCGCCACGGGCGCGAACAGGTCGACGACCTCGGCTCGGAGCACCGGCTCGTGGTACGGGTCGTGGTACGGGTCGTGGTGCGATGATCGGGTCTGATCCATGGTCAGCCCCCCGGAGCGCTGGCGCCAACATGGAAGCGGGCGGAGTAAGGGGCCTTCCAATTGGCATCCGGGGGGCTGACCATGAGCCAGACCCGGCGTTCATCGCACGACGGTTCGGTTCGTTCATATCCCTTCCTCCGAGAGCACCTCCCCGATCTCGGCGTAGTAGTCGTCGGCTTCGGTGGCGACGTCCGCCCACGCGGCCGTCGACCACAGCTCGAGGTGGTCGGCCATCCCGACCACCGTGACGTCCTTCTCCAACCCGGCGTAGTCCCGCAGTGCCTCCGGGATCTGCACCCGGCCCTGCTTGTCGGGCACCTGGTCCGACGCCGAGGCGAAGAAGGATCTGGCGAAGTTCCTGGCCCGCCGATCCGTCCGTGGGAGCTTGAGCACCTTGGCCGCCTCCTCGTCCCACCGCTCGCGCGGGAACACGAACAGGCAGCGGTCCTGGCCCTTGGTGATGACGCAGCCGTGCTCCAACCCGGACCGGAACTTCCGGGGCATCACGACCCGGCCCTTCTGGTCCAGTGAATGGTTGTACTCCCCGAGGAACACGGGTCATCGTCTCCGATGTCGAGCGGTCATCATCTCCCACGGCGCCCCACTTTGCACCACTTCGCGCCACTTGTCAACCTCCTTCCCCCACGACAGGCCACCGCACCCCCGTCGACGCGGGATGGACGGGCCCCTCATCGACACGGGATAGACTCGGCCGGTGCCCGCCGTCACGGTCCTCGCTCCCGCCTACAACGAGGAGGACGTCCTCGAGGGATTCGTCCAGGCCGCGACCGCCACCTTGCCCGGCGACTGGGAGCTCCTCGTCGTCGACGACGGTTCGACCGACGAGACCCCCGCCCTCCTCGCCAGGCTCACCATCGAGCACCCATCGCTCCGGATCGTCACGCACCCCGTCAACCGCGGCCTCGGGGCTGCGCTGGCCACGGGGTTCTCCGCCGCTCGCGGCGACGTCGTCGTCACCATCGACGCCGACCTGAGCCATCCCCTCGCCCTCGTCCCCGATCTCGTTGCGGCCTGCGAGACGGCCGACGCCGCGTTCGGCAGCAGGTTCGTCCCTGGCGGCGGCATGCCCGACGTTCCGCCGCTCCGCCGGGTGATCTCGCAGCTCGGCAACCTCGGGCTCCGATTCCTCCTCCGTTCGCCCGTCCACGACATGACCACGGGCCTGCGGGCCTACCGGACGCCGGTCGCTCGCTCCGCCACGCCGGCCTCGGACGGGTTCGAAGCGCAGATCGAGATCACCGTACGTCTCCTCGCCGGAGGAGCTTCCATCGTCGAGCGCCCGCTCGTGCTGCGGACCCGCGCCGCCGGGAGCTCCAAGATGCGATACGGTCCGGTGATCGCCCGCTATCTCAGGTTGTTGCCTTCCCTCGTCGCCCTTCGCCGTCGACCCGGGGCCCGGAGTCGACGACCTCCGACGGCGGTACGGTGAAACCGATCCGACCCGCGTCCCACAGCCCCACGATGGTGACGGCGACGGCGATCGACGCCACCGTCGACACCGAGTAGCGGAAGCGGGGATGGCCGAAGAACAGCACCGCGTGTCCGAGCCAGTTCGTCGCCAGGAGTCCCACCAGCAACACCCGGAACCCGGTCGGCCATGCCCTCCACGTCAGGAACGCCGCCGTCGCCAGCACGAGGAACGCCGCCGATGCCGCCTCGACGACCTTCCCCAGCACCGACTGGAACGGCACCGGGTCGGGCTCCCACTCCCCGAACCGATCGGTAACGGGCCGCTGCACCGACCAGTACAGGACGTAGCCAGGCGACGCCAACAGGCCGTACGTCCCGTCGCGGATCGAGCGCATGAGCAGCGTCGGATCCTCACGAAGGGACCGCAGGCCGACCTCCCACCCGACCCTGCTCGCGGCTCGATCGTCACCCGGCGGCCACGGAACGTCGGTCGTGAACCCGTAGCCGTCGGGACGGTGACCGAAGTAGAAGTTCATCCCGCCGACCGTCGACAGGTTGATGCCCGGCTGAACGACGACGGCGTTGCGAACGACCCACGGACCCACCGTCAGCACGACGCTCAGCACCATCAGACCCACCATCCGGATCCGCTGTCGTCGGGCGTCGCGGCCGGTGAACCAGACGATCGCGAGAACGACGGGGAGTGAGAACAGCATCTCACCTCGGGTGAGGACGGCGAGCCCGGCCAGGAACCCGGCGAGGACGGCCCACCACGGTCCACGGCGCTCCGGAGATCCGACCAACGCGATGACCCCCAACAGCAGCGGGACGAACAGGTGCTCCGTTCCCAAGATCGGCGCGTAGAGCACGAACGTCGGCATCGTTGCGTACACCGCCGCCGCCATCAGCCCGATCCGTTCGCTGCCGGTGTACCGCCTCCCGACGAGGTAGACGAGAACGGTCGTGGCGGTCGACAGGACGACGGTGACGAAGCTCAACCACGGCGTCGCCCGCGAGACGAGCATCGCACCGGCCAACAGGAACGGGAACCCCGGAAGCCACAGGGCGCTGGGCTGGTCGACACCGAAGAACCCCCGGTCGAGGAGGTTCTCCGCGAGCCTCACGTAGACCTGGAAGTCGGAGACGGGTTCGGGCGTCGCGTACAGCCACCAGCCCACACGGAGCACGAAGGCGACCAACACGATCAGTCCCAGGATCCTGCGACGGTTCGAGACGCTCGTGGCGGCGAAGACGGGCACCGGAGGTCATGGTACCGCCGAGAGGGGAGCTCGCCGCGCCGCCGCCTCTATCGTGTCGCCATGAGCGCCATTCACGAACCCACCGTCGTGGTCGGCATCGGAGAGATGGGCTCGGTGTTCGCCCGAGCTCTCCTTCGCGCCGGCCATCCCGTGTTCCCCGTCGTCCGGGGCATCGACCCGGGCACCGTCGCCGAGATCGCGCCGCGGCCCGCCGTGGCCCTCGTCGCCGTCGGCGAAGACGACCTCGATCCGGTCCTCGCCGCCCTGCCGGCATCGTGGCGGGACCGCGTGGCGCTCATCCAGAACGAGCTCCTCCCCCGCGACTGGCAACGCCACGGGATCACCTCACCCACGGT
>JALVQZ010000158.1 GCA_027036355.1 Acidimicrobiia bacterium | reverse complement strand
ACGTAGCCACGCTCGAACGCCAGCTCGACGGCGTCGACGGCCATCTTGATGTCGGCGGCGTTCTTGCGGACCAGCCCCTTGCGCTGCGGGATCTCGATCAGCTCGACGTGGTTCTGGGTGAGCATCTGGCGATCCTCGTCGAAGTGGATCCAGTCGGCGTACGCCCGCCGGACCACCACCCGACCTCGTTCCGCCAGCGCGTCGGCGATGGGTCGGAAATCGAACGACATGCCGAGGTCCTCCCTGGCGCCGATCGCGAGGTTCTCGTAGTCGATGAACAAGCCGATGCGTTCTTCTTCCATGACCTGACGTTATCAGGATGGAACGTCGCTCCGATCCCGCCACTCGGCGAGGGTCGTTTCGATCCATCGGCGAGCCTCCGCGATCACCTCGGACGAGCGCCGGCCCTCCCGCGGGATCGGTTCGCCGAAGCGAACCCGGACGTCGGTTCCCCACGGGACCGGCAGCATGTTGTTGCGGTAGACCTTCCACGACCCGTCGATGGCCACGGGCACGACCGGCAGGTCGGGCGCGGCGTCCAGCATGGACGCCGCCCCGGCGGTACGGAAGCGACCCAGCTCGCCGTCGCGCGAACGCGTCCCCTCGGGGAAGATCACCACCGCGGTGCCGCGCTCGGAAGCCTCCCGGGCGACGCGGCGGATCTCCTCCAGCGCCTGGGAACGATCCCCCCGGTCGATGAGGGCGTTCCCGCCGTGCTTCAGGTTGAGCGACACGGCGGGGATGCCCCGGCCCAGCTCCCGCTTGGCAATGTACTTGGGGAAGTTCCTCACCAGGATCCCGCCGAACATGGGGATGTCGAGCATCGACTGGTGATTCGAGATGATGAGGTAGCCCCGATGCGGCTCGATGTGCTCACTGCCCTCGACCCGGTAGTGGACGCCCGACAGCAAGAACACCTTCAGGAGGGTCCACTGCAGGCCGGCCATCACCCATTCGAACGGGCGGCGGCCGAAGAGGAGGGCGATGCGTCCGGCGACGTCGAACACGACGAGGGTCAGCCCGAACGCGACCAGCGTCGGGATCGTCGTGACCCAGTCCCTGATCCGCCGGATCACTCCGACACCTCGGGGGCGATCGGGGCGCCCGAATCCCGTTCGGCGACGGCCTGGCGGAACCCGACCTCTTCGGCGTGCCGTTTCCACCACACGCCCTCGGGTGAGTGTCTGGCGATCCCGTCGAACACGGTGGCGAGCATCTGGGTGTTGGCCAGGCCCATGGCGTCGACGGCCTGGTTGACGAGGAGCTTGTGCATCATGAGCTGGTTGCGGGGCACGCCGGCGATGCGTTCGGCGAGGGCGGCGACGGCGTTGTCGAGATGCTCGTCGAGGACCGCGTCGAGAACCAGCCCCCATTCCATCGCGGTGGCGCCGTCGATGAGGTCGCCGGTGAACAGCATCCGTTTGGCTCGTTCGGAGCCGATCCGGTAGACCCACATCGCGGTGGTCGGACACCCCCAGACGCGGGCCGGCGGGTAGCCGATCTTGGCGTCCTCGGCCATCACGACCAGGTCGCAGGCGAGGGCGATGTCGGATCCGCCACCCACCGCGTAGCCGCGGACCTTGGCGATCGTCGGCTTGTGCGATCGCCACAGGGACATGAAGTGGGCCGTGTTGGCCGCCATCATCCGGTAGTCGGCCATGGCGTCCCACGGCATCTCCTGGAACCCGGCGTTGGGGCCTTCGCGCTCGGCGTACGCCTCGAGGTCGTAGCCGGCGCAGAACGCCCGGCCCTCGCCGGTGACGACGATCACGTGGATGGCGTCGTCGGCGTTGGCTGCCTCCACGGCCCGCTCGATCTCGCCCGGCATGTGCTCGTCGATGGCGTTCAGGTGCCGGGGCCGGTTCAGCGTGATGGTGGCGATCCGGCCGTCGGTGTCGTAGCGGATGCTGTGGAGATCCATGGGACTAGCCGAGGGAGTCGATGAGGATGGCGTTGACCTGGTCGGGTGCTTCCTGCTGGGTCCAGTGGCCCGAGCCGGTGACGTGGACGACCTCGAGGTCCGCGACCCACCGTTCCATCCCGTCGACCATGGTGGGCGGCAAGATCGGGTCGTGCTCGGCGGTGACCATCACCGTCGGCGCCGTGATCGGGGCGTTGGCGTACGGCGCGGCGAACGCGGCGTTGGCGTCGATGTTGCGGTAGTAGGACACCGGTCCGGCGATGCCGCCGACCCCCTGGTAGATGCGTCGAAGCCAGGCGTCCGGATCCTTGGCGAAGGACGCCTCGGCTCGGCCTTCCTCTTGGAACGCGAGGACGTACCCGAAGGTGTCGGCCATGTGCTCCCGCATGAAGTCGATGGTGGGGAAGGCGTTGAACCACCCCCGGTAGGGCACGTTGAGGCTGACGACCTTGGCGACCCGTTCGGGATGGAGCACGGCGGTGGCCCACACGACGATGCTCCCCCAGTCGTGCCCGACGATCGTGGCCTGTTCGAGGTCGAGGGCGTCGAGGAGCCCGACCAGGTCGGCGACGAGCATCGGGAGCCCGTAGCGCTCCGTCTCGGTCGGTTTGTCCGAGTCGCCGTACCCGCGCTGGTCGTAGGCGATCGCCCGGAAGCCGGCTCCGGCCAGGGCGGGGAGCTGATGTCGCCACGAGTAGGCGAGTTCGGGGAACCCGTGGACGAGGACGACCGGCGGACCGTTCCCGACGTCGGCGACGCCGAGGGCGAGGTCCCCGTCGACGGAGGCGATGGTGCGTCGCTGGAGTTCCATGGGCCGAGGTTACCCGGCGACGACCGACGCCACATCGTCGGGTTCCCGACGGTGTTCGTCGCCCGGGAAGGAATGTCCGACCGTCGACGGACGTTCCCCGACCGATGGCACGGGTGACCAAGGCGCAACGACGCGCCCAGAAGCAGCGGGAGGCGGAGGAACGCCGACGCGCCGAGGCGCGGCGCAAGAAGATCCGGTTCGGCCTGATCGGGGGCGGTGCGGCGATCGTGCTCGTGGCGCTGCTCGTGGCCCTGTGGCCGAGCCCGGAGGTGGGCAACACCACCGCCGAAGCGTGGGACCTACCCGCGCTCGACCACGACGGTCGAGTGCGCCTCGCCGACTTCCGCGGCACGCCGCTGGTGGCGGCGTTCTACGCGTCGTGGTGCGAGGTGTGCGAGGTCGAGATCCCGCAGTTCCTCGCGATCTCCGAACGGGTCGATGGTGAGGTCCAGTTCGTCGGGATCGACATGCAGGACTCGGGTCGGGGCCTTCCCGACGCGGAGAAGTGGGGCATCGCCGGCTCCTGGCCGCTGGCGAGGGACATCGGCAACGGCAACGGCAGCGGTCTGAGCACGACCACCTTCGGGATGCGGGGCTCGCCGATGACGGTCTTCTACGACGAAGACGGGAAGGTGCTGCAGATCGTCCGGGGTGGGATGACCGGCGATCAGCTCGTTCAGGCCCTCGAGCGGTTCTACGGCGTCTCGGCGTAGCCGCCTCGACCGGCCGATCCGAACGGCCTCATCGTGGGCGTTCGGCGACCCAGACACTCCACACGAGACGCTCGCGGTCCCGCCGATGGTCGTCCAGCCATTCGGCCGCCATCTGCCGCCGGTCGCGCAGCGGATCGCCCGGAGTCGCCAGGGCGTACGCCTCGGCGTTGGCCAGGATCCGCTGCTGGTAGGCCGTCCACGACGCGTCTGCGGAGACGAACTCGCCGATCGGGACCAGACCGGCCGCTTCGATGACGGCGATCTGGTCCCTGCGGGTGAGGATCCCCGGTGGTCCGTCGACGTCGTCGCGAGCGCGGAGGTCGCCGACCGCGACCCGCCCGCCGGGCCTGACCCGGTCCCCGACGGCGGCCACGGTGCCGGCGAAGCCGTGCCAGATCCACGAGGCGCCGATGCAGGTGACGACGTCGAAGGGGCCGCGGGGAGCTTCGGTACCGGACCCGAGCCACCAGCGAACGGTGCCGACGAGACGCCGACGAGCGGTCCGCTGGGCGGCGCGGACGATGACCCAGGGAGACTCGTCGAGGCCGATCGCGTCGATGCGGTAGCGCTGTGCGAACCGCAACAGCATCTCCCCGTGGCCGCAGGCGATGTCGAGGAGACGCATGCCGGGACGGACCGCCAGCGCCTCCATCACCCGCTCCAGTTCCGCGTCGCTCATCGGGTTCAGGATGTCCTGCTGGAAATGGAGCGGCTCGAAGGGCTGGTAGCGCTCCCAGGCGTCGTCGACGTCCGTTCCCGGGACGATGACGACCTCTCGGGGGATCTCCGGCGTCGGGATCGTCATGCTCCGAGCGTACCAACACGCCGCGTGTTCCGCCGCAGGCTATCCCCCGGCGTAGCTGACGAACTCGAAGGTCTCGGTGGCGCCGTTGTGGTCCCTGACCTTGACGGTGAACCCGACACCGTAGGGGGCGGTGGGGAAGGTGACCTTGACCTCCCAGTTGCCGGCGGCGTCGGCGACGACGCTCCCGGATCCGTACTCGGAGGTCACCTGCACGGTGGTGTTCGGATCGGCCGTGCCGTGGAACACGTCGTAGGGCGGCGATTCCGTGCACGATCCGTAGGTCTGGAACGCGGTGAACT
>JALVQZ010000157.1 GCA_027036355.1 Acidimicrobiia bacterium | reverse complement strand
CGCCGAGAAGCTCGTGGTCGGGGCGAACGCCCGGGTCGAAGCGGCCACCGCCGAGGCGGATGCGGGCCGCAGCGACGCGGCCGAGATCCGCCGCGCCGCCGAGACCGAGAAGGCCGACATCGTCGCCGAAGCGGAACGGGACGCTGCGGCCATCCTCGACGAGGCTCGCCGCGAAGCCCTCGACGTCGTCAACCGCTCACGTGCCGACATCGACGAGCTCCTCGCCGCCGCCAAGGCCGAGCACGACGGTCTGGTGGCCCACCTCAACGCCCTGAAGGCCGCCGTCGCCGACATGTTGCTGCGAGGGGCGGCGAGCTCCGAGGCGCTGCGCCTCGTGATCACCGACGACGACCACGACCGGTCGGTCGCCGGCGTCTGAGCGCGACCGACGCCGACCGCGCCGGCCGGCAGGGGCGAGGGGCCGGCGATCGGCCCTAGCCGTGCTCGGGGAACCCGAGGTCCACACCTCGATGGATCGGATCGGGCCACCGGGAGATGACCACCTTGGGTCGGGTGTAGAACGAGATGCCCTCGGGCCCATAGACCGAATGGGTACCGAAGATCGACTGCTTCCAACCGCCGAACGAATAGAACCCGAGCGGAACCGGGATCGGGAGGTTGATGCCGACCATGCCGACCTCGATCTCGTTCTGGAACTTCCTCGCCGCACCGCCATCGTTGGTGAAGACCGCCGTCCCGTTCCCCCAAGGGTTCGCGTTGATGATGTCGATGGCCTCTTCGAACGTGGCCGCCCTCACCACGCTCAACACCGGACCGAAGATCTCGTCGCGGTAGACCGTCATGTCGGGAGAGACCTTGTCGAACAGGGTCGGACCGAAGAAGAACCCGTTCTCGAACCCCTCGACGGTCAGCTCCCGGCCATCGACGACCAGCTCCGCCCCTTCTTCGAGGCCGATGTCCACGTACGAGGCGACCCGATCGCGGTGCTCCTTGGTGATCAACGGACCCATGTCCTTGGCGCGGTCGCCCGGACCGATGTCGAGCTCCCGCATGCGGTCGGTGATCCGGCCGATCAACTCGTCGCCGGCCTTGCCGACCGCCACGACCACCGAGATCGCCATGCAGCGCTCGCCCGCCGAACCGTAGGCGGCCGACACCGCGGAGTCCGCCGCCAGCTCCATGTCGGCGTCGGGAAGGACGATCATGTGGTTCTTCGCGCCGGCCAGCGCCTGGACGCGTTTGCCCGCCGCCGTGCCGGTCGCGTAGATGTACTTCGCCACCGGTGTCGACCCCACGAAGCTGACCGCCGCCACGTCGGGATGTTCGAGGATCCGATCGACCGCGACCTTGTCGCCGTGCACGACGTTGAAGACCCCATCGGGGAGCCCCGCCTCGGCCCACAGCTCGGCCACCATGTTCGACGTCGAAGGGTCCTTCTCCGAAGGCTTGAGCACGAAGGTGTTGCCGGCGGCGATGGCGATGGGGTACATCCACATCGGGACCATCAGCGGGAAGTTGAACGGGGTGATCCCCGCCACGACCCCGAGGGGCTGACGGATCGTGTAGGTGTCGACGTTGCGGGACACGTTCTCCGAATAGTCGCCCTTGATGAGATGGGGGATCCCGCAGGCGAACTCGATCACCTCGAGCCCCCGGGTCAGCTCGCCCTTGGCGTCGCCGAGGGTCTTGCCATGTTCCGCGCTGAGCATCGCAGCCAGTTCGTCACCGTGCTCGACGACCAGGTTCCGGAAGTCGAACAGGATCTTCTGGCGTCGTGTCACGGGAGTGTCCCGCCATCCCGGATAGGCGTCCTTGGCGGCGGCGATCGCCGCGTCCACCTCGGCCGTCGAGGCGAGGGCCACGCTGGCCGTCTGGTCGCCGGTCGCGGGGTTGAAGACCGGCGCGGTGCGCTCGGGCTCATCGGTGGTGTGCTTGCCGCCAATCCAATGCGGGATGAGTCTCATCGGGTCACCTCCTCCGAGCCCGAGCATACCTACTCCAGACCTCGCCGAGCGCGCCGATACAACAGATGAGGAAGTGCAGTCGCTCGGTAGCCTCCGGCGCCGAGCCGTCGACGGAGCAAGGGTGAGCAGGAAGCTGAACAACCGACTGAAGGCGCTCGATTCGGGCCGTTCCGGGTCGCCGTTCCCCGGCGGGCCCGGCCACGACGACGAGCCGGCGGTGTCGTGGCTCAACTTCGTCCTCGTGGCGGGCATCATCTTCCTGATCATGGCCGCGGCCGCGGTCTTCTTCGGTATCCGGTCCGTGCAGGGCGACATCGAGACCCGAGCCGGCGCCGTGCTGTCGGCCAACGGGTACGCCGACGTCGTCGTCGAGGCGACCGGCAACGACGTGGCCCTGCTCGGATCCATCACCCCCGAGCAATCGGTCGAGGAAGCCGTCGAGCTCGTCGCATCGTTGCCGGGGGTCGGATCGATCGAACCCAACCTGTTCGTGGTGGAGCCCACGACCACGGATCCGACCGCCGTCACCGGCGAGCCGCTGGTGATCCGGTGGTCGGGTCGAACGGCGACCGTCGCCGGCGACGTGTCGACCCAGGACATCGCCGGGTTCGTCACCGACGCCCTCGCCGAGACGTTCCTGAGCGTCGAGGACACCCAGCTCGCGGTCAAGGAGGGACTCGCCGACGAGACCCCCTGGATCGGGACCGTCGCCGCCGTCGTCGATGACGCCGCCGCAGTGATCGCCGAAGGCGAGCTCTTCGTCAACCCTGCCGCCGGGGTCGTTCAGCTCAGCGGCCAGGTCGACAGCCGCCAGGTCCGGAGGGAGCTCGAGGCGTCCGCCAGGGAACGGATCGAAGCCCTCGGGTTCGCGTTCACCCCCGGGATCGTGCTCCCCGACGCGCCGCCCCCCAAGGAGCAGGTCGTCGCTCTCCAAGCCGGCCTCGACGAGCTGCTCGAAGGGAAGGTCGTCGAGTTCGAGACGGGCTCCGCGGTCATCACCGACGCCGGCAAGCGGCTCCTCGACGATGTGCTCGAAGCCCTCGACCTCTTCCCCGACGTGGCCGTCGAGATCGCCGGGCACGCCGACGCCCAGGGATCCGCGGCCAAGAACCTCGAACTGTCGGAGCGGCGGGCCCAGGCGGTCCTGGACTACCTCGTGTCCAAGGGCGCCGACCCTGACCGGTTCGTCGTCGTCGGCTATGGGGACACGGTCCCGATCGCCGACAACAGCACCGCGGAAGGCCGGCAGAAGAACCGGCGGATCGAGTTCATCGCATTGGAGGATTGAACCATGACCTACGTCGCCTCCCAGATCATGATCTGGATCGTCGTCGCCACGCTCTTCGGGTTCTCGCTCGGGTGGCTCGTCCGGTCCCGCCGGGGCGGAGCGGTCAAGAAACGCCGCCGGTTCTGAGGGCGACGCCGGACCGGCGACGCCTGCCGGACACCGAGGTAGGCTCGGTGGATGGAACATCTGCCCTCCCGCACCCAGCGATGGCAACCGGCCGGAACGGAGCACTTCACCGGAGACGTCTGGTTGTCGGACCTCGGCCAGATGCCGGACGGATCCGGCCTCACGATGCTGGGCGTCCAGTTCGCGCCCGGTGCCCGCACCGACTGGCATTCACATCCCTTCGGTCAGACCCTGTACATCGTGTCGGGGTCGGGGATCGTCTGTGACCGCGACGGCGACCGGGTCGTCGTGGGAGCGGGCGACGTCGTCCAGACGCCACCAGGGGTCGTTCACTGGCACGGGGCGCGTCCCGATGCGCCGATGCTGCACCTCTCGCTGACGACCGGCGGCGCCACCGAATGGGAGCCCGAGCGGGTCGACGACGCCGACTACCAGGGATGAACCCCTCCGACCGGAACGTTCGCTGGCACCGCGTCTCGGATCCCCTTCCCGATATCGGCGAGGTCGAGCTCGTCGTCGTCGACGGCCGCGCCGTCTGTCTCGCCCGGATCGAGGCCGGCTACGGGGCGCTCGACAACCGCTGTCCGCATCAAGGAGGACCTCTCGGCGAAGGAGCGATCGAGGACGGGTTCGTCGTGTGCCCGTGGCACGGGTACGAGTACGACCCCATCACCGGGGAACCGCCCGACGGGTACGGGGATCGGGCGACGGCGTTCCCCGTCCGCGTCGGTGACGAGGGGATCGAGATCGCGCTCGAGGAACCGACCGAACGCCGCTCGATCATGGACGCCATGGTCGAGACCATGACACGAGGCGGGGTCGACACCGTCTTCGGGATGGTCGGTCATTCGAACCTCGGGCTCGCCGAGGCCCTTCGCAAGGCCGAGGAGCGCGGGGACCTCATGTACATCGGGATCCGCCACGAAGGAGCCGCCGCCTTCGCCGCCTCGGCCTACGGCAAGCTGACGGGACGTCCGGCCGCCTGCTTCACGATCGCCGGGCCGGGCGCGACCAACCTCATGACCGGCCTGTGGGACGCCAAGGTGGATCGGGCGCCGGTGCTCGCCCTCACCGGCCAGGTCGGCTCTCAGGTGCTGGGCCCCGGCGCCTTCCAGGAGATCCCCCTCGCCGACGCGTTCGCGGCGGTGGCCGCGTGGTCCCAGACCGTGCTCGTCCCCGACAACGCCGTCGAGCTCATGACCCTGGCGCTCAAACACGCCGTCGTCGAGCGCGACGTGGCGCATCTGATCTTCCCCGACGAGGTCCAGGCCACGCCGATGCCGGAGCGGTTCGACGTGGTCCCCACCGATCCGCTGGCGGGCCGGGTCGCCGGCCGCGCCGTCGCGCCTCCCGAGGCGGACCTGGCGCGGGCCGTCGAGCTGATCGCCGCCGCCGAACGTCCGGCGCTGATCGTCGGCAACGGCGGCCGCGCCGATCGAGCCCGCCTCGTGGCGTTCGCCGAACGGTTGGACATGCCGGTCCTGACCACGTTCAAGGCCAAAGGCGCGGTCGACGAGGCGCATCCCCTCGCCACGGGCGTTCTCGGCAGGTCGGGGACCCCGGTGGCCTCGGCGATGATGGCCGGTTCGGATCTCCTGGTGGTGGCCGGCGCCTCCTTCGCGGTGCACACCGGGATCTCGGAGAAGAAGCCGGCGATCCAGATCGATCTCGACCGGATGACCATCGGGAAGTTCCATCCCGTCGAGGTCGGCCTGTGGGGCGAGATCGCCCGCACCGTCGACGAGCTGGCGGAACGGCTGCCCGGGCGGTCCCGCCCCGAGCTCCGGGCCGAGATCGCCGAGCGCAAGGAACGCTGGCGTCGGGAGAAGCGGAGAAGGGCCGAGATGGTCGACGACCGCGGCCGGATGCATCCGGCCGCGGTCTTCGAGGCGCTGTCGACGGTCGTACCGGCCGACGCGGTCCTCCCGGTCGACGTCGGGAACAACACGTACGCCTTCGGCCACTACTTCGTCGCCTCCGGCGACCAGGACGTCCTGATGAGCGGGTACCTGGGCTCCATCGGCTTCGCGCTCCCCGCCGCGCTCGGCGCGTGGGCCGCCACGAGGGGGGAACGGAAGGTCGTGTCGATCTCCGGTGACGGGGGGTTGGGTCAGTACCTGGCGGAGTTCACCACGGCGGTCAAGTACCAGATGGCGATCACCCATGTGGTGCTCGACAACGGTGAGCTGGCCAAGATCTCACGCGAGCAGATCGCGGACCTGCGTCCCGTCTGGCAGACGTCGCTGGTCAACCCGGATTTCGCGGCGTTCGCCGACATGTGCAACGGCCGCGGGTTCCGGGTCGGCCGCCGGGAGGAGCTGGTCCCCACGCTGGAGGCCGCGATCGCCCACGACGGTCCGTCGATGGTGGTCGTCGAGACCGCTTCACGCTGGATCTGACGGCGAGCGTCCGTCAGCCGTCGAGGCGCTCGGCGCGGAACAACTCGGTGTTGACCAGGACCCCGCTCACCACCAGCACCATCGCCGATCCGAACACGTAGACGGGGACGACGCCGACACGGTCGGCCACGAACCCACCCACGGCGGCGCCGACCGGCAGCCCCGCGTACGCGATGGTGCGGGACGCCGAGATGACCCGGCCGAGGAGATGTGGCGGCGTCAAGCGTTGCCGGAGCGTCGACAGGCCCACGTTGACCCACGTGACGCCGGCGACGCCGGCGCCGGCGAACAGGAACGACCAGTAGGAGTGCCAGAACGCCACGACGAGGAAACCGGCGCCGAAGAACGCGAGGCCGAGGACGTAGAGCCGTCCCAGCGACATCCGCTTGGTGAGTCGAGGGGCGAACGTGACGCCCAGGGCGCCGATCAACGCCTGGAGCGAGAAGTACACGCCGAGGCGGAGCCCGTCGCCGGTGAGGGCGAAGCCGGAGACGTCCGTGCCGAGGATCTCGGTGGCGACGAAGAAGATGAGGAGCGCCTCGAGGGGCGCGAACACCAGGTTCGTGACGGTTCCGCCCAAGGTGGCCCACCGGAGGCGCCGGTCGGCGAGTAGGAACCGGATCCCCTCGACGACCGAACGCAGGAACGATTCGCGACGCCGGGGTTTGCGATGGCGGACGACCCGGGTGGCCGACAGGAACACGGCGGAGATCACGAAGGTGGCCGCGTTGAGGGCGAAGGCGATGGCGAACCCGTTCGTCACCGAGATCGCGAAGCCGGCCACGAGCGGACCCAAGGCGAACACGGTGGTCCGGGCCAGGGCCAGCTTCGAGTTGGCGTCGACCAGCATGTGGTCCTCGAGGAGCCCGGGCATGGCCGCCTGCAGTCCGGAGTCGAAGACGACCGACAGCGACCCGGTGGCGAAGGCCAACCCGAACACGAGCAGCGGGCTGCCGGCGTCGGTGGCTGCGGCCAGCGCCAGGACGACGAAGATCGAGGCACGCAGGAGGTCGGCTGCGGCCAGGACCGGAACCAGACGGCGTCGCCGGTCCAGGAACACGCCGGCGATGAAGCCGAACAGGAGCATCGGAAGCGTCTCGAAGGCCGCCGTCAGGCCCAGGTCCAGCGCCTTGCCGGTGAGGCTCAGGACGAAGTAGGGCAGCGTGAACACGGCGACGTAGTCGCCGAACATGGAGACCGCCTGGCCTGCGACGAGCGGCGTCAGGTTCCTCGCGGCCCGAGCGTTCGATCTGAGGCGAGCGAAACCGTCGGGATCCCCGGGCTCCGAGCCGGTGGTACCGAGTTGCATATTCGTGAGCGCATCGTACTCGCGCACGGTCCGTCGCGGTGGGCTCGGAACCCGAACGCGATACCCT
The DNA here is from genome assembly GCA_027036355.1 of Acidimicrobiia bacterium. Classification (GTDB taxonomy): domain Bacteria; phylum Actinomycetota; class Acidimicrobiia; order Spongiisociales; family UBA5794; genus JALSQW01. The sequence goes on along the minus strand of JALVQZ010000157.1, from coordinate 6,240 downwards.
CGGCACATGACCGCAACGCTCCGCGTGCTCGCCGCCCGTCGGGTCGTGCTCCCCGGCACCGTCCACACGTTCCCCGTCGATGTCGTTCCCGACCTCGGAGAGCAGGTCTTCGTCCGTTTCGCCGGCGCCGCCGCGACCGCCGCCGGCACGGTGTGCGACGTCGAGGAGCTGCGGGTCCGCGACGACGGTGGCTCGATCGTGACGGTGTTCGGCTCGGCCCGCGCCGTGCCGGTCGGTGGGGTGGGACCTCGGCGGGAGGTCCGCGTCGAGGAGCTCGGTGAGGCGGAGCCGTCGGACGTCGCCGCGGCGGTCGCCGCGCTCCGATCGTACCTGGGAGCGCTCGCCGAGTACGGCGAGGTCGCCGACGTGATGGTCGACATCCCCGACGATCCGGTCGCCGCCGCGTATCGGTTAGCCTCTCTGGCGCGGATCTCGGAGCCGGAGCGGCAGGATCTCCTCGATCTTGCCTCGACGAAGGGCCGGCTGGCGAGGATCACCGCGATGTTCGGTCGGGAGCGTGCGCTCCTGACGGCGACGATGGGAACGAGAGGGACGTGATGGCCGATATCGGAGACCTGCCGAGGCTCGTCGTCGAGTCCTACGACCTGGCGAAGGCCTACCTGCTGCAGGAGACCGTCGAACCGGCGAAGCGTCTGGGGCGATTCGCCGGGGTCTCGCTGGGAGCCGCCGCGCTGTGGGCGGTCGGAGGGCTGCTCCTCGCCGTCGCGGCGATGCGAACGATCGTCCGGGCTCTCCCCGACGGGGTGTACTTCGAGGCGCTCGGGTACGTGATGACGGCGCTCCTCCTCGCGCTGGTCGCCTACCTCGTGATCCGTCTGGGCGCTCCCGAGACCGCCGATGCCGTGTCGACCGAGGATGGAGAACGCTCGTGAAGGTCACTCCCCAGGATCTCGAGGCGAAGTTCCGGGAGGTCGAGGATGCCGTCGTCGAGACCGAGGCCGAGCTCAAGGACCGGGCGCTCCTGTTGGCCGTCGGCGCCGCCGTGGTCGTGGTCGGCGTGGTCGCCTATTCGATCTGGCGCTCGCGTCGGAAGCGCATCCGGGTCGAGGTCTACTACCAGCGATGAGGGCGGCGACCTACCTGCGGTGGCGGATCAGGCGCAAGATCCCCCGGCTCACCAGGGCCGGGTGGGCGTTGGCGACCATCGGGGTGCGGTCCGGCGACACCGGTCGGACCGTCGTCGGGCTCGGGCTGATGGCCGCCGGTGCGGTCCTTCGCCGCTCGAGGACCCGAGAGCTGCTCTACGCCTTCGAGCTCGATCCGGGGGAGGCGGCCACGATCAGGGTCGTCGAGGGCCGGCGGGCCGTGGCGTCGAGACGGGTCGAGGGGTAGACGATGTTCCGGAACCGTGATCGGCTGATCAAGATCTTCATCTGGCTGGTGGTCGTCATGATGGTCATGTCGTTCGTCGCCGCCTTCCTCCCGCAGCTCGGCTGATGCGCCCCTTCGCCCCGGGCGATGCCTGCCTGCTCTACGACGAGCGAGGTCGGACCTACCTCATCGAGCTGATCGCCGGCAAGGACTTCCACTATCACCGGGGGGTCCTGCCCCACGACCGCATCATCGGAGCACCGGACGGATCGTCGTTCCTGTCGTCGAAGGGCTCCCGGCTGGTGGCGCTTCGACCGCGGTTGGCCGACTATGTCCTCAAGATGCAGCGTGGAGCCACGGTGCTGTACCCGAAGGATGCCGGTGCGATCCTGGAATGGGCCGATGTCGCCGAGGGGATGACGGTCCTCGAGGCAGGCACCGGTTCGGGCGGCCTGACGATGGTGCTGACCCGTGCCGTCGGGGTCTCGGGGCGGGTCGTGAGCGTCGAACGGCGGGAGGATCATGCGGCGCTGGCGCGCAAGCGGATCGCCGGCTTCTTCGGGGAGATCCCGCCGCAGCTGGAGCTCCGTGTGGCCGATGTGGTCGACGTGATCGGCGACGTCCGGGCCGACCGGATCGTCCTCGACGTGCCCGAGCCCTGGCACAGCGTCCCGGAGGCGGCGGTGCATCTTCCGGGCGGGGGGATCCTGTGCGCCTACCTGCCGACGGTCCCGCAGGTGCAGACGTTGCGGTCGGCGATCGACGATGCGGGGTGCTTCCTCGACGTCGAGACCTTCGAGATCCTCATGCGCGGTTGGGCGGTGTCGGGGCGTTCGGTGCGCCCGGAGCACCGCATGGTCGGCCACACGGGGTTCATCACCGTGGCCCGGAAGTTCCTCACCGAACCGATTCCCGCGGCCGGGGAAGGCGACGGCGGCCCGGACGCGTGAGAGGCCGCATCGCTGCGGCCTCTCACGGATCGGGTCGGAGCCCGGATCAGGGTTCGATGAAGATGCACTCGCCGGGACACTCCTCGGCGGCTTCGACGACCAGGTCGAGCTGTCCTTCGGGGATGGTCGCCAGACCCTCGGCCCCCTGCGGGTTGCCCATGGCTTCGGCGTACACCTTGTCGCCTTCTTTCACGTAGGCGAGTCCGTCGTCGAGGAGGACGAACACATCGGGGGCGATCTCCTCGCAGAGCCCGTCTCCCGTGCAGAGATCCTGGTCGATCCAGACCTTCATGGTGGTCCCTTCTGCTGAGTCTCGTGGTCGTGCGCTGATGCGCCCTGCGGCGGGCGCAGGCTACATCGTAGGCGGCCGCCGGTTCCAACCGATGGAACCCGTTCCCACCGGTTCCGGCGTGCCGTCGGTATCGTATCGGCACCTGCCACGCTGTCCTACACTCGGAATCGGCGGATCCCCGACCGGGCCGGGTGGGGACCGCCGAGAGGAGGCGATGTTTCGAATGAGCGAACGGGACCAGGACCAGCTCCAGGCCACGATCCGGACGCTCGAAGAGGAGCTTGCCGTGCTGCGCAGGCGGCTCGAAGACGCGCCGCGACGGGTCCGGCTCCTCGAAGAGCGGCTCTTGGAGACCCGAGGCAAACTGAGCCAGGCGGCGTCGCAGAACGAGAAGCTCACCGCGGTGCTCGAAGAGACCCGCGAGCAGCTCGCCCTGCTGCGCGAAGAGGTCGAGAAGCTGACCGCCCCGCCCAACCCGTTCGGGACCGTGCTCGGGGTCAACGACGATGGAACGGTGGACGTCTTCACGTCCGGACGCAAGCTGAGGGTCAACGTCGAGCCCACCATCGAGATCAAGCACCTCGAGGTCGGCCAGGAGGTCCTCATGAACGAGGCCTACAACGTGATCGACGTGCGTTCCTTCGACGAGTCGGGGGAGGTCGTCACCGTCAAGGAGGTCCTCGACGAGGATCGCCTCATCGTGTTGGGTCGCGCCGACGAGGAACGCGTGGTCGAGCTCGCCGCGCCGACCCGTGACATCCGCCTGCGGGCGGGGGACCACGTCCGCATCGACACCCGGACCGGACTGGTCTTCGAGAAGCTCCACCGCCCCGAGGTCGAGGAGCTGGTCCTGGAGGAGGTCCCCGATGTGACCTACGACGACATCGGTGGGCTCGGACCACAGATCGAGGTCATCCAGGACGCCGTCGAGCTACCCTACCTCCACAAGGAGCGGTTCGCCGAGTACGACCTGGCGGCGCCCAAGGGCGTGCTCCTGTACGGCCCTCCGGGGTGCGGGAAGACCCTCATCGCCAAGGCGGTCGCCAACTCGCTCGCCAAGGCGGTGGCGGTGAAGGAGGGTCGGGACGATGCCCGCTCGTACTTCCTCAACATCAAGGGGCCGGAGCTGCTCAACAAGTACGTCGGTGAGACCGAACGTCAGATCCGGTTGATCTTCCAGCGGGCGAAGGAGAAGTCCGACGAGGGGTTCCCGGTCATCGTCTTCTTCGACGAGATGGACTCGTTGTTCCGGACGCGGGGCACGGGTGTCTCCTCGGACGTCGAGTCGACGATCGTGCCGCAGCTCCTCTCCGAGCTCGACGGCGTCGAGACCCTCAAGAACGTGATCGTCATCGGAGCGTCCAACCGGGAGGATCTGATCGACCCCGCGATCCTGCGTCCTGGACGTCTCGACGTGAAGATCAAGATCGAGCGTCCCAACGAGGACGCCGCCCGACAGATCTTCAAGATCTACCTGGCGCCGACGTTGCCGTTCGACGGCGAGGAGCTGGCCCGCTTCGACGGCGACACCGAGGCGCTCATCGACCACATGGTCGAACGGGTCGTCGACGTGATGTACGCCACCGACGAGATCAACCGCTTTCTCGAGGTCACCTACGCCAACGGGGACCGTGAGGTGCTCTACTTCAAGGACTTCGCCTCGGGGGCGATGATCGAGAACATCGTCCGGCGGGCCAAGAAGGACGCCATCAAGCGGGAGATCGCGGGTGGGCCGTCCGGGCTGCGCACCGAGGACCTGCTGTCGGCGATCCGGCAGGAGTTCAAGGAGCACGAGGACCTGCCGAACACGACCAACCCCGACGACTGGGCCAAGATCTCCGGCAAGAAGGGCGAGCGGATCGTGTACGTGCGAACGCTCATCGAAGGCGACGGGGAGAGCCGGAGCATCGAGGCGGTCACGCCGGGTCAGTACCTGTGAGCGATCGCATGCCCGTCGGGGCGATCCCCAAGGTCATCGGCACCGAGATCGAATACGGGATCACGATCCTCGGCAAGGACGACTTCAACCCGGTCCTGGCCTCGTCGGCGGTCATCAACTCCTACGCCGGGAGCCGGGCGAGGATCCAGTGGTCCTTCGAGGAGGAGTCGCCCGGCCGTGACGCCCGCGGGTTCGGGTACACGTCGGCGCCGACGATGGAGATGGAGTCGGGTCTGGTCAACGTCGTGCTCACCAACGGCGCCCGTTTCTACGTCGATCACGCCCATCCGGAGTACTCCACCCCCGAATGCGTCGACCCGCGGCAAGCCGCGCTGCACGAGAAGGCCGGCGAGCAGGTGATGGTCAAGGCCGTCCGTTCCGCCCAGCGTCTGCTCGCCGACGGCGAGCGCCTCGTCGTCCACAAGAACAACAGCGACGGCAAGGGCAACTCCTACGGAGCGCACGAGAACTACCTCCTGAGCCGCAGTCTGCCGTTCTCCGACATCGTCGAGCACTTCACGGGGTTCCTCGTGACCCGGCAGGTGTTCACCGGTTCGGGCAAGGTGGGTTCCGAGAACGGCAGACCCGACGTCGGGTTCCAGATCAGCCAGCGGGCCGACTTCTTCGAGGAGGAGGTCGGGCTGGAGACGACGCTGAAACGCCCCATCATCAACACCAGGGACGAACCGCACGCCGAGACGTCCAAGTACCGGCGGCTGCACGTCATCATCGGTGATGCCAACCTCTCCGAGTACCAGACGATGCTGAAACTGGGGACGGCCGCGCTCGTCCTGTCCGCCCTGGAGGCGGGAGCCCTTCCGGAGGCGTTGACGTTCGCGGACCCGGTACGGGAGGTGTGGCAGGTCAGCCACGACCCGGGGCTCGATCACCGTCTCCGGCTCGCGGACGGATCCACCATCACGGCCGTGGACGCGCAGTGGCGGTACCTGGAGTGGGCGGCGAAGTACCTTCGCTCGGCGGACCTGCCCGACGTGTACGATGAGGTCGTCCGGATGTGGGAGGAGGTCCTCTCGGACCTGGAAGCCGACCCGTTGCGGACGGCTGACCGTCTCGACTGGGCCGCCAAGTTGCAGATCCTCGACGGATACCGGCGCCGGGACGACCTCGGATGGGACGCTCCGAAGCTACGGATGTTGAACCTGCAGTACCACGACGTCGATCCGGAGCGAGGGCTGTACCACCGGCTCGTCGCCTCCGGGAGGATGCGGACGATCTTCGATTCCGAGGAGGTGGAGGAGGCCGTCACTCGACCTCCGGCAGAGACGAGAGCCTACTTCCGGGGCGAGTGCGTGCGCCGGTACCGGGACGCGCTGGTGGCCGCCAACTGGGATTCCCTCGTGTTCGACACCGGTGAGGACACGCTGAAGCGCGTTCCTATGATGGAACCACTGCGGGGCGGCAGGGAGCGCGTCGAGGAGCTCCTCGACGCCTCCGAGGACGCCGCCGCGCTGATCCGTGCCCTCGGGGCCCGCTAGAGCAGATCCCAGGAGGCGATCATGGCCGAACAGGAACGCAAGAAGACGAGGCGAGACTCCACCGAGGCCGACACCGAGGCCGCCGAGGCCGCGGCGGCCGCCGACGCCGCGGAGCTGACCGAGAAGATCGACGACCTCCTCGACGAGATCGACTCGGTCCTCGAGGAGAACGCCGAGGAGTTCGTCAAGAACTACGTCCAGAAGGGCGGCGAGTGACCGGCGAGGGAGGGG
>JALVQZ010000156.1 GCA_027036355.1 Acidimicrobiia bacterium | reverse complement strand
GCGAAGGCGCGGCTCGCGTGCGGGAAGACGGCCGAGACCGGACCGTTCGTGTCCTGGTAGGTGCCGATGAAGGCGATGTGGCTGCCCTCCAGGGCCGGCGCCTCGTCGATCCCGAACAAGACGGCGGCGCTGCCGGGGACGGCATCGTCCACCGACACCGACGCCTCGATGACCCGTTGCACGACCGCCCGCATACGCCTCCCCGTCGACGGACCACAAACCTACCGCCTCCACCGCGGGTCCCCGTAGACTGCCGCCATGGTCCGCGAGATCCCCACATCGGTCGCCCGCGGCTTCCTCATGGGCGCCGCCGACATCGTTCCCGGCGTCTCGGGCGGCACCGTGGCGCTCGTTCTGGGCATCTACCGGCGTCTCGTTCGCTCGATCAGCACCGCCTCGGCGGCCCTCGGGCGGTTCCTCCGGGGCGACGTCGGCGGCGGGACGTCCACGCTTCGTCGGGTGGAGTGGAGCTTCGTGCTCTCGCTCGTGGCCGGGATCGGCCTGGCGGTGTTCGCCCTCTCCCACGTCCTCGAACAGGCCCTCGCCGACTACCCCATCGAGATGGCGTCCCTCTTCACCGGCCTGGTCGCCGGCTCGGTCGTCATCACCTGGCAGCTCCTCGAACGACGCGACGCGACCAGGCTCGCGATCCTGGTCCTCACCACCGTCGGCGTCTTCGTCGCCCTCGGGCTTCGACCGGGAACGACCGACGACGTCGTGGCCCAGCTGTCGTCACCGACCCCGTGGGCGTTCTTCGGCGCCGGTGCGGTCGCCATCTGCGCCATGATCCTGCCCGGGATCAGCGGTTCGTTCATCCTCGTCATGTTGGGGATGTACGGACCGGTCCTCGCCGCCGTCACCGACCGAGACGTCGTGTCCCTGGGGATCTTCGTGCTGGGCACCGTGGTCGGTTTGGCGCTGTTCTCCCAGGGTCTCCACTGGGCGCTCAACGAGCACTACGACTCGGTCATGGCCACCTTGATCGGGCTCATGGTCGGATCCATGCGTGTGCTGTGGCCGTGGCCCGACGGGGTCGACTCGACGGTGCTCGGGCGACCCGATGGGAGCCTGGCGATCGCCCTGGTCATCGGTCTCGTCGCCGCCGCCTTCGTCGTGACGGTCTCCACGATCGCCACTCGCGTCGAGCACCGGACCGCACGAGACGAGATCGAGGAGATCCACGGCGTCTGACGCGGCGAGGTGATCGAGGATCGCCTCGGCGACCTCCCCCGGATCGACCATGTAGGTCCCGGAGGCGATCGCCGCCCGGAGCGACTCGACCCTCCTGGCCCGCAGGTCGCCGGTCGTCACCGCAGCTCGACGTCGGCGGACGCTTCCTCTTCGACGTCGTCGGCCGCCGGCATCACCATCCGGAAGACGATCGGCGACGCGATCGCCGTCACGCCGACCAGGAGGATGGCGCCGGCCGCGAGCCGGTCGTCGATGACCCCGATCTGCACGCCGAACTCGGCGAGGGCGATCACGACCGACAGTTGCCCGGCGAGCAGCACGCCGGCGGCGAAGGCCTCCCGCATCGTCAGTCCCCGCCACAGGAAGACCGGAGCGGGCAGCAGCTTGGCCACGATCGCGACGCCGATGAGGGCGGCGGCCCCGGCGAGAACCGAAGGATCCTCGAGCACATCGAGGGGGAACCGGATCCCGACGCTGATGAAGAAGATCGGGATGAAGAACCCGTAGGCGAACCCCGACAGCCTGGTCTCGAGGTCGCCGCTGTTGCGGAACACGTAGGTGAAGAGCGCTCCGGCGAAGAACGCCCCGAGGATCGGATCGATGCCGAGGCCCAGCGAGATCCCGACCAGCACCAGGAGGAGGGCGAGGCTGGCGCGGATCCCCATCTCGTCGGGATCGTGGCTGGCGAACATGCGCTCGGCGTACTCGGGATACCACCAGGCGACCCTCCGCATGGTCGCCAGGGTCACGAGGACGACCACGGCGAACACGGGGATGCCCAGGAGCCGGATGCCGACACCGTTCTCCACCACGATGCCGAACCCGACCAGACCGGTGGCGGAGAGGAACTCGGCGATGACCCCGGCGACGATGGCGATCTGACCGAGTCGTGTGTTGATCCGTCCCGTTGCCCGAAGGGCGGGGATGATGATGCCCAGCGACGCCGCGGAGACCAGCAGCGTCAGGAACAGACGCTGCTCGAAGGTCTCCATGCCCATGAACCCGAACCCCACCCAGGCAGCGGCGAGGACGAGCACGAAGTAGGCCAGACCCCACAAGATCGGGATCGGCCCCTCTCGTTCGAGCCGGGCGAAATCGATCTCGAACCCGGCGAGGAACATGAGCAGCAGCAACCCGAGCTCGCCGAGCACCAGCACGAACCCCTCCTCGGTCGAGCTGGCGGCGATCAGCTTGAACACCGATGGACCGATGAGGACGCCGTAGAGGATCTCGAGGACGACCGACGGAACCCCGATCCGGCGGGCGACGATCGGCAGGAGGAACGCCCCCAGCCCGATCGCCACGAACGTCGGAGCACCGGGAACGATCCCCGTCTCGGCCGCCAGGACGGGCATCAACGGAGCTCCGGTACGAGCAGGACCGAGACCCGGACCCGCTGCACGAGATGCCCGGTGATGCCCGGCCGCAGGGGGCTGAGCGGAACCTGCGGCATCGCCAGGACGAGCAGGCTCGCTTCGTTCGCAGCTTCCTCGAGCACGCGGACCGGGTTGCCGCGCCGCACCCGCCGCCGCACCTGGACACCCTGCACCGCAGCCTCCTCCCGGAGCCACGCGGCTGCCTTCCGAGCGTCGTCGAGATCCTCCTCGCCGACGAACGTCGGAGCGACGACCGCCACCCCGACGAGGGCCGCCCCGAAGCTCCTCGCCAGATCGATCCCAGCCCGTCCAGCCGCCTCTCCCGCCGGCGTGCGCCGCGCAGGAACGACGATGGACGCGTACGGGTGGGTGGCGCGGCTGAGCAGCACGGGTTTGCCGAGCGGCCCGAGGCGGTTGAGGACCTTGATCGTCCGCAGCCGCCCCGACAGCTCCCCACCGGCGGGTGCCGGGACCACGATGAGCCCCACGTTCTCGGTGGTCGCCCGCCGGATCAGCGCCTGATCGAGCGGCGGCCGTTCCGGTGCGAGGTCGACCGCCACACCGTCGGCCTGGCTCCTGAGTCGCTCCAGCAGTGCATCGACGGCGTTGGCCCGGTCCGAGTCGCGTTCGCTGGCTGGATCTCGATGGACGACCAGCAGCTCCTCGGCCGGCGAGTTCCGTACGACGCTGAGCGCCTCGGCCACCGGACCGCTCAGATCGGCCTCCGAGTCGAGGGTCACGGCCACCTTGCGCCCGTACCCGAGGGGGAACCGGGCCTCACCGGCGGTGAAGGTCCGCACGATCGTGGCGAAGTCCTTCGCCGCGCCCACGACCGTGACGCGGTCACCGGCTTGGAGACGGGTGTCGCCGTGGGGAACGATCAGTTCGCCCTCACGCAGGATCGCAGCCACGATCCAGGTCTCCGAGTGCAGGTCCTTGAGCTGCTTGCCCTTGACCGTCGAGTCGGGCGAGATCGAGAACTCGATCGCCTCGGCCTTGCCGTCGGCGAACGCCGTCGAGACCACCCGCCGTGGTTCGAGTTGCACCTCGATGTGACGAGCGGCGAGCGACTCCGGCGACACCGCGATCACCCCGAGGTCGCGATAGTCCTCGACCCGCTCGGGCTCGGCGGCGACGCCGATGACGCGGAGCAACCCCGCCTCCTGGGCGATCCGGCATGCTTCGAGGTTGACGTCGTCGTCGTCGGTGACGGCCACCAGGGCGTCCGCCTCGTCGAGGCCGGCCCGTTCCAGCACCAGAGCCGAAGAGCCGTCGCCGACGAAGGTCTCGACCCTGGCGATCTCGGAGACCTGCCCGATCGCCTCCGGATCGGTGTCGACCAGGACACACTCCCAGAGCTCGCCGAGCCGCCGCAGCAGCTCTCGGGTGGTTCCGCCGACGCCGACGACGATGACCTTCATCGGACCTCGACCTCCGATCGTTGTCCGACGAGGTTACCCGAGTGCAGCGTCACGAACCGTTGATCGCCGGGATGACGGTCTGGCCGTACGCCTCCATCGTGCCTTCGACGTGATCGTGCATCAGGTAGAGGGACACGTGATCCGCGCCGAGTTGCTCGAGTTGACGGATCTTGTCGACGTGATGATCGACCGGTCCGAGGATGCAGAACCGCTCTACGATCTCGTCGGTGACGAAATCCGTCGTCGGGTTGCCCGACTTGCCGTGATGGGAGTAGTCGTACGACTCTCGAGCGGCGATGTACTCGAGCAGATCGCTGGGGATCGTCCCCTCGTCGCCGTAACGGGCGGCGAGGTCGGCCACGTGGTTCCCCACCATGCCGCCGAACCAGCGCAGCTCCTCGCATTGTGCGGCCAGGTCGTCCCCGACGTAGGCCGGAGCGACCACCGCGATGGTCAGCTCGTCCGGATCGCGTCCGGCGTCGGACGCCGCGGTCTTGACGGTCTCGACGGTCCATTCGAGGATCTTAGGATCGGCGAGCTGGAGCACGAACCCATCGGCTTCACGCCCGATGAGGTCGAGGGCCTTCGGCCCGTAGCCGGCCACCCACATCGGCAGGTCCCATCCCCCGTCGAGCCAGGGGATACGCACGGGGGTGCCCTTGTAGTCGACCTCGTCGCCGGCGACGAGCCCCTTGATCACCTTCATCGCTTCGGACATCGTCGCCAGGCGCGTCGGCTTGCGGCCGATGTACCGCAGCGCCGAGTCCCCTCTCCCCATGCCGCAGATGGTGCGCCCACCCGACATCTCGTCGAGCGTGGCGAACAGCGACGCCAGCACCGTCCAGTCCCGCGTCCCCGGGTTCGTCACGAGCGGACCCACGATGAGACGATCGGTCTCGGCGAGGATCCGCGAGTAGATCACGAACGGTTCCTCCCACAGCACGTGGGAGTCGAACGTCCACACGTATCCGAAGCCGAGCGCTTCGGCCTGCTTGGCCAGGTCGATGACCCGCTGTGCCGGCGGGTCGGTCTGGAACACGGCTCCGAACTGCAAATGGCCCTCCTGTGATCGCCGGCTGCCCGATCGGATCTCGATCAGATCAGGTACTGGTTGCTCGCCCTCCGCAGGTACCGGCCGTCCCCCGGCTCGCCGAGGTACTCGCCGTTCTCGATGATCGTCTTGCCCCTCGACAGCACCGTCTCCACCTTCCCGGTGATCTCCATCCCCTCGTACGGGGAGTAGTCCACCCACATGTGGTGGGTCTTCGCCGAGATCGTGTGCGTGGCGTCGGGGTCGAACACGACGATGTCGGCATCCGACCCGATCGCGATGGTGCCCTTCTGCGGATAGAGGCCGAACATCTTGGCTGCGGTCGTGGAGGTGATCTCGACGAACCGGTTGAGACCGATCCGACCGGCGTTGACGCCGCCGTGGTAGATCAGCTCCATCCGGTACTCGACCCCGGGCATGCCGTTCGGGATCTTCGAGAAGTCGCCCTGACCGAGCTGCTTCTGGGTGCCGAACACCGGATGGTCCCCCATGCAGAACGGGCAGTGATCCGTCGACACCGCCTGCAGGTCGTTGGTCGCCAAGCCACGCCAGAGGGCCTCTTGATGATGCTCGGCCCGGTCCCGCATGGGCGGGGAACACACGAACTTGGCGCCCTCGAACCCGTTGCCGAGATCGTCCAGGTCACAGAACAGGTACTGGGGGCACGTCTCCGCGAACACGTTCTTGCCCTCGTCGCGGGCGATCGTGACCTCTTCGAGGGCCTCGGCCGCCGACAGGTGCACGATGTACAACGGGGTGCCGCCGGCCACGTCGGCCAGGACGATGGCCCGGTGGGTCGCTTCACCCTCGAGAGCCGGCGGCCGGGTCAGCCCGTGATAGATCGGGTCGGTCTCGCCGCGTTCGAGGGCTTGCTGGACCAGCACGTCGATGGCGATCCCGTTCTCGGCGTGCATCATGATCGTCGAGCCGTTCTCGAGCGCCTTCTGCATCGCACGCAGGATCTCGCCGTCGGTCGAGTAGAACACCCCCGGGTAGGCCATGAACATCTTGAACGAGGTGACCCCTTCGCCGACGGCGATGTCCATCTCCTTGAGCGACTGGTCGTTGACGTCGCCGACGATGAGATGGAAGCCATAGTCGATGGCGCACTTGCCGTCGGCCTTGTCCATCCACGCCTCGAGTCCCTCCAGAAGGCCCTGACCCTTGGTCTGGACGGCGAAGTCGATGATCGTCGTCGTCCCACCCCAGGCCGCGGCGCGGGTTCCCGTCTCGAAGGTGTCGGCGGCGAACGTCCCCCCGAAGGGAAGCTCCATGTGCGTGTGCGGGTCGATCCCGCCGGGCATGACGAGCTTGCCCGTCGCGTCGATGACCTTGTCGGCGAGCACGCCGACGACCGCCTCGGTGAGCGTCTTCTCCCAGCCCTGGCCACCGGGATCGTAGATGGCGACGACCTTCTCGCCTTCGATGAGCACGTCGGCTCGCATCTTCTCCGTCGCGGTGACGACGGTCCCGCCCTTGATCAGCGTACGCATGGTCGCTTCTCCCTTCTCGATCGTGATCGACGGCGTCCTACGCCTCGGCGCTGGTCACCGCCCGCTCGATGATCTCGTAGCCTTCATCCGCCTCGGCCTCGGTGAGCGTCAACGGCGGGGCGATCCTGAGGACGTTGCCGTACAGACCGCCCTTCCCGATGAGCAGCCCCCCTGCCTTCGCCTCCTCCATGATCGTCTTGGCGGCGGCAGGGTTCGGGTCGGTGCCGGAGGGCTCGACCAGTTCGACGCCGAGCATCAGACCCTTGCCGCGAACCTCGCCGATGATCTCCGACCGGTCGGCGAGATCGTCGAGACGGGAGCGAAGGTGCTGGCCGACCTTGAGAGCGTTGGTCTGCAGGTCCTGGTCGATCAGGTACTCGAGGTTGGCCAGGGCGCCGGCGGTGGCCAGCGGGTTCCCACCGAAGGTGGAGATGGAGTTCGCCGTGAGGCAGTCCATGATCTCGGCTCGGGCGATGACCCCGCCGATGGCCAGGCCGTTGCCGAGACCCTTGGCGAAGGTGATGATGTCGGGAACGACCCCGTGGGCCTCGATGCCCCAGAAGTGCTCACCGGTCCGACCCCAACCCGTCTGGACCTCGTCGGAGACGAACAAGATCCCGTGTTCGTCGAGGACCTCCTTCATGGCGCCGAAGAAGCCGTCGGGGGGCGTGACGAACCCGCCGACGCCTTGGATCGGCTCGGCGATCATCGCGGCGACGTCCCCGGCCGTGGCGATCGCCAGCATGTCACGGAGGTCCGCGACGCACGCGGCCGTGAACTCGTCGTCCGGCAGGTGACCGAAGGGGCTCCGGTACTTGTAGCCGCCGTGGATGTAGGTCACGTCGACCGGACTGAGGCTGGTGGGCGACCATGCCCGGTTGCCGGTGATGGCGACGGCGCTGAAGGTGCGCCCGTGGTAGCTGTTGCGCATCGCCAGGATCTGGTTCGACTGGCGATAGGCGGTGGCCAGCAGCAGCGCGGCCTCGTTGGCCTCCGAACCCGAGTTGACGAAGAAGACCTTGGCATCGGGGATCGGGGACAGTTCGGCGAGCTTCTCCGCGAGCTCGATCTGCGGTTCGATCAGGTACAGCGTCGACGTGTGCAGCATCCTGGCGGCCTGCTCCTGGATCGCGGCGACGACCTCGGGCACCTTGTAGCCGGTCATCGTCGTGAGGATCCCGCCGAAGAAGTCGAGGTACTCGTTGCCCTCGGCGTCGACGACACGCCGTCCCTCACCGTCGACGAGCGCGATGGGCTCGTCGTAGTACAGCGCCAACCAGGACGGTAGGACCTGGCGGTGCCTGGCCAGGAGCTCACGGTGGGTCGTCATGGCCCCTTCGGTCATGGTGCGCACAGGTCGCCGTAGGTGTCGGGACGGCGATCCCGGTAGAAGGCCCACGTCTTGCGTACGGTGTCGATCATGTCGAGGTCGAGGTCGCGGACCACGAGCTCCTCGTCGGTGTCCGACGCCGGCTCGCCGATGACCTGGCCGCGAGGGTCGACGAAGTACGACGATCCGTAGAAGTCGTTGTCGCCGAAGGGCTCCTTCCCGACGCGGTTGATGGCGCCGATGAAGTACTCGTTGGCGACCGCCGCCGCCGGCTGCTCGAGGTTCCACAGGTACATGGACAGTCCACGGCTCGTCGCCGACGGGTTGAAGACGATCTTGGCGCCGTGCAGGCCGAGCGCCCGCCATCCCTCGGGGAAGTGCCGGTCGTAGCAGACGTAGACACCGATCCGGCCGACGGCCGTGTCGAACACGGGATAGCCCATGTTGCCGGGACGGAAGTAGAACTTCTCCCAGAAGCCGCTGACGTGGGGGATGTGGTTCTTGCGGTACTTGCCCAGGTACGTCCCGTCGGCGTCGACAACGGCGGCCGTGTTGTAGTAGAAGCCCGAGTCCTCCTTCTCGAACATGGGGAGCACGAGGACCATGCCGGTCTCCTTCGCCAGCTCCTGCATCTTGCGGGTCGTGGGGCCGTCGGGGATGGGTTCGGCGTAGTCGAAGTGCTCGTTCTCCTGCACCTGGCAGAAGTACGGGCCGTAGAAGATCTCTTGGAAGCACATCACCTGCGCGCCCTGCTCTGCCGCCTGCCTGGCGTACTTGGCGTTGTGCTCGATCATCGAGTCCTTGTCGCCGGTCCACGCCGTCTGGAGGATCGCCGCCCTCACCACGTTCGCCATCGTTGCTCCTCTCTCAGGTCCGACTCCCAACATAGTCCCGGAACCGGCCGCGGGCCGACGTGCCCATCGGCGAACCTCCGGTTCGCCGATGGGCCGGTGGGCCGGGCGCGGGAGCTAGTTCCCGCCTTCCTTCAGTTCGACCTCCTGGCGGGTCCAGCCGTCGCCCTTGACGTCGAGACCCTCCGCTTCGAGCGCCTTGATGGCCGCTTCGGCCAGGTCGGTGCGGAACGCTCCGGAGTCGGGGGCGGCCTCGAGGATCTCCTCGGACGTGGCGACCTCGATCGTCTGGTCCCACAACGGCGTGTTCATCACGCCGATGCCGTTGGTCGCCGGCCAGATGAGCCCGTTGATCTCGTTGAGCTGCCACCGCTGATGGCTCTCGCCGAGGGTCGGAGCGTTGTCCAGCACGACCTGAACGCATGCGTCGAAGTTGTCCCGGCACCAGATCCACCCCTCGAAGGAGGCCTTCAGGAACTTGGTGGCGACGTCCGAGTTGGCTTCGAGATAGTCGGCGGTCGCCCAGATGGAGTCCTGGAGCATGGCGGTGCCGACGTCGTTGAAGTCGATCACGGTCAGGTCCTCGGGCTGGTACAGCGCGCCGGTCTCGGGGTTGACCGTCTCGAGCACCTGGGCGTACTCGTTGTAGATCATCGCCTCGGCCGCGTCGACCTCGTCGTTGAGGAGAGCCGACATGTCGAAGGCTTGCTGGACGAGCGTCACGTCCGTGTTGGGATCGAGACCGGCCTTCCGGATGGCGGCGATCAGCTCGAACTCGTTGCCGAACCCCCAGTTGCCGACCTTCTTGCCCTTCCAGTCCTTGGGCTCCTTGATGCCCGAGTCGGCCCACGAGACCTCCAGGGTGCCGGACCGTTCGAACACCTGACCGATGTTGACGATGTCGATGCCCTCTTCCCGCGACACGAGCGCCTTGGGCACCCAGGAGATGGCGAACTCGGCGTTCCCCGAGCCGATGACCTGTTGGGGGACGATGTCGACGCCGCCCTGGAGGATCTCGACGTCGAGGCCCTCGTCGGCGTAGAAGCCTTGATCCAGCGCCGCGTAGTAGCCGGCGAACTGTGCCTGGGTGAACCATTGGAGCTGGAGCCTGACCTTGGTCATCTCGCCCCCGGCATCGCCGCCGGTGTCTCCGGTGTCTCCGGTGTCGCCGCCTCCGCTGCTACTGCAGGCGGCCGCGACCAGCGCCAGCACCGCCAGTAGGAGAAGGAGCTTCGCCGCCTTCGTGTCGTTCCTTCGCATGGGACCCCTCCCTCGTTGTCGTCTCACCCGGACGCGGTCGAGACCTCCGCTCGCTCACGCACCCTGGTCCCGGAACGACGCGTGCCACGGCATGATCAGCCGTTCGGCGACCAGCACGACCGTGTACATCGCCACCCCGAGGACCGTCGCGACGACAATAGCCGCCCATGCCTCGGCGATGTGGAGCAGGCTCGCTTGCTGCGTGATGTACACACCGAGGACGTCGCGGGGGCCGCCGAAGTACTCGGCGACGATGGCGCCGATGACCGACAGGACCGTGCCGACCTTCAACGCGGCGAAGAAGAACGGCAGGGCGCTCGGGATCCGGACGTTGCGCATGACCTCCGACGGCGACGCGGCGTACGAATCGAGGAGCTCGATCTCGGCCGGGTCGACCTCGGTGAGGCCCCTGGCGGTGTTGATCATCACGGGGAAGAACACGATGATCGCCACCACCGCCATCTTCGACACCGGGTTGGTGAGTCCGAACCACTGGTTCATGATCGGCGCCAAGGCGATGATCGGAGCCGAGTTGAGGGCGATCGCGATCGGCAGCACCCCGGTGCGGAACCCGGTCCAGCGAGCCGTGGCCAGGGCCACGAGGGCGCCGGCGGCCGCCCCGACGACGAACCCCCCGACGGCCTCCTTGAAGGTCGCGAACGCGGCCTTGGCGATCTCCGCCCAGTTCTCGACGAGGGTGACGAGGATCACCGTCGGACGCGGGAGCAGGAACTCCTTGATGTCGAAGACGATGACGGTCAGCTCCCACAATGCCAACGCGGCGACGAACAGGACGATCGCCGGAGCGACCTCACGGAGGCGTTCCCGGACGCGGGAAACGTCGACCTGCGGCTCTCCCGGGACGTCGGCGTCGAACGCCTCGAGAACGTCGGGATCGTGTTGCAGGCTCATTCGACGCCGACCCCCGCCGCCCGCAGGGCTTCCCTGACCTCGGTCATCTTCTCGTAGTACGGGGTCGATTCCCGGGTGTCGAACGTCCGGGGCTGGGGCAGGTCGACGTCGATGACGTCGGTGATCCGGCCCGGCCGGGGCGACATGACCACGACCCTGGTCGACAGGAACACGGCCTCGGGGATGGAGTGGGTGACGAACACGACGGTCTTGCCGGTACGTCGCCAGATGTCCATCAACTCCATCTGCATCCGCTCCCTGGTCATCTCGTCGAGCGCGCCGAACGGCTCGTCCATCAACAGCAGGGCCGGATCGAACACCAGCCCCCGAGCGATCGCGACGCGCTGCTGCATGCCGCCCGAGAGCTGCCACGGGTAGTGGTCGACGAACTCGCCGAGCTGCACGAGGTCCAGGTAGTCGCGGGAACGGCGTTCACGATCGGCCTTGTCGACGCCCATGATCTCGAGGGGGAGCTGGACGTTCTTGCCGACGGTGCGCCATTCGAGCAACGTCGCCTTCTGGAACACCATCGCGTAGTCACGATCGAGCCGGGCCTGGTGCGGGGTCTTGCCGTTGACCTCGAGACGCCCCGAGCTGGGCTGTACGAGATCGCCGATGAGCCGCAGGAGGGTGGACTTGCCGCATCCGGAAGGGCCGATGAGCGAGACGAACTCGCCTCCTTCGATGGTCAGGTCGATGCCTTTGAGCGCTTCGACCTGGTCGGTGGATCCGGCGTTGAAGACCTTGCCGACCCCCTCGGCGACGACCGCGTGCTCGCTCACCTCGAACCCCTCCTGTTGCGTAGGACGTAGTGCTCCACCGTGGCGATGACCCCGACGAACGACATCGACAGCAGCGACGCGACGAGGATCGCCGCGAACAGCTTCTCGGGCCCGGTGATGAACGTGTACATGAACGACAGGAGCGCCCTTCCCAGGCCCTGGTTCAACGACGAGGGCAGCTCACCGACGAGCGCTCCCACGACCGAGGCCGTCGCGGAGATCTTCAACGCCGAGAAGATGAACGGCATCGCCGCGGGGGCCTGCACCTTCCACAGCGTGTCCCGTCGCCCTGCGGCGTACGAGCGCATCAGCTCCATCGCGGTCGGGTCGGGCGATCGGAGACCCCGCAAGGTGTTGATCGCCACGGGGAAGAACACGAGGTAGGCGCTGATGATCGACACCGAGATCCACACCGGCCAGCCGATCTTCGCTCCCCAGATGACGATGATGGGGGCGATCGCGACCAGCGGGACCGTCTGGGAAGCCACCACGTACGGCATGAAGGCCCGTTCGAGCAGACGCGACTGACTGAAGGCGATCGCCAGCGAGAACCCGACCGCCGTGCCGACGGCGAACCCGATGAGCGCCTCCCGGAAGGTGAACAGCGACTCGCGCAGGAGCACCACGAGCAGGATCGGCTCGTTGGGAAGCCGGCGGGTGAACAGCACGCCGACGATGTCCCACACGTGGGGCATCGACTTGTTGTCGGGCCGGACGGGCAGCGGCACGATCCCTTCGAGGGCCTTGCCGACGACCTTGTAGAGCTCCCAGGCCAGCACCAGGGACGCCAGGATGGCGAGGAACCACACGAGGGAGCGGAACGCCGGAGGGATCGGGGAGCGGTTGGACGCGTCACGCCCCTCGACGCGCCGGGACGTTCCCTCGACCACCTCCATGGCGGTCATCCTATCTCGCCGACGATCCCGGCCCTGCGGAGGCGGGCGATCTCGTCCTGATCGAACCCGCATTCGGCGAGCACGGCGTCGGTGTCGCTCCCTGGGGCCTGCGCCGACGGCGAGGGCCGGACCGCCGGAGTGCGCCCGAAGCGGGGAGCGGGCGCAGGGATCGGGCCGAGACCGGGCGACTCCACGAAGGTGCCACGCGCCGTGTTGTGTGGATGGTGGGGAGCTTCGGCCAGTGACAGCACCGGGGCGACGCAGGCGTCGGTGCCCGCGAACTCCGCCTCCCAGTCGTCCCGGGTCCTGGTCGCGAAGACCTCCGCGAACCGACGTCTGAGTTCGGGCCAGTTGCGCGGATCCATCCGGTCGGGGAGGTCGGTGTCGACGAGTCCGAGGCCGGTGACGAGCTCGTCGTAGAACCTCGGTTCGAGGGCTCCGACGGCGACGTACCGGTCGTCGGCGGTGCGGTAGGTCGTGTAGAACGGCGCCGCGCCGTCGAGGAGGTTGCTCCCCCGCCGGTCCGACCAGAAGCCGACGGCATGGAGCTGATAGAACGGCGCCATCAGGGAGGCGGCGCCGTCGATCATGGCGGCGTCGACGACCTGTCCCTTCCCCGAGGCGGAGCGTTCGACCAGCGCGGCGAGCATGCCCATCGCCAGGTAGAGGGCACCGCCGCCGTAGTCGCCGACGAGGTTCAGCGGCGGAACGGGCGATCCGTCCGCCGGGCCGATCGCATGGAGGGCGCCGGTCAAGGCGATGTAGTCGATGTCGTGGCCGGCCATCGCGGCATAGGGCCCCGCCCTCCCCCATCCGGTCATCCG